>CAYQXO010000036.1:8116-21462 GCA_964421495.1 uncultured Balneolaceae bacterium | reverse complement strand
GTTATGCTTGCCGCTTACCCGGATGCACCGCTGGGTATCGACCGCCCGCTGCCAGATCTCCCCGTCTTCATTGTAGCCCGACTCCTCTCCCAGGAATACAGGCTTGAACTGATTCATCCCGGCATTGGTAAACAACAGCGACTGATCGTTTTTCGGTACAACGGGAGCACTCGGCACCAGCAGGTGATCCCGTTCTTCAAAAAAGTCGAAAAAATCCTGGCGGATCTCGGCGGCTGACTTATGACTCATGATATTGAGTTGCGTATTTTCTTAATCATATTACTTGTATTAAACTTGCCGACGCTGAATCAACGATCGGGAGTCCGACGGACAATTGCCACATTGCGATGTACAAGCCCGACGACCTCCCACGTATTTTTTGCATGATCACATATGACAAGCGTCTGTTTCCCTAAAATATAAAAAATATAACTTCCGACCATCAGAAGCCACAATGTCTATTTATTTTTGCAACCATTGACGTTTAGCAATATTATCCAAGTGTACGTGGGACTTTTGAGAAATCTACCAGCTCAACACCGGGGCGGCGACACCGGGGTCAGTAGATCCAGCCGCTCACTGCCCTGTAAATCCTAACTCTGGAGACACCCTGCTTATGAGATCGATTGTCAACAACTTTCTTCGCGGATTACTCTTTGTCTTCCCGATCGGAATCACCTTATACATTGTAATCGCGCTGGTCCAATGGGCAAATGCCACGTTTAACGCCCTGCTGCGACAATGGTTCCAGATTGACATTCCCGGACTGGGGATCCTGATCGCTTTCGCTCTGATCAGCTTCATCGGTCTGTTGGTATCCACGGCGTTCATACAGCCGGTCATTCGCCTTTTTGAGCGTGGCATTAATCGAATGCCCCTCATCAAAATCATCTACACGTCTATTCGGGATCTCACCGAGGCGTTTGTGGGCGATAAAAAACGATTTAATATCCCCGTGGTGATGGATTTCAACGATCACGGTCTTCAGCGTATGGGATTTATAACGAACGAGGATATGAAGGAGCTGGGTATGAAGGACAAGGTCGCCGTTTACTGTCCGCACTCCTATAATTTCTCGGGTAATCTTTTTATCGTTCCGAGCGAAAGCGTACGCCATATTGACGTCCCAGCCGCCGACTATATGAAATTTATCATCTCGGCTGGAGTTACCGATCTCGACGCAATCGAAGATATGGACGAGGCGAGTTGAGAACAGGATAACTATCAATATCATGACGGATATATTTTCGAATCAAACCAAGCATTTAACACACTTCCGATCTTAATTTTATGGCTCAATCTGTTCAATCGCCTTTTAGTTCCCGGGAACTTGAAGAGCTCAGAAAAGACTATCCGCATACCGCCCGGCAGCGGATGTACTTCAACCATGCGGCAATCGGACCGTTATCCGTCAAGGTAGTCGACGCTATCCAGAAGCGTCTGAAACAACGCAGCTCCGGCAATATCGACTATTTTGACCGGGATGCGGCCGTGGCTGAAATGGCACGTAAGTATATGGCAAAGCTGATCAATGCCCCCTCGGAAGATCGCATTGCCTTTGTTTCCAATACGTCGGAGGGACTCAACCTGGTAGCCAGCGGACTGGAATGGGAATCGGGTGATCACGTAATCATCAATGACCTGGAGTTTCCCGCCAACGTATATCCTTATCTAAATTTACGTCAGCAAGGCGTGGAGGTGGAAAAAGTCAAGCACCAGGGAGGCCGGGTGACCCCGCAACTCATTGAGGCGTCGATAGGTCCCTCGACCCGGCTGGTGGCCATCAGCGCCGTTCAGTTTCTGAATGGGTACCGGGCCGACCTCAAAGCCATCGGACGCTTATGCAAACGACACGATTGCCTATTCATCGTCGATGCCATCCAGGCGCTGGGGGTGGTTCCGCTGGATGTTGAAGCATTTCATATAGACGCCCTGGTGTCAGGCGGACATAAGTGGATGCTTGGTCCCCAGGGAATCGGCATTCTTTATCTTTCGGAGGCCCTGCAGGAGCAAATCGTCCATCAATACGTCGGATGGCTATCGGTTGAGGAACCCTGGCTGTTATTCGAAACGGACCAGGCTCTCGATGCCACGGCCCGCCGCTATGAACTGGGGACCCCGAATTTCAGCGGGATCCATGGATTGAATGCCTCCCTTGAAAACATATTCCAAATCGGTCCCCGGCGCATCACGCAACAGGTACGAATGCTGACAACTCGACTTATAGAAACATTCCGGGAATGGGATTCCGTATCCCTTTCAACGCCGGAAAGCTGGGAAGAACGGGGTGGGATAGTCACTATTAGCCTGCCGGACCATGTAAACAATCAATCCTTTATCAATACCCTGGAGGAAGAGAGTGTAACCGTTGCTCTTCGCGAAAACAGCCTGCGGATTGCCCCCCATTATTACAATACGATGCAGGAAATTGAGCGATTGCTCGATATTATCAACAATACGCTGGAGATTCATTCCTAACCCGGATTTCACTACATGAGAAGCGCTAGCGCTCGGAGCACTGCGTGGGAATCGCTTCGCCGGCAGCCTGCCGCCTTGCTGACGATCAAAATTCCTGGTGGGCAATTCGGGCCGGGAAAATGAATAATAACGGCCGGATGGTAAATTCACCGTAAAAAACGGGGGGGGTCAAAAATCGGAGGCCGAGGTTACGGCATTCAGATTAATCCGACTCAAAGCGTTATTCAGCGTATTTTGATCCACCGGCTTGACCAGAAAGTCTATATGCTCGGTTTTGCTGGCCCGGTCCCGGCTGTTGGAATCATTATTCCCCGTAATATATATGACGGGTATATCTGTATTGGAATGTATTTTGTGAACCGCATCGATGCCGTCCATTTCGCCATCCAGGCGAATATCCATGAGTATTACGTCAGGTTTATTTTCCAAGGCCGATTCAATAGCCCGCTCTCCACTTTTTACCTTATCCGTCACTTCATAGCCCAACTGTTGTACCATTTGCTCAATAACCATCGAGAGAATCATATCATCCTCAACGATAAGCACGGTATTGCTTTTATCACTTGCAACCATTGAATCGAATAAATTAATAATTTTGGATATATAAATTTCTGTATAAAAACCTGCTCGGTGTAGACAAGAGTGATCAAATCACAAAATGTTACAACAAATAGTGTTAAATCTTTTTAACATGGAGTGAAGTAATTGGAGCTCTCCTGTAAAAAATCCGGGCTAGGAGTCTGTCGAACTTTTACGCCCCACCCTCATGGAAATAGGCCAATATACCCGACGCAGTTGATCCGCTTCGCCCCATGCCGATTCGAAATATCCTTCCAGGGGTTCGACCGGATCCGCATTCTTATCTTCGCGGAAACGCTGGGCGGCCGACCAGGTACGGAGGTACCCGAGAAATTGCTGCAGTGTCCAGTCCGCTTCCATCCTCATTGCCGGGTAATCCAGTTCTTCAAATGGGAAGGAGAGGTCCCGGTATCCATTTTCGACGATCTTACGTTCCTCCGGCCAATAGGGTCCTACGATTTCGTGATAGTAGGTGCGAACCAGCCTATTCAATTCCTCATTTACATGACAAAGCTGATAGGTCCATGCCGCTATTATAGCTCTATCTCGCATAACTCGTCGAGCTTCCTCGAAGAAAGCCTCCCGGTCGAACCAATGCAGCGCCTGTCCCACCGTTACCAGGTCGACCGACCCTCCCTCGATACCGGAATCTTCTGCCGTACGTACGCGATACGTAATCTTTTTATGGGAGGCTGCTTGTTGAATTTGCTTCTGACTTGCATCCGTTGCTATGACCTCATCAAAATAAGCGGTCAACACTTTGGCCACCTGACCGTTTCCCGTTCCACAATCCCATGCTCTTTCGCGGCTAGCCACCAGAGAGACCAAAAATTGAAAAAGCCGTCCCGGGTATTCCGGCCGATAACGGGAATACATTTCAGCATGATCAGAAAAGTGGTCTTTATAATCCATATTACTGTATATGAATCTGGATACTCATACGTTTATATAGAAGAAATCAACGATTCTTCAAAAACAAAAATATTCAAAAAGATAAGATTATGCGCTATATCGTAGCTGTCAGTCTCTCGATTCTATTGACTTTCATGGTGTGTATCGGCCCGGTCCAGGCACAGGATACCCTGAAGATCGTTGCCAACGGCACCCAATCCGTTCCCTCAGTATCCACGAACGGCACTGGAATGTTCACCATCATTAAAACAGAAGACAGCCTGACCGTCAAGGGAAGTTTTGAAGAACTAAAAGGGTATTACACGGGAGCCTACATCCAAATGTCTGAAAAGGGGGAAAATGGAAACGTTATTTATCGACTGACGGCCGGCGATTTAAACGATGATCACACCAGCGGTCGTTTCAAAGCGGAAAAGAATACCTTCCACGTACCCGATAACATCGAGGAATTTTACCGCGACAACATGCTCTACCTCAATGTTGCCAGCAATCCCCATCCAGACGGCGAAATACGCGGGCAAATTGTGACTCCATAGGAGTCTGTCGGAATTTTATTTAAGGCTTACTTTCTGCAACCGACGCGAATTTGTAACCACGTTGACGGAACTGAGGGCCATGGCTATCTCGGCCAGTACGGGATGCAGCATACCCAATATGGCCAGGGGAATCATAACAACGTTGTAGAAAAAGGCCCAGAACAGGTTCTGTTTGATTTTTGTGAAGGTAGCGCGGCTGAGCCGAACAGCACGAACCACCGCGTCGAGATCGCCCTTCACCAGTACCAGGTCGCCCGACTCGATCGCCACATCGGTCCCCGTACCGATTGCTATTCCCACGTCCGCTTGCGTCAGGGCCGGTGCATCGTTGATTCCATCTCCCACCATAGCCACTTTCTCGCCTTCCTGCTGCAGACGTTTTACCTCGGCGGCTTTTTCGTCCGGCATCACTTCCGCAATCACCCGGTCTATGCCTACCTCGCCGGCTATGGCCCGGGCCGTTCGTTCATTGTCGCCGGTGATCATGACGGGTTGAAATCCGAACGACTTCAGGGTTTGAATCGCTTCGGCACTGCTCTCCCGTATCTGGTCGGCCACCGCTATAATTCCGGCGATCTCGTCGTTGACGGCCACCAGCATGGCCGTTTTACCGGAACTTTCCAGGGTTTCCAGATGCTGTTTCATTTCGCTGTTGATCTCGATCTGCATATCCTCCATCCAGCCGGCGGTACCGATATGGACCGGCGTACCGGTGACCTGTGCCTCGACTCCCTTCCCGGTATGCGTCACAAACTTCTCGGCGTCGGGAATCGAGTTGACCTTATCCAGGCCTTTCACATGCTCAACAACAGCGTGCCCCAGCGGGTGCTCGGAACCTTTTTCAGCCGCCGCTGCAAACCGTAGCACTTGAGGTTCATTATATTCATTAAACGTCATAACATCGGTAACTCCCGGTTTACCTTCCGTGATCGTACCCGTTTTATCCAATACGATGGTGGTGATATCCTTCATCGTCTGAATAGCCGCGCCATTACGGATTAACACTCCGTTTTCAGCTCCCTTGCCCGAACCCACCATCAAGGCGGTAGGCGTGGCGAGTCCCAATGCACAGGGACATGCTATCACCAGCACGGCGATAGCGGCAAAAAAGGCCAGCGCTGTGGTTCCCATGCCGGGATTGATCCACGGCAAATACTGGGCGCCCCATGCGGCAATGGATCCAAAAAAGGCCGGAAACACGAGCCAGCTGACCAGGGTGAGCAGAGCCAGTACGAGGATGACGGGGACAAAAATGCTCGTAATGCGATCGGCCATTTCCTGGATCGGTACTTTGCTCCCCTGCGCCTCTTCCACCATGCGAATAACCTGGCTCAGGAACGTCCCCTGTCCCACGCTCGTTGCCTCCACCTTCAACACGCCCTGCTTATTGATCGTGGATCCGATCACCTCGTCGCCGGCCTTCTTTTCCACCGGCATCGACTCCCCGGTCGCCAACGACTCGTCCACGCTGCTTTCTCCCTCGCGAACGACGCCGTCGGTCGGAATCTTCTCGCCGGGACGGACGATCATCACATCCCCTTTTTGCAATTCTTGTACGGGCACGGTCTCCTCCCGGCCATTACGCTCTACCGTAGCCTCTTTCGCCTCCAGGGTCATAAGTTTTTTAATGGCTTCAGACGCCCGGCCCTTGGCCTTGGTTTCCACATAGCGGCCCGTAAGGTGGAAGGCCATAATCATACCGGCGATGCCGGCAAAACTGTGAAATGCCGGGGCAAGTCCCACCTGGTGCAGCAGGGACACCACACCCGTGGCCAGCGCCGCAAGAGTTCCCATGGCAATCAATACGTCCATGTTGGGGGATCCCGTAAATGTCGACTTCCAGGCTCCCTTGAACGTTGCCCAACCGGGATAGAACAGGGCGACCGACGAGAGGGCTATCATGCCGAGATCATACCCCCATTCATTCGGAAATACGTAGCCGAACAACATTTCGGGCAGCATCCAAAGGATGATGGGAATTGTTACTCCCCAGGCCCACCACATATTGCGACGGGCTTTTTCCACTTTTTGCTTATCGCGCTCGAATACGTCCTCGGCACGACGTTCCCGGTCCTCCCGGGTGGATCGGACGTCATATCCCGATCGGCGGACCGCTTCCACCAGGTCCCCGTGCCGCACCAGATCCGGATCGTATGTCACTTGCGCCTTTTCTGTGGCCAAATTGACATTGGCCTCTTCCACCCCTTCCAGCTCATCCAGAAAATCCTTTACACTGGACACGCAGCCGGCGCAGTGCATACCTTCAATTTCCAATGTCTCTTTTACCAACTCAGCCATAATACTGTATTTTTAGTTCCTGGTTAAAAAATCCGTCGATTTTGTAAATTTTCACCACCATATCACCAAACTCTTGCAGGGAGGGTAATCCCGCGAAAATAACATTACCCGTGATTGCGAAACTGTTTAAGGACCTGCATAACCTCGTCTATTTTCTCGTTT
Source organism: uncultured Balneolaceae bacterium (assembly GCA_964421495.1). Lineage (GTDB taxonomy): Bacteria > Bacteroidota > Rhodothermia > Balneolales > Balneolaceae > CAJXOW01. Next base: position 14,497 of record CAYQXO010000036.1, on the reverse strand, counting down.
TTCTCGCCATCCTGGTCGCTACTCATCGCATCCGCCACGCAGGTATGCAGATGCTGTTCCATGACAAAATCCTCTACACCCTTCAACGCGTTGATTACCGAGGCGGTCTGTCCGATGATATCGATACAATACCGATCCTCTTCCACCATTTTCTGCAATCCCCGTATTTGTCCCTCGATCTTTTTCAATCGAGTAACCGCTTTCTGTTTTTCCTGTTTATTCATCATGCCGGTACCATTTAATTAATATTTATACCCTACCCGGGTAGGGTATTCTAACGCGGTCCGTTTGTAATTATTATATAGGGGGAGGGGGTATCCTTTCGGGGCTAGGTGCGGAGTGCTGAGTTTTGAGATAAGAGGGAGGACACAGCGGTAAAATCAGGGGACAAGCGGTGTACAGCTCCTGGACTCGAACCTCACTTACGTGGGAATGGCTTAGCTCGGTGCACTTCGTAGTAATCGGGCCATGAGTATATCGAATTATACGGATCGGTAAAAAAAGACCGGTTTGATTTCGATTTTGGCCAAATAACCGTACATCATAACGCTATGTACGTCACCACCGGCCAAAACCCAATCCATCTTATGCGGTGCATTGGCGAACGTCCGACAGATTCCCGGGCGGAGATGGCTTCTATAAAGACGCTAATTGCACAAAACCGTCCTAAGTTTTCCGCTCGAAGTAATTTATCGTTTCATCCACGGCTTCCTGTTTGCCAATCAGGGTGAGACGGTCACCCAATTTCAAATTGGTATCACCGTGGGGCATAATCATATCTCCATTTCGACTTATCATCGCCACCAGGCAATCTTCATGTATCTTGAAATTCCTCAGGGGCTGGCCCGCTATATTCTCGCTTTCCACGACGTATTCCGTCACATTACCGGTACGCAGGAAGCTGTTGCGGATAGTACGTTCAGAATCAAGCTGCCTCCACGCATCTTCGAAATCGATATTCTCTGCCCGATTGGCCAATTCAGAGAGAAACCGCAGGTGTCGTTGCGGGTCCTCTCTGGGACTTACGAGAATAAAGATCGCATATACGGGATCTTCCCCCTCACTCAACTGAATGCCTTCCCGGGAGTGTACAATGACCAGTTCCGGATTTTGCACCCCCTCCAGGCGGACGTGGGGTAGAGCAATATACTGGCCGAAGGGAGTCACCTCATCCTGGATTTCCGTTAACAATCTCTTATAGACTTTTTTTGCCTGGATATTAGCCTGTTTCGCTATTTTTCGGGAGGCTTTTTTAATGAGCTCACTCTGATCAGTATCCTCGTCCGCCCACATGATTCCCGCACGAACGATCACTTCTTCAAACTGATCTTCCTTGCGAAGTCCCTTTTCCCGCATCAGTTGACGCAACTCATTATGGATTTCCTTGTCAGCCGCACTGCCCAAACGTTGAAACACCTGGTACATGGCGGCTGAACGCTGAACCCGTTTTTCCGCATAAAACAAATACCACAGGATTCCCGTCAGCACCACTCCGGCCGAAAAAATCATAGCCAGGGTTCCCATCGCCGGTATCAGGATCAGCGGCGTAATCAAACCAATAATCTGCACCCAGGGATAGCCAAAACTTCTAAATCCCGGGTCATACGCCGTAATTTTGCTTTCCCTCATGACAATAACGGCCAGGTTGACAATGCCGAAAATTAACAGCTTCAAAACACTGGCCAGTTTGGCAACCCCTTCGGGGGTCAGTAGAAGTATAAACACCAACATCAACAACGTAGTCAGAACAATGGATCGCGTAGGCGTGTGAAACCTTCCCACTTTTTTCCAATAATCGGGAAAAATATTATCCCGGCTCATAGCCAGCGGATAACGGGAAGAAGCTGACATACCGACATTGGCCGTAGCCGCAAACGCCAAGATGCCCGCACCGGCCATTACAAATTTCCCCACGGGACCCATAAACTGTTCAACGGCATCCACCATGGGAGTCAGCGTTTTCGCCAGATCGCCCCCGGGAATAACTCCAATTATAACCGTAATACAGAGGATGTATATAATGAGGGAAACTCCCAGTGCAAGCATCATTCCGAGCGGAATATTTCGTTCCAGATCCTCCACCTCCTCGGCCATACTGGCAATTTTCGTCAATCCCGTAAAGGATACAAACACAAAGCCCACTGCTCCCAACAAAGAATTCAGGTCGCTCGTAAAAAACGGTTCAAACTGCATCATATCAACTTGAAACAATCCCCGCCCTATAAAGTAGGCGAGGATGCCCAATAAAATGCTAACGAACATCGCCTGTATGCGTCCCACATTTTTCACGCCGCTGACATTAAGTCCCCCGAATATCACACACAAGGCCAGCGCCACCGGCTTTACGGCCAGATCAAGAAAAAATACGAGATAGGCGCCCAGGCCAATCAGGGCGAAAGAGCTTTTAAACGCCAGGGCCAGCCAGGTACCGATACCGGCGATGGTCCCCACCAGCGGACCCATACTGCGATCGAGAAAATAGTAGGTTCCCCCTGCCCTCGGCATTGCGGTAGCCAGTTCCGCCTTACTCATCAAGGGAGGTATAATCAAAATTCCGGCGATAGCATAGGCCAGAATAGCGGCGGGACCGACTTTCGCGTAAACCATGCCGGGCAGTAAAAATATCCCTACGCTGAGCATTGGACCGATACCGAATACGAATACGTCAAATAAGCTAAGATTTTTTTTCAGTTTCTGATCCGCCATGTACTCACTATCAATTTGTCAGTAAAACAGGACATTTGATATTGGCAAGTATTCGCTCCAGCGCATTGCCGTAAAACAGGGGATGTGAACGGCTTGCAATCAGCAATCCTCCTTTTTTTTCCGTAACCAGACGCGCCAGATGAAAGGCTTCCGGCATTTCAACGGCAAAGACGCGGGTAGGCAAGCGCAGATCCCCCAGGAGTTTTTTGACTTCCTTAATCACAACTTTAGGCTCCTCCCCCTCGTCCCTGAATGCTATGACCTGCAACCTGGTCTCCACCTGCTGGGTCAGCTTTTTAGCGATCTGCAGGGCCTGTCGACCTTGTTCGCTTCGATTATAGATACAGACTATGGAATCGCCCAGCTTCAGACCTCTCTGCAGTAATAAAACCGGTTTATCCGTTTTATTGAGCAGGGCGCGGGCGGTTTTTCCCAGTTGGGTCCCCCGGGTCATGGATTGTCCCACTCGTCCAAGCGTTATCAGGTCCGCGTGCTTGGCGGCAGAAAGCAATTTTTTTTCAACACCACCTCGCTCCGTTCGAAATTCATAGTTGATACTGGCCAACTCCGATACCCGCCGAAGGGCTCGCTCCATTCGTTTCGCCAGGGCCCGCACCTGTTTTTCGATGTTATCCTGGTCGAAGGGACGTACGTTGCCGGTAACTTCACTTATTTCGCTGGACATCGAATGGCGGCCAAGCCGGAACCAGTTAATATCCTCCACAAATACTCCCTCTAGATTCGCCTCAATACTATGCGCCAGGCGTGCGGCAGCCTCCAGGGCCGCCATGCTGTGCGAGGAAGCATCCAGGGCAACCAGGATATGCTCAAACAGCGGTTTTTCCTTCTCGTGCTCTTCCTCAACCATCATTGGAACCACTTCCCTTCTTGCTGTTCGATGAAAATTGTTTTCGTTTCTCCGCCATATCAGACAGCCGTCGTTCGACCTTGTAATTTATCGTGCCCTCCGGAAATTCGTCGTTTTCATCGGGCTCGCCCATCTCCAGTCCGGTCAAAATCTCCATCCCCTCATCGACGTTCTCTATAGCGAAGATATGAAATTTTTCTTCCTCCACCGCCTCGATAACGTCCTGGCGGAGCATCAGATTCTTGACATTCGTCCTGGGAATCAATACGCCCTGTTCCCCGGTCAGTTCACGATGCTTACAAACGTCAAAGAATCCCTCGATCTTCTGATTTACGCCTCCGATAGGCTGTATCTGTCCGCGCTGATTAATCGAACCGGTAATGGCATAGGACTGTTTAATCGGAATTTCCCCGATTGCCGACAACAAGGCATACAGCTCGGCCGCGGATGCGCTGTCGCCGTCGATACCGCTATAGGACTGCTCAAACACCAGGCTGGCCGACAGCGACAGCGGCTGGCGGGTGCCAAATCGCTCACCGAGGAAGCCGGACAGAATCATAACTCCCTTGGAATGGATCGGCCCGCTCATTTTCACTTCCCGCTCTATATTCACGACTTCTCCTTTGCCCAGGCGTACGCTGGCGGTAATGCGATTCGGTCGGCCGAACATAACATCCCCTATTTGGGCTACCGACAAGGCGTTAATCTGTCCAGCTTCCCCGCCGCTCGTATCGATATAGAGCGTATCGCGTTGTATCGCCTCCTGCACTTTGTCGCGAATCCGGCTTGAGCGGTAAATACGCTGTTCGATAGCTTTTTGAACGTCGTCGCGGGTAACATGCTCATTTCCGTTTTTACGGGACCAGTAGTCGGCCTCCTGCATCAGATTTTCGACCTGCTTGTTTCGGGTCGACATCTTCTCGCTGTCCTCCACCATCCGCGCACTCCGCTCGATAATACGGGCCACTGCCGATTTGTCGAACGGTTTAAGGTTATTATCACTGACCAGACCCGCCAGAAGTTGCGCATATTTCCGCTTATTATCTTCACTGCGATCGATTTCATCGTCAAAATCCGCTTCCACTTTAAAGAGGGAACGGAATTCGGGGTCGTAATGGCACAGCAGATAATACAACTGGCGTTCGCCCAACAGGACCACTTTCACATCAAGATCCACCGGTGTCGGCTCAAGGGATACCGTACTGATCAATCCATACGATTCGCCCGGGGATTCGATTTTAAGTTTTTGCGACTTGAGCGTCCGCTTTAATCCCTCCCAGGCAAAAGGCTCCATCAGCACGCGTCGCGCATCCAGAATAAGATAACCGCCGTTAGCCAAGTGAAGGGCCCCGGGCTTAATAAGGTTGAAGTCGGTCGTCAATGCCCCCATCTTGGACTCGTATTCCACGCGGCCGACCAGGTTTTTAAAGGTGGGATTGTCTTCATATACGACGGGAGCTCCTTCCGTATCACTGTTATCCACCAGTACATTCACCTTGTATCTCCGCAGGGTTGGATTTTCCTGCGGATCGGAACCGCCGCTGTTCCCCCCGCCCTGCCCCTGCATCATTTGAATAAGCTGACCCTGACCCTGTTGACCAATAATAGACTTTACATTCTCAACAATATCATCGTGAACCTCATCAAGAAATTCCACTACATCTTCCAGGTTTGAGAACTTCTGCTTAAGTTCATCAATCAAGTCCTTAACCGCATAACTCGCTATTTCACGATCCAGCTTTCGTAAGCGTTTGCGCACCTCCCGCTTGCGGCTCGGCATCTTCTGAAGGATCTGCTGAAGCTCCTTCTGAAATTCCTCAATATTTTTCTCCATCTCCTCCTCCTGCTCCTCCGACATCTCCTGGACTTCTTCCTGCGACATAATCTCTCCATCTTTCATCGGAGCAAAGGAAAATCCGGTGGGCGTACGTATCAGGGCCAGTCCCTTTTGCTGAGCCCGTTGCTGCAGATCACTGATCGACTCGCCTTGTTCCTGCTGGACATCCTCCTCGATTGCCTGCCGGCGGTTTTGATATTCTTCACTTTCAAAAGCAGCGGTGAGGGTCGTTTCCAGGTCTTCAATCAACTTATTCATGGCATTCCGCAGCTCGCAGCCACGTCCGGCGGGTAGCTTGAGGATTTCCGGCTTGTATTCCTCCTCGAAATTATTCACATAACAGGTATCGTAAGGAACGTCCTCCTCTGTGGAGTGCTTTTTCAGGTAGTCTTCAATAAGTTCCTTTTTACCGGTTTCGTTCGGTCCCAGGGCAAAAACATTATAGCCATCACGATCCATATCGACACCGAACTGAATGGAGGATACCACTCGTTCCTGTCCCACTATATTCTGATATTCTTCAATTTCCTGGGTGGTTTCAAAATCCAGACTGTCAAGTTCGCAAGACGTATAAAGTTGATCTGAATTTAAACGGCTATTTTCTGACATGAATAATTAGTTTTCAAGAATAGAGGTTGGTGCAAAAAATGCAATGATTCCCGTCGTGACCAGCAATCACGTCATTCGAGCGCCTTTTTCAAACCCCGGGGAGGGCTCTTCAACCAGGGAAATTCAGCCGGCTGGTGCTTTGCGAGGGTATGACTCCGAAATAACGGCTTTTAGTAATAATACCTTGTTAGCCTTTAAGCTGAACAACCCAAGTGTTTCAGAGCCCTCCCCGGGGTTTGAAAAAGGCGCTCGAATTTTATTGAATCTGTTCACGACTGATGTAATTGTCAAGTTTTAAATTCTTTTATACGAATTCTTGACTAGATAAATGGCATAGCAGGAGTCTGTTGGACTTTTCGAA
>CAYQXO010000036.1:0-8106 GCA_964421495.1 uncultured Balneolaceae bacterium | reverse complement strand
GGTAGATTTGTAAAGTCCGACGGACTCCTAACCGTTTCCTCAACATAAGGCGGTAAAACCAAAGTTTAAAGACATCGCAGACCGCATTTCTCTTCCAGTTTGTAAGAACCACAAATCGAAATATAATTTGTTTTAAACTTTCGTCAAGCGGTTTTTGTTATTTAATACGACCGTTTGCCGAAACCCGGGACGGGCGGCCGTTCCGAGAACTTAATATTTTTCGAACCGATCATTGTAAAGGTCGGTAAGTATAAATTTACCAGTGACTAACGCAGGAGTGGCAAAACAGCAAGAAAAAATTTTTAATCGAAGGAACGCCCGCCCGTCCCGGGTTTCGGCAAACGGTCTGACAAACAACCACACTAATTTTAATTCTTGCGAATCTTTAGAGGACGATTATGAATAGCATATGGCTGGCCGTGGGGGCCATTGTTGTTTTCTTTTTGGGATATCGTTTTTATTCGCGATTCATAGCCGATTATATTTACCAGCTTGATGCTGATTTTGAAACGCCGGCGCATGCCTTTGAAGACGGGGTTGATTTTGTGCCTACCAATAAATGGGTTTTATGGGGACATCATTTTACCTCCATTGCGGGTGCCGCGCCTATCGTGGGACCGGCTATCGCCGTGTACTGGGGATGGCTGCCGGCCGTGTTATGGGTGGTGCTGGGGACGGTCTTCGCCGCCGGCGTACACGACTTCGGTACGCTGGTGTTGTCGGTCCGCCACCAGGGGGAGTCGATCGGCACGCTGACCCGTCAAATCATCGGCGACCGCGCCAAAAACCTGTTCCTTTTTATCATCTTAATCCTGGTTTTGATGGTCAACGCCGTTTTCGCCTGGGTCATTTCCAATCTGTTTATCACATTTCCGGCCAGCGTGGTTTCCATTTTCATCCAGATTCCCCTCGCCATCTGCATCGGGTATTACGGTTATAAAAAGCACGGAAACATGCTGATTCCCTCGATCCTGGCCCTGATCGCCATGTACGGGGCCGCCGTTGCGGCTTCGTATATTCCCATTCTCCAGATCGATCTCGTTCAGTATTTCGGCGGCGAGGGAGCTGCCGGCATGCTGGGGCTGAACAGCGTCTCGTCGGCCTTTCTGATATGGATCGTAATTCTGATGCTCTATGTCTACTTTGCCTCCACCCTGCCGGTGTGGACGCTCCTGCAACCGCGTGATTACATCAATGCCCACCAGTTGGTCGTGGGACTTTCGATCCTCTACCTCGGTCTGTTTATCCTGTCTCCCGAACTCACCGCGCCGGCCACGAATCCCGAGGCCACCGAGGTATCCTGGTTTCCGCTCCTGTTTATCACTATCGCCTGCGGGGCGGTGTCCGGCTTTCACGGACTCGTTTCCTCGGGCACCACCTCCAAGCAGCTCAACAAGGACACCGACGCCCGATTTGTGGGATATCTGGGGGCAATCGGGGAAGGGGCGCTAGCCCTTATAACCATCCTTGCCGTGACCACCTATTTCGTTTCCAGCGGCGAATTCACCTCGTTTTACAGTACCTTTGAGCATGCCAGCGCAGAGGGACTTACCGCCTTTGTCAAGGGAGCTGCCCAACTGGCCACGGGCGTACTCATTCCCGAAACCGCCGCCCGCACCATCATTTCCGTAATCATCATCAGCTTTGCGGCCACCACGCTGGACACCTCGGTTCGACTGATGCGTTACATCATCGGAGAACTTGGGCATCAATACGAAATTCCGGTTCTGACCCGCATCCATGTTTCCACCGCCGTCGCCGTAATATCCACGGCCCTGCTGGTGTTGCTGCCCGAAGGTCCCAAGGGTTTTGGAAGCGGCGGGTACCTGCTGTGGCCCTTATTCGGCACCTCCAACCAACTGCTGGCCGGAATCAGCCTCCTGTTGATATCCATCTGGCTCTATCGCAAGGGTCGCCCGATCATCTACACCGCCATCCCCATGATATTCCTGCTCTTCATGACGCTGTGGGCACTTGGGCAGCAACTGATCTTCCAGTGGTCCGGCTACGGGGCGGGAGACGCCAACTGGCTGCTGATGTTCTTCGGGGCAATCATCTTCGTTTTCGCCGTCTGGATCGTCCTCGAAGCGGTGAAGAAATTAAAAGATTCAGACTACCGGCCTGTTCTCTTATTCCAGGGGGAGAAACGAATCACCAAAGATTGAAAAAGGCCGGGCGGGCATCCCGAAAGCTTTCGGGACAGAAATATCCAGCCGTCCACTGCTGTGCCTGGCTAATTATCCTGTGTCCTACTTATCGCTATAATATTCTTTTTGCTTCTGGCTGCATAATTCAAGTGCTTCAGAGAGGTCCGCCCGGCCTTTTTCAATCGGTGCCAATTTGAAGGGGGGCACTGACAAAAACGTTTGAAAGTTGCCGGCAAAACTGCGAAAATACTGAAATTTCCAGGCCGTTTGAGCATCCTATATCACTTTCTCGGGAGCGGGCTGGCGCATGTTATAGCTGGAACTCATAACGCGTCCATAGGCTCCGGCGTTGCCGATGAGGATAATATCTCCCTCTTCGGAAACCGGAAAACGGCGATCGATTCCCAGTTTGTCGCCCGTCTCGCAAATGGGTCCCACGATATTGACGTGATCCACCGTTTCCTCGTCCATACGGGAAAGATTAACGATGGGATGATAGGCTCCATACAGGGCCGGGCGTATCAAGCTGTTCATGCCGGTATTTACGCCCACGTATTTGACTTCCCCTTTTCCCTTGAGCTGGGTGACTTTCGTAAGCAAGGCGCCGGCCGATGCCACAATGTAACGGCCCGGCTCCATCCAGATCGAGAGGTCGGGGTAGGCGTTTTTTACCGATTGCAGCGCTTCATCCAGGGCGGACAGATCTATTCCGCTTTGACCGGGCTGCTCGCTAACCCCGAGTCCCCCGCCAATATCGATGCGTTCGACCGACGGGAAGGTTTGTGTTAACTCGGCGAGCACCGTCGCGATATTCTTCCAGTTTTCATGATGCAGAATACCGCTACCCGAGTGGGAATGCAGTCCGACAACGCTTGCCCCGATCTCCTCAATGCGTTCAGCCACCTGGTCGATTTCAAACAGGGGAATTCCGAATTTGGAATGCTGGCCGCCGGTTCGAACATGTTCATGATGTCCACGGCCCTCCCCCGGATCTATTCTCAAAAATATTTCCTCATCCTCGAACAACTCCGGCCATTGTTCCAGCACAAAGAGATTGTCGACCGTCAGCCAGACGTCTTCTTCAATCCCGTATTCATACTCGTGCCGGGGAGCGAAGTTGGGGGTGAACAGGATACGCGAGGGGTCTAGGTCGGGAAACAGTTCCTTGATCCATTCGATTTCACCGGGCGATACGCATTCAAAGCCCAGTCCCTCTTCATAGACAAGTTCTAGCACTTCCCGGTTATTATTCGCTTTAACCGCGTAGAAGACCTGGTCCACCGACTCCATATCCGTCAGCCGATCCATCGATTTTTGAATACTATCCTTGTGATACACATAAATCGGAGCTTCCCGGTCGGCCAGCTTCTTCAACCGGGTAATATTTTCCCTCCACCAGGCATACAGGGGCGTCGTCACTTTTTGTTCCTGCTCGAATATATCCTCCCACGTACTTCCGAGAACCTGGTCGCCCGGAACCCTCCGAATCAGAAGTTCGTGGAGCTGCTTTACCAGCCGCGGAGCCTGCTCTTCGTCAACGACCACCGTGAAATTCAAGTCATTGGCAGCCTGGCTGACGAGGTATATCTGCTGGTTTTCAAAGACTTCAAAGGTAGGTCCCAGCTTGTGCAGTATAGCCCTGATTTGACGTCCCAACAGGCTCACGGCCGCCGCAGAATCGATAATCCTGACATTGCAAAGTTCTTCGAGGTCGGCCTTCAGGCGATCCCTCACCTCCTCAAAATGCTGATTCGCTCCCGGGTCGAGGCTAATCGTAACGCTGGTCTCCGAGGTGGACACCAGATCAACCGACAATCCATACTTTCTGAAACAGTCAAAAGCCTCCGCCAGGAATCCCACCTGCTGCCACATGCCCACCGTCTCGAGGGTGACCAACTTGATACCGGTTCGCATGGCAATAGCCTTAACGCGAGCATGTTCTTCGGTAATGGTCCCCGAAATACGGGTCCCCTCCAGGTTAGGCCGCTGCGTGCACCGGATATCCACCGGAATCTTGTATTGCTGGACCGGCAGTATGCTTCGCGGATGCAGCACACTGGCACCATTGGTTGCGATCTCCTGCGCCTCTTCATACGTGAGGGTCTTGATAAGGCGGGAAGACGGGATCGTCCGCGGATCGGCCGTAAACATCCCCGGCACGTCGGTCCAAATTTCCAGTCGCTCCGCCTCCAGTATAGAGGCGAAATAGGCAGCGGATACATCCGACCCCCCTCTTCCCAGTAAGACGGTCTCCCCGCGATCATTGCGGGCGATAAATCCCTGGGTTATGACGAGCGATCCCATCTGTTCGAAAAACTTCCGCGTTTCCTCGTCCGGACCAAACGTGCAGCGGGTTGACAGGTAGGCCGTTTTTTCCGACATTCCCGGCTCCCTTTCGCTGTGGAGCCATTCCCTCGCGTCGGTCCATCCGCATTCCAAACCCTGCTGCTGTAAATAGGTATGGCTCAACGTCGTCGCCATCAACTCTCCCAGGCTCATGACCCGGGCTTCTATACGCGGACTCGCCTCCCCCACCAGCGCAATGCCCGTGCTAATCCGTTTCAATTCTTCAAAATAATTCGACAACACCTCTTCTCCATCAATGTCCAGCGACTCGGCCAGGCTGAGATGACGGTCTTTTATTTCTTTCATCGCATCTTTATGATCGCCCCGCACCGCCTGCTCCAGGAGCCTCTCCAGCAAGTTCGAAACCCCGCTTAGAGCGGAATGCACCAGGCAGACACGATAGCCCTGTTCCAATCTCTCCCGCAGAACCGATTCAATGTTATTCCAGTTCTCAAGGGAGGAGACGCTTGTTCCCCCGTATTTTATGACAATCCAGTTGCTCACGACTAAAATTGTTTAGTTAAACAGGGCTCGCTGCGCTCGCCCGCCGGAAGTCGGAGGCCGGAGGCCGGAAGGCTATTCCAGCAGGTAATCAGGTGGTGTATATACACAACTTGGTTACTTGCTGGAATAGCCTTCCGGCCTCCGGCCTCCGACTTCCGGCGTTTTTATCATTTACCTATTCTCACTTTTCGCTTGTCCACACTTGCCGTATCCGGACCGTTAATGGTCTGAATACTTGCGGGAAGTTGGCTTTCGCCCTGCAGGTATGTATCTATATGATGGGCTGCATCCCGTCCTTCCCCGATGGCCCAGACGACGAGGGACTGTCCCATATTGGCATCTCCGGCGGCAAATACGCCGGGTACTGTCGTCTGCATCTTCTCATCCGTTTTAAAGGTTCCATTTTCAAATTCCAGGTCGGTATCTTCAAACGGACTGTTTTCCGCCCCTTCAAATCCAATCGCTATCAGCACCAGATCAGCCTTCAGGCGTAAATCCGATTCCAATACCTTTTTATCCTTGCGGCTGCCCTGCTCGTCGTATATCCATTCCACCCGTTCGCCGGATAAATAATCCACTTTTCCGTCTCCGTCCTCATCTATGAATGCATTGGTATTGAGACTATATTCTTCCGTACCTCCCTCTTCCTGGGCATAGGTTTTCTTATAGACGAGCGGTTGTTCCGGCCAGGGATTGTTGGACGGCCGCTGATCGGGCAGGCGCGGATTGATACTGATCTGAATCACCTGTTTCGCTCCCTGCCGATGGGCCGTGGCCACGCAATCGGCCCCGGTATCGCCCCCGCCGAGCACAATTACATTTTTATCTTCGACTGATATAAAGTCTTCAACTTCCTTCCCATTCTGGTGTTTATTTTCCTTGATCAAATAATCCATCGCATAGTGCACCCCGTCGAGATCACGTCCCTCGAGCGGCAGATCGCGATGTTTCTGGGCGCCGATAGCCAGACATACGGCGTCAAAATCCTTTCGGATTCGGTCGAACGAGAGGTGCTTGCCCACTTCGGCGCAGGTCATGAAGTGAATCCCTTCCTGCTGCAACTGGTTAACCCGGCGTTCAACCTGTTTTTTGGAGAACTTGAAATCCGGGATGCCATACATCATAAGTCCCCCGATACGATCGTCCCGTTCAAACACCGTTACGCCGTGTCCGACTCGGTTCAATTGCTGCGCAGCGGCAAGTCCGGCCGGTCCGCTTCCCACTATAGCCACATCATAACCCGTTCGATGTTCGGGGCGTTCCGGGGTAATCCATCCATTTTCCCATCCCTTGTCCACGATAGCCCGCTCGATGCTCTTGATCGTGACCGGATCGTCGTTATAAGCCAGCACGCAAGAGCCTTCGCAGGGGGCGGGACAGGTATAGCCGGTGAATTCCGGGAAGTTATTCGTGGCATGCAGACGCTCCAGCGCCTCTTTCCAGTCGCCCTGGTAGACGAGGTCGTTCCAGTCGGGGATTATATTTCCGATGGGACATCCCCCCATACAGGTGGGAACACCGCAATCCATGCAGCGCTCGCCCTGATCGCGGAGTTTTTGTTCATCCCACTCGGGTTTCCATATCTCCTCGTAATCGCCGACCCGTTCCTCGGGATTCCGCTTGCCAATGTCGTCACGCGTATGTTTCAGATATCCGTCTGGATGATTCTCGCTCATGCCACTCTGTGTGCTTTAGGTTTGGGTGGAGGATCAATTCGAATATCGGTTCCTTCCTGCAAGTTCTCCTCAACTACTTCGGCGTAGGCATCGGGTATTACCTTCACAAATCGCTCGGAAAGCTCTTCCCAGTGATCCAGGATCTTTTTCGCCTTCACACTTCCCGTATACTGGTAATGATTGGCAATCATGCGCTGAATCAGGTCGTAGTCACGATCCGGATCAAATTCGTCTATATGTACACGTTCCTTGTTGAGGCGCGACTCAAAATCCCCGTTTTCATCAAAGATATAAGCCTCGCCGCCGCTCATTCCGGCGCCGAAATTCTTGCCGGTCTCGCCGAGGATAACCACCACCCCGCCGGTCATATACTCGCAGCCGTGATCGCCGATGCCTTCGACGACCGACAGAACACCCGAATTTCGGACGCCGAAGCGCTCGCCGGCTTGTCCGTTGACATACAATTCTCCGCCGGTTGCCCCATAAAGGGCCACATTACCAATAATGATGTTTTCCGCCGCCGCATAGGTCGCTTCCTGCGGTCGCTTGATCACGATCTTGCCGCCGGAAAGACCCTTGCCGACATAATCGTTTCCGGCCCCTTCCAGGTGCATCGAAATACCGCGGGACAGAAACGCCCCGAAACTTTGTCCGGCCGTACCGCGGAGACTAATCTCGATGGTATCGTCGGGCAAAGCTTCCATGCCATACTGTTTGGCCACCCTGGAACTCAGCATTGTGCCGACCGTGCGATCGGTATTATCAATTTCGGTCTGTATATTCACGGAAACGCCCTTCTCCAACGCCGGCCGGGCCTCTTCAATAAGCTTGTGATCCAGCTTGTCGTCCAGTTTGTGATTCTGTTCCATTGTTTTTACCGAATCATCGTCAGACGGCTGTTTATACAGGAGGTGCGAAAGATCCAGCCGCTCGGCTTTGGGCAGCTTCATATCCTTGGGCTTCAGCATATCGACGCGCCCGATCATCTCGTCCATCGTTCGGAAGCCCAGTTCGGCCATATATTCGCGGATCTCCTCGGCCACAAAATGCATGTAATTTACGACATACTCGGGTTTGCCGGGAAATTTCTTGCGAAGTTCGGGATCCTGGGTGGCGATACCGACCGAGCAGGTATTACAGTGGCACTTGCGCAGCATGATGCAGCCGAGGGTTACCAGGGGAGTCGTACCGAACCCGTACTCCTCGGCGCCCAATAGTGCAGCAACAACCACGTCCCGGCCCGTTTTAAATCCACCGTCGGTCCGTACCTGGATACGCGAGCGCAGGTTATTGGCCAGTAATACCTGGTTGGCTTCGGCCAGGCCGAGCTCCCAGGGGGTTCCGGCGGACTTGATCGAAGTCTTCTTGGAAGCGCCCGTACCGCCGGAATCTCCGCTTATCAAAACGGAATCGGCCCGCGCCTTGGCCACGCC
>CAYQXO010000035.1:0-21836 GCA_964421495.1 uncultured Balneolaceae bacterium | reverse complement strand
GATGAAAAAAAGTTACCTCTTCCTGTTTTTGGGAGCTATTCTTGCTATCTGGATCCTTTTTTTCGACACCTACAGCATCTGGACGCGCTACTCTCTCAGCCAGCAAAAAGAGGAACTGATCCACAAAACCAAGCAACTGGAAGCTGAAACAGAACAGCTCAAGCAAGATATACAGGAATTGGAAAACGATACGACATTGCTCAAACGAATTGCCCGAGAAAAATACGGTATGCGTAAAAAAGAGGAAACGATATATAAAGTGGAGCTCCACGACTGATGTACCTTGCTAGCCCGGATTTCTTGATGAGAAATCCGGGCTAGAACGACAATTCTTCCTTTTACATCCCTTTTTATTAAATTATTATGTATAAGTGCTTTTTGACGGCTTTCACATAATCTTTTTTAAGTCAATTGTCCATGTTAGCAATAGGAATCGATTTAGGCGGCACTAACATCAAATCGGCTTTGGTTGATGATGAAAAAGGAATCATCAAGAGGTTTAAGATAAAGACGGAAGCCGTACAAGGACGGGATCATGTACTTTCACGTTTAAGTGAGGCAGTCCGGCTAGCTGCTGCAGAGGCCGAAGAAAAACCCGTTGGCGTGGGTCTGGGATCACCGGGCATGATTTCGCTCGACCGCACCCTTGTGCAGAATCCTCCCAATTTACCTGGATGGGAAAAGGTTAACGTAAGTGAAGAAATACATCAACGAACCGGATTTAACTGTCTTGTTGAAAATGATGCCAACCTGGCGGCTCTCGGATCCCACCACTTTGGAAAAGGAGCGGCCTTTGATGATTTTATCATGATCACCCTGGGTACCGGGGTCGGGGGCGGTATTATTTTCAACGGGGAATTATATCGCGGCAGTACCGGTGCTGCCGCTGAGCTGGGACATGTCATCATTAATTATCACGGTCCCCTGTCAAACAGTAATACGCGAGGAGGCATCGAGGCTTATCTCGGTCAGCGCTTTCTGAGTCGTTTTGCTGCTGATCGGATTCGTCAGGACCCCGATAATCCCTTATACCAGGAATTTATCCATCGTTTCGAGGAACTGGAGCCGATTGATCTATATGAAGCTGCGTGCGACGGGAACGAATTAGCGCAGGAGATTTTATACTCTTCCGGCGAAAAACTGGGATATGCTATCGTAAACTACATACATGTCCTGGATATACGCAAGATTATTGTCAGCGGAGGCGTTTCGCAGGCGGGAGATTGGATTCTCGAACCGGCGCGGAATACAGCCTACAAATATATGATGGCCACTTTTCATGACGGCTTTGAACTTATCCATGAGTCACTGGGCAATAAAGCCGCCCTGCTAGGAGCCGCCAGCCTGGCATTCAGACAAGAAGTTAAAACCTAGACCGTACTCAACCCGGGTGAATAATAATTTATGCTTCATTATGTCAGCAGAACCATATCAGGAATTGCCTTCTGCTGGCTTGTGTTGTTATCCTTCAATACCTCGGTTTACGCGCAGAACACAAATCGCCCTGACACCACAGACCGCCTCCAACCTGCTAATCGTCCCGACACCCTAAAGACGGATACCACCCGCGCAGATACCCTCGTCCCGTCCGACCGCAGCCCCGCCGCTCCTTCAGAAGTACCTACTCAAGGACAACAACAAGAACCATCCCAGGGAGATGGCGAGTCTATCCAATTCCAGGCCACTGACTCCCTCGTATTTGATTTTGAGGGAGGACGTGAAGCCCGACTCTACGGATCGGCTGAAGTGTCTCACCAGGCCGGCAAACTCACAGCCGGGGAAGTGGCACTAAATCTGGATCAAAACAGGGTGCAGGCTCAAACAGATAATCCGGAAGACACCCTTACGCATCCCGTATTGGAACGGGAGGATCAAAAAATTACCAGCAACAAAATTCTATTTAACTATGAAACTGAAAAAGGACGGTTCGACGTGGCACGGGTCAGTATTCAGGAGGGCAAGTTAACCGGTAACAGAGTTAAAAAAGCGGAAGAGGAGGTCGTTTATATCGAAGACGGTATTTATTCAACCTGCAAACTGCCCCATCCCCATTATTATCTGAAAGCCGACCGCATGAAAGTTGTCGACCGGGAAGAGATCTTCTTCACGAATGCCCGTCTGTATCTCCTGGATATACCCTATCCCGCGGTTTTTCCGTTCGGTTACGTACCGGCCAAAATTGAACAGCGGCAATCCGGTATTCTTGAGCCGACCTACGCTTTTCAGAACCAGGACAGCCGGGGGATCGGCCTTCAGAATCTTGGATGGTTTCAATACTTCAACGATTACCTGACGGGGCAAATCGAGTTTAATATCTATACGTCCGGTACGTTTCTCGGCGATCTCCAATTTGACTACGCCAAACGCAACGATTTTTCGGGCAGTATTACCCTCGGATACTCGCGGGAGCGCGGTCTGGAAAAAACCGATCCGGGTTTCGGTATCACGACCAACAAACGCCTCTCCCTGAACCATAACCAGGATTTTTCTCCCTACGCCAGCGTTTCAGCGAACATCAACCTTCGTACGGCCGACTATTACCGCCGCAATTCCTATGAAATAGATGACCGGGCACAGACGAGTACAACATCCCGGTTTTCCTACAAATTCAATGCGCCCTCCGGCAACTACAGCATCAATGTGTCGGGAAGCCAGAGCCAGGATTTTAATAACAATACGGCAACCTTTTCGGCACCCAACATATCCTTCAATGTAAATTCGTTCTCTCCCTTCCAGAATGAAGCCACTTCGGGAGATGAATCGCGGTGGTATGAAAACCTGAGTGTCAACTACAGTAATCGTATACAATCTGACTTCAGTTACCAGCCCACCGCCGGCGATTCAGCACAACACAGCTGGTTTGAAACTCTGCTGGATCCTGCCAAATACAGGGAAGCAACCGGAAATATTGATCATTATCGAGTGGGAATGCGGCACAATGGATCCATTTCGATGAACAACCTGCTTTCCAGTCAGCATTACAACACCAGTGCGGGTTTAGACCTTACCGAATACTGGTATCCCAGCACCATTCGCAGATTTTATAATCCGCAAGAAAAACAAGACGAAAAACGCCGGGTGGAAGGATTCACCACCGCACGGGAATTCAACACGAATGTCGGTATCAATACACGTATCTTCGGAATCTGGAATCAACAAATCGGCACGCTCGAAAGTTTCCGCCATACCCTGGAACCCAGTCTCAGTTTTAACTACCGGCCCGATTTCAGCACGGATACCTGGGGCTATTACCGCGAGGTACAAGTCGACTCTACCGGTCGTACCCGTCGCTACTCTATTTTTGAAAACGGAGTGGTTGGCGGACCCGGAAGCGGGGAGCAAAGACGAGTGAACCTCAATATCGACAATACTTTTGAGGCCCGGCAGGTTAAAAGGGACTCGACCGGCGAGAAGAAAGAAAATACGATACGACTTATAGATCAGCTGGATGCTCGTATCGGGTATAACTTTGCCGCCGACAGCCTTAAATTCAGCGACCTCGATTTATCCTACAGAACAAATATACGAGACTTCAGCATCAGCGGTAATGCCACCTTCAATTTATATGCTCGAAATAATGAGAACGAACGGGTGGATCGTTTCCTGATCAGCGAATCCGATCGATTTGCCCAACTTACCCGTTTCAGCTTGAGAATAGGAACCCGGTTCTCCAGCAAAGGTCGCTCTCAACCATCATCCAGTCACTATGACTTCCCCCGCCGGTATGATCCCTTTAATCAAGCGGGCTTTCGTCCTGTATCTTCTCAATTCAACTCCCAGCCGGTTTCCAATTTCGATGTCCCCTGGTCTTTCTCTCTGAACTTCTCTTATTCCTGGAATTACAGTAGCTTCGGAGAAAATCGGACCAATGCCATACTCAATCTGAATAATATTCGATTCCGCCTCACCTCGAAATGGCAGATAAGCACCAGCATGGGTTACGATTTTGTTGAGACCAAACTTACCCCCAGTCGTTTCTCTCTGAATCGAAAATTGCACATGTGGGATCTGTCTTTTCAGATGAATCCCTTTGGCGAGTTTCAATTCTACCTCTTCAGCCTTCGGATCAACAACAACCAGCTTCAGAGCCTTTTCCAGAAACTGCCGTTCCTGAAAAACCTCGAGCGGAGTTCCGGCGAGCTTGGACGCGGGGGGCGTCGACGATAGGGCGTCATACTTATTACGAGCAGGCCTTGAAAATCGGGGCGGACAGGCCGTTCTTCGATTGAAAATTTTTTTCCAACGGCTTTGCTTTCCCCCTTCAAGTGCCAGTAAATTCATGCTTCCTCGCCGTTTACCAGGAACCGTTCGAAAAATTTTTAGTTCTCCGCACGGCCTGTCCGCCCCGATTTTCAGTATCCGCGTTTCTTTAACCAGGAAGCCGTGATATCGTCTGGCGGCGCCTCTTCCTCATCCGTCTCGGCGGAATTCGCTTGACGATTTTGCAGATACCCGACCACATATTTCCCGATCATATCAAACTCGAGGTGAACCGGGTCGCCCGCTTTTTTTTCACTTAAATTCGTATGCTCAAACGTGTAGGGGATGATAGCTACGGTAAACCGGTTCTTCTCATCCATACGAGCAACAGTGAGGCTGATTCCGTCAATTGCGATGCTTCCCCGGGATACGAGCAGATCGGTATATTCGTGGGGAAATTCAATTTTATACAGGCGGTCCGTTTCTTTTTCCGCGATCTCCCGAACGGTTCCCACGCAATCGACATGTCCCTGCACCAGGTGACCCTCAATGCCGTCCTTCAATTGCATAGAGCGCTCCAGGTTTACCGAATCTCCCTTTTCCAGGGAACCGAGCGAGGTTTTTCGCAGGGTCTCTCCCACACACTGAACCTCAAAAGATTCCTCACTGCATCCGGTCACGGTGAGACACACTCCATTGACAGAAATACTCTGGTCCACCCGGGTTTGGCCGGCAAATGCAGCGTTTATCTCAAGGCGGAGAGCTTCCTCTTCCCGTTTCAACGCGCCCACCGTCCCAACCTCTTCAATCAATCCTGTAAACATGGCTCTGTATCCTGCTTGAAGTTTATTAGGTATAGTTTATTTATAGATACGCCGAAAGCAGCATATCGTCGCCAATCGGGCTCCATTTCGCATCATAGAGTCGAAGCGCTTCATCCACGTGTTCGATATCCAGATCCACGATTGAACGGGTTCCACCTCCCAGAAGTTTGGGAGCAATAAACAATTCCAGTTTGTCAACCAGGTTGCGGCGAAGCAGAGCCCTGGAAAGGGCTTGCCCCCCTTCCACCAGCACCGAGGTAATTCCCCGGTTATACAATTCCTTCAACGCTTTTTTCAGATCGGAATGACCTTCATAAGAGGGAACCGAAATGGTTTCGCCCCGAAAATAATCGGAAGTCAGGATATTAAGCATCGGATCGTCTTCTCCGCCGAGTTTATCTTCGCTGTGCGTGATGACGATCGTCTTATTTTCATACTGATCCGAAAAAAGATTCAACTCGTCCGACAATTCATAGTTTCCGTCAATAACGATGCGACGGGGCTGGCGACCTTCAACGTGTCGGACGGTCAACCGTGGGTTGTCAATCATTGCCGTATTTCGTCCAACCATGACTGCATCATATACACTTCTCCATTCATGCACCCGCTCCCGGGCCGCCTCTCCGGTAATCCAGCGGGCATCACCGTCGGGCGCCGCTATATAGCCATCGGCCGTCTGAGCCACCTTCAGCGTCACAAAAGGCTCCAGATACGTAATATGATGCAAAAAGAACTCATTCAATTCTTGGGCCTCTTCCTCCATCAAACCGACATCAACCTGGATATTCTGTTCCTCCAGATATTGAATACCTTTTCCGTCCACTTCCGGATTCGGATCCTTCATAGCCACTACAACGCGCTTGAAGGGAAAATCACCCAATTTCTCGGCACAGGGCGGAGTTTGTCCCTCGTGCGTACAGGGCTCCAATGTTACATATACGGTGGCATCAATAAGATTGCTTCGGTCTTTGACCGACTCGAGGGCGTTGATTTCCGCATGATTTTCCCCGTACCGTTCATGATAGCCTTCACCCAGGAGTCGATTATCCGCCGACACAATCACGCATCCCACCATTGGATTCGGCGAAACATAACCGGCTCCTTTTTCAGCCAATTCCAACGCTCGCTGCATCCATTTTCGATCCGTTTCGTCAAACGTTGTACTCACCATTGCTCCTGAATACTTGGATCCTGCATGCTTTCATTTCCAATTCACATCACGCCGGGAAAGTGCCGGTCTCATCCGAACGTCAAAACCGGACTGGGTTATTCCTTGCATTATCTTTTGTAGAACGAATCCACCCACCGAGCACTTCAATCCGTCTACTGGTGCACAAATCCGGCTTTGTACCGACTTGCTGAAACGGTGTATGGCCACCACAGTCTCCCGTCTTACAAAAAAAAGGTGGAAAGCAATGCTTTCCACCTTGTAAAACTGATAACTACCGTCCGATGTTGTGCTTATCGGAAAACCTGATCCCGATTGTCAACGATTTCGGCTTTTTCTTTCAATTCATCCATCCAGACCTCCATATACATAGAGGTTTTCTGTTGCCGGATATTCTGTGCCAGCTTTCGTTTTTCAGAACTGCTCAACTGGTCGGGATCTGCTATATCTTTTGCATTGAGTTGGACTACAAACACTGCATTATTACCCTCTATCGGCTCCGATATTTGTCCCTCATCGAGTCCGAATACCGCTCCGATGACCTGGGGCTCTCGACCCGCTCCCGGGATAGTGGAAGACGCCAGGGTAATATCCTCGGCCGTTTGCACCGGGCGATTCGCTTCGTTTGCAATCTCTTCAAGCGAATTCTTATCGGCGACCAATGCGGTAGCTTGCTCCATCATCCGGGCCCTTCGCTTTTCATTCAGCACCTGCGTTCGAATCTGGTTTTTGACCTGCTCAAACGGTTGAACGCCCGCCGGGGTCACGTTCCTAACCTTTATGACGACAAACTGGTCGTCCAACTCAATCGGCCGGGACAGTTCCCCCTGGCTGGCGGACTCCAGGAACTGCATAATCTGCTGGCTCTGGCCGATACCCGGAATAAAGTTATTACCCTTGGTAGCCGATGCCTCCTTGATCTCCTTGTCCCTGCGTTGAGCTTCATCTGCAAAACTGCTCTGCTCCGAATAATAACTGAAGTCATCTGCACTTTCGTTCGCCTTGTCAACCGTTGCAATCGGGTCAGCCCTAACCTGGTAAGTCAATCGAATGAATTCGATTTCATTCCCTTCTTCTTCCAGCTTTTTAAGGATATGGTAGCGGCTATCCGCCTTGATTACATCGGTGACTTCTCCCGCCTCCAAATCGATACCGGGACGAAATTCCTCGCGGATCTCACTCTTTTTCACCCTATTGGACTCATAACCGGCATCCGTCTGATAGCGTGCCAGAAAAGCCGAATCTTCCTCTGTTTGCGCAAATTCCGACCGGAGCCCTCGCAGTTCCTTGATTGTTCGCATCGTATCCTGCTTGGTAGCGGTTTTGTCAAAACTGACATACTCAAAACTATACGATTTTTTGCGTTCATACCTATCCTGGTGTCCCCGGTAATATCTGCGTAAATCATTTTCACTGATGGATACCTCCTCTTCAGGGATGTCGGCATAGGGAAAACGAACAAAAGTTATATCCGCAGACGAATTCTGCTCGTTATAGGCTTCCTCTATTTCGTAGTTGGCAACGTCGAGTGCAGACTGAATGTAGGTTGACATCTTCTGCTGGCGCCTTTTCTGCCGCAGGCGTTCCTCGATCATAATCCACATCTGCGTGTGCCGTTCCGACTCGATGGCCTGGCGCAGAGCGGCCCGGTCGATGGTACCGTCTTCCCGTTCAAACTGACGTTTAATCAAGGGATCCGGATCTTCACCGGTAATCATCTGCACCAACTCCGCATCGGTAACCTGGATACCCATCTGTTCCATCTTCTGGGTCATCAACTTGGTGGCCACCAACTCGTTCCAGGCCTGCTCTTCAAAATTCGCCCGTTGCTCGGCCGACATTTGCCCGTCATTCTCGCGGTTGTATTGCTGCGTGTAATACCGGATACGTTGATTGTATTCTTCCAGGGAAATCTCTTCCCCGTTTACCTCACCGGCCGATCGGGGTGGACCCATCATGGAATCAAAAACTTTCGTATCTGCCAACATCCAGAGAAAACCAAAAGAGATGATAAGCACCCACAATATATAAGTGGTTGCTCCCCTCATTTTTTCCATTATACCCATTACCAAAATAGCTGTAAACTAAGTTAAAATTGATATGAAAAGTTTCATGTACGTAAGCCTACAAATATACAAGAAGCAGGCTGTAAGAGCAATTATGCAATATACGGGTACGGAATCAGATAATCAGGTAGAATTGCGCACTTTTCTTCGCATGCTATATAGCCTGTTTCAGAAAATTTCCACCATGCGCATATACTGCAGAAAACGCTCCGGTTTTTCGTTAAAATCACGCGACAGATTCTTCAGGTTAATCGCCAGCGAATCCAGGTTCTGATACAGGGACGGATCGTTCACCATTCGTCCGATACTGCCTTCTCCATGGTTAATTTTTTTCAACAAAGTATTGAGTTCGGTATTCGTTTCCCGCATATCACTGGTAAGATATTTCAATTCCTCGCTGGCTTTTTCCAGGTTCTTTATGGTGTCTTTGATTTCCTCTTCCCGGACGGTACTCAGCGTATCCATTTTTTGAAGAAAATTTTGCGCGTGATCTATACTGCCGGCGATCTCCTGCTCTTTATTTTCAAATATTCGCGCGATCCGCTTCGTGGATGTTCTCAAATTTTTAAGGGTGGCCTGCAGCTCTGACCGATTGGTGTCATCCACCACTTTGTTTAATCGTTCCAGGAGCCGGTTAAAATGATCAAAAGAGTTCGATATATCTCCGCCCAGTTTTTCTCCTTTTTCCTTGAAGGTGGACATCATTCCCTCGACATATTTACCCTCAATTTCACCGCCGCTTTCAACATACTCCCTTGAATCTCCCTTCTGTATGACCACTGCTTTGGAGCCCAACAAATCCGTCGGCTTCAAAATAGCCACCGAACCTTTGGGCACGTTTTTTCTTTGATTAATATTCATCCCAATGCGTACGCTGTCATCCTCGGTCAGATACACTTCTTTGACCGATCCCACTTTGACCCCGTTTACGTACACATAGCTCCCGGGATTGAGTCCGTCAACCCGGTGAAAGGTTGCATGTATGCGATTTCCCTGTCGAAACAGGGGGATATCCTGCATATATCTGAATCCTATAAACGCAAGCAGGATTGCTCCGATGACTGTTAATCCGATTTTTAACTCATTGCTTAAACGTGCCAATTAAACGCTCTCCTTTGATTTTTTAGTAATTTGATATTCACTGGCTTTTATAAAATTAACCAACGACGTATAATCCGTAGACTGCATTTCTTCAATAGAACCTAACCAACTAAGCTCTCCCCCGTCAAGAAAAGCAACGCGTTCTGCAATTTTAAGGACGCTATGCATATCATGGGTCACTACGATAGAGGTGATATCCAGATTTTCGGCCATATTCATTATCAATTCGTTGATCTCCTCTGACGTCTGCGGATCCAGTCCCGAGGTCGGCTCATCATACATGATATAATCGGGCTCGTGCACCACCGCCCGGGCGACGCCCACACGCTTGCGCATGCCGCCCGACAGTTCAGCGGTTGACTTATCTCCCACTCCCTCCAGGTTAACCATCTCAAGTGCATTATATACGTTCTCCCGTATCTCCTCCTCCGATTGATTGGTGAAAAACCGAAGTGGAAATGCTACATTCTCAAAAGTACTCACCGAGTCGAACAACGCCGATCCCTGGAAGAGTACGCCGAACCGCTGCCGAATTTTTCTGAGTTCGGTGTACGGAAGATTGAATACGTCCTGATCGTCAATAAATACCTCTCCGTGATCCGGATACATCAAAGCGATAAAATGTTTGATCAGTACAGATTTCCCGCAGCCGGAGCGACCGATTATAGCGATGGTTTCTCCGTCATGGATATCAAAGCTGACGTCACTCCACACCAACTCCTCGGCAAAACTTTTTTGTAGATTTCTAATTTTAATCATTTCACTTTCTGATCTAAAGTAGAATAGATGCCAGCACCAAATCGGCCAGCAACACGTAAATACAACCCAGTACGGTGGCCCGCGTGGTACTCGTACCTACGCCTTCGGCACCACCCGTCGCATAGTACCCTTTATAACATGCTATAGAAGTGACAATATATCCAAAAACAGTGGCTTTTATAAGTCCAAATAAGACATCCGAGGGATGAAAAAAGGTTCGGGCTCCCTCCATAAATTCGGATACCGACAACGCCCCGGTTATCTCACCCGCCACCAATCCCCCGCCAATGCCAAAAACACCGGCTACCAGGTATAAGATGGGGAACATTACGATTCCCCCGATGATGCGCGGTATGACCAAAAATGAAACGGAATTAAAACCCATCGATTCCAATGCGTCAATCTGCTCGCTTACCCGCATCGTACCGAGTTCGGTTGACATGCGCGCACCCACTTTCCCCGCCAACACCAGGCTGCTTACTACGGCAGCCAGCTCAATAAGCATTGACTTTGAAACAATGGAGCCGATCGTGGATTTGGGGATCAGGGCCGACTGCAGCTGATAGGAAGTCTGTATAGTCATAACCGCGCCGCTGAAAATGCCCGTAAGAATAATAATGGGTAACGATTCAAAGCCGATCTTCACCAGCTCATTCGTCAGATTTGCCCGGTACATACGAACCTCCGTAGCCGAACGCATCCCTTTATAGAGTAAGTCGCAATACTGCCCGAATTGTTTTAATGGTCCCATGTTAACCTGTAACGACTTGATTAATCACGATTTCAGCAAATGAATGAAATAAACTCTTTCTGATCCGTTAATATAAGAAGTAGAATGGATTTCGTGGCCCCTGATTTTAACCTATATTATAATAGGCAAAAATGCACCCACAGAGATATTTGCTTTACATTGGTGCCTGTGGATATTTTTTAACTGATAATACTTCTTCTGTGCCCCGATCTTCTCGTTTTCTTCTGGTTTGTGTCATATTACTATTGATATGCGGCGGGCTCCACCAGTCGAGCCGGGCGCAAAATCTTGACAATACCGTATTCCGTTTTCTGAATCTACCGACATCAGCACGCGCCGCCGCGCTCGGGGGCTCCCATATTTCACTTAGTGATGGCGGCGTCTCACTATTTCAGCAAAATCCCGCCTATCTCGATTCCGATCAGCATCGGGAGGTAGCCCTTTCTTACATGAACCATTTACACGATGTCGGTGTTGGATTCATCAGCGGTGCATACCAGATCGAATCATACGGCACCGCAGGCATGGGGATTCGCTATGTAAATTACGGAGAAATAGTCAAAAAAGATGAAAGGGGCAACGCTCTGGGTACTTTTCGTGCCAATGATCTATCCGTAAGCCTGGGTTTTGGCCGAACCCTCTCTTCGCATTTTCAATACGGCGGCAGCGTGGACTTTATCTACTCCGGCATGGACATGTATCAATCCACCGGAATCGGATTCAACCTCGGCGCCATCTATAAAAGACCCGATCAATCCCTCACCGTCGGCGCCAGTTTGAACAATGCCGGCTATCAGACCAGCGCCTTTGCCAATCGACGTGAAAAACTGCCCCTGAATATGGCCATTGCCGTCACCAAACGATTGGCACACTCCCCCTTACGCATATCGGTCATGGGTACCAAATTAAACCATTGGCCCCGGCGCATAGCTACAGAGTCACAGCAACCCGATTTTCTGAAAGATGTTATGCGGCACGTGGTGGTAGGCGGGGAATTTATCATCAGCAGTAACGTCTTTTTAAGAGTGGGATACAATTACTACAAGCATGAGCAGCTCAAAACCAATGACCGCCTGGATTTGGCCGGTTTCAGTTACGGGATGGGCTTCACCATACGGAATATCCAGTTTGACTTCAGCCGCAATTCATACAGTAAAATCGGAGCTTTGACTCAATTGAGTATTCAAACGTCCCTCTAAACCTCAGGTAACCGTGTTTCGTTTCTTTAATGACATTGTAAACAACATTATTGCGCGCAGGGTTTACCTGGCTCTGTCGTTTATGTTATTCATCGTGCTGAGAAATATCGACCGTATAAAGCAGTTGCGCAAAGAGGGATGCGATGACCATCGATCACTGTCTGAACGGGGGTCGGAGCACGATTTTATCAAAAAGACAGGTTAAGACTCTAATTTATTCAAAACGCAAGTTTAATTCTATTATCATGATACGTTATTTCACAGCAGGTGAATCGCACGGACCTGGTTTGACCGGAATCATCGAGGGTATTCCCGCGGGACTTCCGTTATCAGAAGATGACATCGCCCTTCATCTGGCACGTCGCCAGAAGGGATACGGGCGCGGCGGTCGCATGGCCTTCGAAAAAGACCGGGCCGAAATACAGTCCGGCGTCCGTTTCGGAAAAACGATGGGCAGTCCCATCGCCCTGATCATGCCCAACCGGGCCTTTAAAAAGGACAAGGACAACTGGCCGAAAGTCATGGCCAAGGAGGGAGACGGTGAAGATGTCGATCCCGTAACCGTACCCCGTCCGGGTCATGCCGACCTCGTCGGCAATCAAAAGTACCAATTCGGCGATATCCGTCCGGCCATTGAACGGTCCAGCGCCCGGGAAACCGCCATGCGCGTTGGCCTATGTTCGATTTCACGGCTTTTCCTGAAACATTTTGGTATTGAGATCGGCGGACATGTCATCCAACTGGGAAGCGTCGGCTTTGACGGGTGGGAAGAAGTCCGCTCCATGGCCGATCCCCTGATGAAACAGGGGGCCGAAAATATTTTTAAAAAGGCGGACGACTCGGAAGTCCGCTGCCTGGATGAGGAACGCTCCCGGCAGATGGTGGATCTGATCAAGAAAAAACGCAAAGAGGGGACCTCCCTCGGCGGAATTTATGAAATCGTGGTAACGGGACTGCCTGCCGGTCTGGGAAGCTATGTTCACTGGGATCGGAAGCTGGGAGGTCAAATTGCACAAACGATTATCGGAACCCAGGCGATGAAAGGCGTGGAAATCGGGCTCGGGTTTGAAGCCGGACGCAGTATGGGACACGAAGTGCACGACGAAATCACTTATGAAGAAGGGGAGTTCAGGCGGCGCACGAATCGACTCGGTGGACTGGAAGGCGGCATGACTACCGGGATGCCGCTGATTATCCGGGGCGTTATGAAACCGATACCCACCATGATCAAACCCTTGAAAACGGTGGATATGAATACCAAGAAGGAGCAGGACACCCGTTATGAGCGATCCGACGTGTGTGCTCTGCCGCGGGCGGTGGTGGTCATCGAAAATGTTATCGCTCCCGTCCTGGCCAATGCCTTTCTCGAAAAATACGGCGGTGACTCGATTATGGAAATAGAAAAGCATTTCTATGGAAACGACGGTTGAAATAATTAACAACGTTATGGGTTCTTACTATAGTCCCATGGTTTTGCCCGCAACTAAAACGGTGATATGAGTTCTCAGAAACAAAAAATAGTCACACTGACCCAGTATCTTAAAAAGAATCCGGGGGATTCCTTCACCAAGTTTGCACTGGCGCTTGAGTTGTTGAAACAGGAAGATTCGACGAAAGCGCGCAAATTGTTTGAATCCATTCGGTCACAAGACCCGAATTATCTCGGTGTCTACTATCACCTGGGCAAATTATATGAGCGAGAGGGAGAACCGAAGCG
Source organism: uncultured Balneolaceae bacterium (assembly GCA_964421495.1). Taxonomy (GTDB): domain Bacteria; phylum Bacteroidota; class Rhodothermia; order Balneolales; family Balneolaceae; genus CAJXOW01. The sequence goes on along the minus strand of CAYQXO010000035.1, from coordinate 8,051 downwards.
AGCCGAACAAATGTATGAAGAAGGTATCGCCATAGCACGGGAACAGGGAGAAAGTCGCACCTTACGTGAACTGCAGGAAGCAAAATCAATGCTGGAGTGGAATGATGAATAACAAGCCGCCTAACACGAACCGGTTTCGAGCCTTTTTCCACACTTTTGGGATCTATACATTTCCGGCGTATTGCATGGTAATTCTGGTCCTTGCATTCGCGCCGGGATCCAAACTCCTTCACGCCCAGGATAACACGGTCACGCATACCGTTAAGAAAGGGGAAACCCTGTTCAGGATTGCCCAAAAATACGAAGTTTCCGTTGATCAAATAAGACGGTGGAACGAGTTAAAATCCGATGAATTACAACCAGGTCAGTTAATACGAATTCGGCCCGGCGATTCGTCGGACGAGGCTCCCTCACCCGCCGAAACAGAAAAAAAGGAGACAGATAAATCATCAAGCAGCTACTATATCGTCAAAAGCGGTGACAGCCTCTATGAAATCGCTCGCAAGCACGACATGAGCGTGAGTCAACTAAAAGCGTTAAATAATCTCACAACCAATAATATCAGGGTGGGACAACGCCTGTTGGTTCGGCAACCCACCCCCACCCCGTCCGTCGCCGAAAAGGCAAGCGGAAAAGCTCCGCAGGGCCAGTTCACCCGTTACACCGTCCAGGAGGGGGAGCAATGGAACGATATAATACAAAAGTTCAAGATGGACTCGGTTGAATTGGCCAAGCTTAACCCTCAAACGTCACCCGGCGAACTCATCCCGGGGCGCAAACTTACGGTTTTGGATCCACCTTCGATAACCTATAAGAATCCATATCGAATAGATGCCCAATTGCAACTCATCAGTACCATTTCCGTTTCCCGTTATGAGGAAGATCAGCAGGGCGCTTCAACCTCCAGCGGTGAATTATACAATCCCAAAGCTCTGACAGCGGCTCACCCCTCCCTTTCACTTGGCAGTATCATCTACGTAGAAAACACGGAGAACCGCAGGGGACTCTTTGTCAAAGTGAATGATCGGTCGGAAGGAAAGCAACTCAAACTATCTGAACGGGCCTATCAGTTACTGCATATCATGTCTACAGACTCCCGGGTTCAAATTTATCAGCGGCCATGACCCTTATCCCCCTTGGCGTACGTCGCTATTTTGATCACACCCACTCGCTGATCTACAGTTATCTGATCAGCCTTCCCTTGCTGATCCTCTATGAAGCATTGATCGTCATCACACAACCCGATGCCGCCTCTATTGTTCGCATTTCCGTGGACGTCTGGATCAAGCATCTTTTCCAGCTAATCGGCTATAACACATTATCTATAACGCTGATGGTGGTTGCCTGTGTGGGATTATTCATCTTCTTTCGAGAGCGTAAACATCACCGTCCCCTTTACGTATCCTACTTTATGGGTATGCTTCTGGAAGCGGTACTGTATGCTATATTACTCGCATTTCTGATCAGTTCGTTTTTAACCAACATACTCCAACTCATACCGCCGACGGCCGTCGAAGAATTGCCCGCTCTGCAACAAATAGCTTTATCCCTGGGCGCCGGGTTATACGAAGAATTGTTTTTCAGGGTATTCTTAATCTTCGTACTCTTCAGAGTATTCAAGTTCATTTTTTCAAAAAATTTGCAGTCATATTTCGCCGCAGTGCTGGTCGGAGCGCTGATTTTCAGCCTGGCTCACTATACCGGTGCACTCGGGGATCCCTTTACTCTGGGCTCTTTCATATTCCGATTTCTTTTTGGAGTGGCACTAAACGTGATTTATGTGACCCGCGGCTTCGGCGTAACCGCCTGGACCCATGCTTTTTACGATATTATGGTAGTGGCATTTCTGTAGATTCTTTGCCGGTTTCGACAAAACAATAATTGGCTGGACTACATAGTTTATCTAACTCCGGACAATTGTGATCCCTCATGGAATATCACTGAAAATTGCGGATCCGGGGGGTACAGGATTTACTGCCAAACAGCAGCATTGTGTGATCCATTTTTCTGATAGTAACCACTACGGACAAACAATCTGAAATTTACTATAACTGACCATTTGACCGAGAACAATCATTGTCAAAACACCTTGCTGTGCAGGTTTTTGTATTACTGCGATTGAATTGACAAAAAATTTCTTTTTTGGATACAATTGCTTATACCTGTAAATTAATGTCAGTTTCAAGATTGCATATTATCAGTAATTTACTTCGGCTTAAGGGATGGCAGATCTAACAAAGGAGGAGTCAAAAAAACAAAGGGATTTCAACGAGGAAATTCTTCCACATCTCGATGCAATGTATAATTTTGCGCTGCGTCTTACTGCCGATCCCAATGATGCGGAAGATCTCGTTCAGGATACGATCGTAAAGGCGTATCGCTTTTTTGACAGTTATGAAAAAGGAACCAACGCGAAAGCCTGGTTATTTCGGATCCTTAAAAATTCCTATATCAATACCTATCGAAAAAAGTCAAAAAAGCCGAACCAGGTCGACTATGATGAAGTGGCCACGTTTTACGAGACTATTCGTGACGAGCGGACCGATACATCCGACCTGGAAGACCGCATGTTTCGGGAATTAATCGATGATCATATCTCAAAGGCACTGGATCAGTTACCTGAAGACTTCAGGACAGTGGTTCTACTGTGTGATGTCGAGGGATTCACATACGAAGAAATTGCCAATATGCTTGATGTTCCGATAGGCACGATTCGATCACGTCTACACCGGGGACGCAATTTGCTGCGCTCCGAATTATTAGAATATGCCGAACGCAAGGGATTCGATGTGGAAGATTAAGTGTAGCCCAACCGGAACCACTCTCTACGCCTGATTCTCTTCCACCAAATTCATTTCGATGCTGATGGTCGTCCCCTTCCCGGGTTGGGAATCACGCACGAAAATTTTCCCTTTGTGATACTCTTCTATAATTCGCTTGGTCAAACTGAGTCCAAGTCCCCAGCCCCGCTTCTTGGTACTATATCCCGGTTTGAAAATCTCCTTGTAATACTTTTTCTCTATTCCTTTGCCCGAATCTTCCACCTCAATATAAACATGATTTTCCTCCTTATACGTACGAACCGTTACAAACGCATCGCCTTCCGAGGATTCAATCGCATCCATGGCATTTTTCACTAGGTTTTCAACAGCCCATTGAAACAGTTCCACATTCACTTCAACTTTCACATTATCATGGATCTCCCGGTATACGCTGACGTCATTTCCCAGTTGCGGAAGTCGACGTTCCATGTAATCTATCACCTGGTGGATAATGGGTCCGATACGGCGGGCTTTCAGTTCCGTCTCTGAGCCGATCTTATTAAAACGTTCAGCCACATTTTCGAGCCGCTTAACGTCATTTTCGAGTTCATTAGCGATTTTCAGGCTGGACTCATCATTGCGGTTTCGTTCTTTTAGTAACTCTATCCATCCATACATGCTTGATATAGGCGTACCCAGCTGATGGGCAGCCTCCTTGGCCATCCCCACCCAGAGACTGGATTGTTCGGCCCGCGTAATGCTGCTGTAGGTCGTATAGCCAATTCCCAGCAACAATGCCAGCAATCCGATCTGTACATAGGGGAAATAACGAAGTAGCCGAACGGTAAAGCTTTCTCCATAATAGACATACTGGGTCTGATTCGACTCTTCGCCTCCCACCTCGATTTTGATCGGCGGATTCGCCCTTCGGAGCTCTTCTATCCTTTGCCGGGTTAGATTCGAATCATCTATATTACGGGTAAACTTGATATCCCCGTTTTGATCTACCACAATGGAAGGTATCCTGAACCGGTTCTGGACGATCAATTCGGAAGCCAGATCCAATGAAACATTGGCCAATTCAGACTTGGCCTGCTGTATTCTGCTAATCCACTCTTTCTTCACATTTTGAGGCACTTCCGGTAACCGCTGCAACTCCTCTCCCAGCTCTTCAAGATCCTGTCGGGTTTCCTTGTGCAGGGGACGACCGGTATATTCAATTGCTTTTGCCCATAACTCCACGGCCATGCGCTCTTGTTCGAGCAAATTGTTGATCAGGTACTGATTATAGGCAAACGTACCAATACCCACCAGAACAAGAAGGGCGATCAAAAGTAATTTTAGTCGACGGGTGGGTATACGTAATCGCATTATTCTTTACTTTGATCGTTGACAAGAACAGCCAACCGCAGCAATCTGAAAAAATAGCCCTTCAACAAATGAAAAGGTGATTTTTTAATCAAGCTGAAGCTTTACGCTTTTCATAGACCGGTGGAGCATTATCCCTAATGGTTTCCTCCGTTATGATACATTTTTCGATATTCTCCATAGACGGCATGGAGAACATGATATCCAACATGGCACTTTCCATAATTGAACGCAGTCCACGTGCTCCCGTTTTCCGTTTGCGAGCCTTCTCGACGATAGCATCCAGCGCATCATCCTCAAAAATAAGCTCCACGCCCTCCATCTTGAACAGTTTTTTATACTGTTTGATGATGGCATTTTTCGGCTTGAGCAAAATATCTTTCATAGCGCTGTGGCTAAGTTCGTGCAGTCCGGAGATAACCGGCAATCGCCCGATCAATTCCGGAATAAGCCCATATTTTTTCAGATCCTCCGGCTCAACGTGGGTAAAGATATCCGGATCATCCTTGTCGTACTTCACTTGTCCGGCCGTATGAAAACCGAGCGAGCTGGTAGAAAGCCGGCGCGATATGATTTCATCCAGACCATTAAACGCACCCCCGCAAATAAACAGAATATTCTGTGTATCCACTTGAATAAAGCTTTGTTCGGGGTGTTTACGTCCTCCTTTGGGCGGTATATTGGCAGTGGTTCCCTCCAGGATCTTCAAGAGAGCCTGCTGAACGCCTTCGCCGGAGACATCACGGGTAATGGACGGGTTATCACTTTTCCGAGCCACCTTATCCACTTCGTCAATATAGACAATACCCCGGGTCGCCTGGTCAACATCCCAGTCGGCCGACTGCAGCAGACTGGACAATATACTTTCCACATCCTCTCCCACATAACCTGCCTCGGTCAGCACCGTAGCATCGGCAATGGTAAAGGGAACATCAATAATATTGGCCATCGTTCGCGCCAGCAAGGTTTTTCCGCAGCCCGTGGGACCCAGCAGCATGATATTGCTTTTTTCTATCTCGGTATTGTCAAAATCACCCTCCTCTTCCCCGCTGATTCGTTTATAGTGATTATACACGGCCACGGAGAGGGTTTTTTTAGCCTCTTCCTGTCCGATGACATATTCGTCGAGTTTATCCTTGATCTCGGCCGGCTTGAGCAATCTCTGGTACCGGGCCTTCCGCTGTTTTGCCATGGAAGCCAGGTCGCTTTCCACGATGCCCGAAGCGTCGGTCACACACCGGTCACATATATACACATCCGGACCGGCAACCATGCTATTGACCTCATGGCTCGAGCGACCGCAAAAAGAGCAGTGTATCTGCTGTTCCTTATTCTGGTTATTGTCGTTGTTATTGTCGCTCATACGTCAATTATGGCCTGCTGCTTAAGATTGGTTAATTAGTTACTCCCATTTAAAAACAAATACCAGCTATAATAAGCACTTGCATGAAAGGGACGAATCAGTCATCCGAAGATTCGTCTTTCTTGCTATTTTCCTTTCTATCCATGATTCGGTCGATCAGCCCGTAATCCCTGGACTCTTTCGCCGTCATCCATTTATTCCGATCCGTATCCTCGCGAACCTTTTCAGGCGCTTGGCCGCTGTGTCTTGCGATAATCTCACTGAGTCGCTTCTTGATGCGTACAATCTCATTGGCCTCAATTTCAATATCACTGGCCTGTCCCTGTACACCGCCCAGGGGTTGGTGAATCATCATGCGGGCGTTCTCCAGCATACTTCGCTTTTCCGGTGCTCCCGAAGCCAGCAAAACGGCGCCCATCGAAGCGGCCATGCCCACGCAGGTGGTGGCCACATCACATTTAACATACTGCATCGTATCATAAATGGCGAGTCCCGATGAAACCACGCCGCCGGGCGAGTTAATATACAGATTAATATCTTTTTCGGGATCTTCCGACTCCAGGTAGAGCATCTGTGCTACGATAGAACTGGCTACCGCATCATTGATGGGAGTACCCAGAATAATAATTCGATCTTTCAGCAGCCTGGAATAAATATCATAAGCCCGTTCGCCGCGTTGCGTCGTCTCGATAACCATCGGCACCAGATTACTGGCTTTCTGCGGCTCCGAACTCGATTCCAAGTCAGGCATCTCAAATAATGGTTGTTTCTGCATAATAGGGTAAAAATTTTTAGGAATTAGTTGCTTCTTTCTGGTTTTTCTCTTCCTGTTTCTCCTGGTATTCGTCACGGGTGACTTCATTCACCGTAATTTTATCTTCCAGTCGGTCGAATACCTTCTGCTCGCGAATTTGATTTCTTAAACTCTCGAGTTGCTGGGGATTTTGAGCGTAAACATTCCTCATCTGGTCCGTCGTAACGCCGTGACGTTCCGCTTCAGAAGCCAGGTATTCGTCGATATCATCCGAATCAATATCGATATCATCGAATTCTTCCTGCAGTTGGTCATTAATAAAATACCACTTGCCCTCGCGATGCGCCTGGTCTTCCATGCGTTCCTTATACACTTCCTCGTCAAAATCCTCCGGAAGGTTATCCCCGTATTGCTGGCGAACCTGTTGTACATAATTGTTCTTGACCTGGTCAATAAACACTTCAGGGACCTCAAAATCGTGTGCCTCGGTAATTTCTTCTATAATCTCGTTACGGAACATTTCGTCTGAACGACGATCATAGTAATCCTGCATCTGGCTTTTCAGAAAACTTCGGAACTCATCCACATTTTCGGCTTGTCCGTTGGACTGTTCCTTGGCAAACTGGTCGGTCAGCTCCACCTTTTCCGGCTTTTCAACCCGTTTGACTTCAATCTGAAACTCATTGGATAGCTCCTCGTCCGATTCGCTATCCTCATCTTCGTCACCAAAAGTGACCGTCACTACATCTCCGGCCTTGGAACCTACGAGTTTTTCGCGAAAGACTTCATTGTCCTCCTGGCGAAGATCGATGGTCTGGTCCTCCTCTTTATCCTCTTCGATCGGATTGCCATCCTTGTCAAGCGCCGTCGCATCTACAATAACCCGGCAATCTTCGGTAGCCTCGTCGTCAATTTCCTTCCATTCGCCCTCATTTTCGAGCATGCGCTCCAGTTCCTCCTCGACTTCCTCGTCGTCCACGTCATGGACCATCCGGTCCACCTCAATCTGCTCGAGGTCAACCAACTCGAATTCAGGTCGCTGGCCGATCTGGAACTCGGCTTCCAGCTCTTCTCCGTCCCATTCGTGATCCAGCATTTTGGCCTCGCCTACCGGCTCATATTCCTCGACTACCTGGTTTTCAAATACATCCTGTATATAATTGCTGACCTCTTCCTGCTCAATTTCGTCACCAAACCGTTTACGTATCAGTTTCAGGGGAACTTTACCGGGACGAAAACCAGGTAGATTGATTTGTTTTTGATACCGTTTGTATGCTTCTTCAAATTTTGGCTCCAGATCCTCACGATCGGCCGTAATGATAATTTTCTTGTCTACCGAATTGATATCTTCAACGGATATATCCACGAATTTTGCGCAACCTCCGGTTTGTTTTCAGTGTTTTTATGAAAGTTTGGTAATTGTATAATCTGTTGTTTCCTGGCAATGATATATAACTTAAAGGCGTCCGTATTGTTGCCTAATCTCTCGAGGAAACAGTCCTCGATAACTATGTAACAACGATGCCTTATAAATATTGCTATAATAGTACGAGAGGGGGGACTCGAACCCCCAAGTCGCAAAGGACACTAGATCCTAAATCTAGCGCGTCTACCAGTTCCGCCACTCTCGCATGTCTTACATACAAAGACACCAGCCAACGCTGACTAAATATCTACCAAGTAAAAGAGCAACACTCACAAGTGTGATCAAGCTGAAAAACTGATTCGGGCACATAAGTAACCTCAAAAATCACGCCACGAATCGGGGCCTCGAAAGCTACAATAATTTATATCTGATTTCAAT
>CAYQXO010000034.1:0-21951 GCA_964421495.1 uncultured Balneolaceae bacterium | reverse complement strand
AAGCGGCAAAACCGCGCGTAAAAATTTTCAATCGAAGGAACGGCCGCAGCCCGCTCGCCCCGGTCTTTTTGTTTTACAGTGTCCCAAAAGTCTGATATCATATATAACCATTTTCTTTTAACCTGGATTGGAAGCGCTTTTTTATGGAACCTGAAAAAAAATTCCAAGAGAAAATCGACGATGATCAGAAGATAGAACCGAAAGACTGGATGCCCGAGCGCTATCGGCATCAACTGATTCGAATGATGTCGCAGCATGCCCATTCCGAAATTGTGGGTATGCTGCCCGAGGGGAATTGGATCACCCGGGCTCCCAGCCTGAAACGCAAACTGGGACTGCTGGCCAAGGTGCAGGATGAGGCCGGCCATGGTATGTATATATACAGCAATACCGAGACGCTGGGAATCAGCCGGGATGAAATGATGGAGCAACTGCTGAACGGGGAAGCGAAATATTCCAACATTTTCAATTACCCGACCCTGAGCTGGGCCGACATCGGTATGATCGGGTGGCTCGTGGACGGAGCCGCCATGGTAAATCAGACGATGCTCGTCAAAACCTCCTATGGTCCCTATTCCCGGGCCATGATACGCATCTGTAAGGAAGAAACGTTTCATCGTAAACAGGGACACGAAATCGTGGCTACCCTGGCCAACGGAATTCCGGAACAGCGGGAAATGGTCCAGGACGCTCTCAATCGCTGGTGGTGGCCGTGCCTGATGATGTTTGGGCTGCCCGACGAGAACTCCCCGAATTCCGATGAAATGATGCAATGGAAGATCAAGCGCAAAAGCAATGACGAATTGCGCCAGAATTTTATCGACCGTGTTATCCCCGAAGCGCACGAAATGGGACTCGAAATCCCGGATCCCGAACTGACTTTCAATGAGGAAGCGGGTCACTGGGAAATCGGGGAAATCGACTGGGATGAATTCTGGCAGGTGATACGGGGCAATGGTCCCATGAATCATGAACGTCTGAAAGCTCGTAAAGAGGCCCGCGAATCGGGTCGCTGGGTCCGGGAGGCCGCCGACGCCTACGCCCGCAAACACGATTTGAGAAAGCAGAAAGCGAGCTGACCGCGGAACGATGAGCCCGTACCTTTTTATTGCAAGGGTCGTACAACCAATGTCCGGGAGCAAGTCAGACTTTCGGGTCGTAATGAAAGAAAGTCCGGTTTGAGCTGGATTTTGCAGTATATGTGTAAAAGTCCGACAAACTCCCGGATCTCCAGTTTCGAGAGAGAATTCAAAACGCTTGATTCTACGCACAACCCGGCAAATAAATCATCACTACTTGAAATGAACCAGGAAAAAAATTATTCGGATACCGAATGGCCGCTGTGGGAAGTCTTTACGCAAAAAAAGCGTGGAGCGCCTCACCAACACGCCGGCAATGTTCATGCCACCGACCCGGAAATGGCTTTGCAAAATGCCAGGGACGTTTACGCACGGCGAAATGAAGCGGTCAACATCTGGGTGGTTCCCGCGGCAAATATCACCGCTTCAAATCCATCCGATAAAGAATCATTCTTCGACCCGGCCGACGATAAAATCTACCGGCATCCTCAATTTTACGAGGTGCCCCGCGCAACCAAAAAAAGAACCACAACCGATTGAGACGGGAAATGAGGAATAAACCCGAACAGGCGATATCGAAACCTAACATGCAAGGAGACTGCCTATGACTACCCGGGAAGCTTTATTCGAATTTCTGCTAAGGCTTGCGGATGACCGGCTCATCCTGGGACACCGCACGTCTGAGTGGTGCGGTCATGGTCCATTTCTTGAAGAGGATATCGCTTTGTCCAACCTGGCGCTCGACCATATCGGTCAGGCCGCCAACCTGCTGGAGTACGCAGCCGAAATCGATAACAACCAGCGGGACGCGGACGATCTGGCTTTTTTCCGGAACGAACGAGAGTTTCGAAATATCAAGATGGTGGAGCTTCCTATCGGGGATTTCGCTTTTACCATCGGCCGTGAACTGCTTTTCAGCGCATTTAACCTGCATTACCTGGAACGCCTCAGGCAATGCAAGGACCAACAGGTGGCCGGCCTCGCCTCCAAGGGTTATTCCGAAACCCAATATCACCTCAGGCACAGCAGAGAGTGGATGATCAAGCTGGGCGACGGCACCCGGGAAAGCCATACCCGCACGCAGCATGCAATCGATGAACTATGGCCCTACACGGGCGAACTCTTCGACCAGGATGAGACCGAGAAACAATTGATCACGGAGCTGGGAGTTCCCGATAAGAACGAAATTCAGGCAGATTGGCTGAAAACGGTAGACGAGGCGCTCGAAAAAGCGAAACTGGAACATCCGTCCAATGATATTTACATGCAAACAGGAGGCAGAACGGGCTTCCATACGGAACACCTCGGCCATCTGCTCGCCGAGATGCAGCGGCTGCCCCGCGCCTATCCGAACGCCGAATGGTGAATAAAACGTATTCGAAAACCCACAGACTAAATGAAGTGTTAATAAAGATCAACTGCACGACTTTTAAACATACACTGAAATACAAGGGCCTTTTGAAAGGCATAAAAACCTTGCATGAATCAGGAATTGTATTTTGACTATTACCGTGCAACCGATAAAAAGTCCCGGAGTTCTAAAGCCGGTTTTAGATACTTAAACCTTTTAAGTTATTACTAATGACGACAACCGCATCACAGATTGATGAAAAACAGATCTACCGATGGCTCCGGGAAGTCCCCGATCCGGAGATTCCGGTGCTGAATGTGGTTGAGATGGGCATCGTTCGCAAGGTTCAAGTTCATGAACACGAAACCCTCGTACATATAACCCCCACGTACTCCGGCTGCCCCGCCATGTCGGCTATTGAGCAAAGCATTTTATCGTATCTTAAAAAGAAGGGAGTGCAGAACGTCAGGGTGAAAAAAGATTTTTCAGCCTCCTGGACTACCGACTGGATGAGCGGGGAAGCCCGGAAAAAACTGAAGGATTTCGGTATCGCTCCACCGGAACACCGGGCCCGGAAGAATACACAGCAGCCGCTGTCGGAGAAGTCAATTGCATGTCCGTATTGCGATTCGACGAAAACATCCCTGCAGAGCAAATTCGGATCCACGGCGTGCAAAGCCCAGTTTTACTGCCATCATTGCAATCAAGCTTTTGAACATTTTAAATGTCACTAGGAGTCTGTCGGACTTTCCGGATCGTAACGAAAGAAAAACCGGGGATGGCTCTTCAGCCAGAGAAATTCGGCAGGTGGTTGCTTTAAAAGGAATACAACCAATATATCGGCATGTAGAGAATAATCATTTTTAGCCTTAAAGCCGAACAACTCAAGTGCTTCAGAGCCATCCCCGGTTTTTCTAAGGGGGCTGCACTGAATTTCGCTGACGCGGGTGACGCTTCTCACTGTACTCACCAAGAAATTTGATCGTCTGCTGCGTTAACAGGGTAATCGGCTTGATCAATGTACTACTGCAAGTTTCCTTCACCGGTACCCTGTCGCCTTGCAGACGATCAAATTTCGCTTCGAGGGAATCGCTAACGCTCGGTGCGAAGTTCTGACAGACTGTTATCCAGGATAAAATGAATATTTAATGTTAAGTAAACCAATTTCATTACTTACGGTGAACCTGTTTAATACTTATCTTAATATCTATTTATGTCCCCTGACTTTACATACATAAACTGGGAAACGGAAAAACAGACTGGTTTTTTAACCCTGAATCGACCGGACAAACTGAACAGTATAACCGCCGAAATGGCCGGGGAGATTCAGGAAGTTCTCAAAGAGGTTATCTATGATGAATCGATCCGTTGCCTGGTTCTGACCGGGGCGGGCAAGGCTTTTTGTGCCGGACAGAATCTGTCGGAGATAACAGACCAGTGGGAGGATTCCGACTTTGACCTCGGGAATACCGTCCGTGAAAACTATATCCCCATAATCCGCATGCTGGTCCAAATGGGGAAACCGGTCGTTTGCGGTGTTAACGGCATCGCGGCGGGCGCGGGCGCCAACCTGGCTTTTGCCTGCGATATCATAACGGCTTCCGAAAACGCGAGTTTTGTTCAGTCCTTCGGGAAAATCGGGCTGGTGCCCGACAGCGGCGGTACGTACACGCTACCCCGGCTGGTGGGTCCGCACCGGGCCAAACAACTCATGATGCTGGATGAAGAACTCCCGGCCCGTAAAGCCAAAGAATGGGGACTCGTATATGAAGTCTATCCTGAAGATACTTTTGAATCCGAAACCCGGTCCCTCGGCGAACACCTCGCCTCACAACCCACAAGGGGCTTTGCCTTGACCAAAAAAGCATTGAACCAAACTTTCCAGCACACCCTGGAAGAACAACTGGAGCTGGAAGCCCGGCTACAATCCAAAGCGGGCGAGACGGCGGACTTCAAAGAGGGCGTGAAAGCTTTTCTGGAAAAGAGAGATCCCGAGTTCGAAGGAAAATAAATGCAAAATTCCCACAGGTATAACGTTCTATGAACAACCCGTTGCACAAAGACGCGAAAATCGGCGTAGTCGGCGCAGGAACCATGGGCAGGGGCATCGCCCAAATCGCCGCTACGGCGAGACATGACGTATTTCTCTATGATACGTACACCAACGCTTTGGAGAATGCACGGAAACACCTGGGAAATATCCTGCAGCGACAGGTTGAAAAAGAGCGAATGAGCAACGAACAGATCCAGCAGATCATGTCCCGCATTCAATTTGTCGAGGATACGACCCGTTTTGCCGACGTGGGCCTGGCCATCGAAGCCGTCGTTGAAGATCTGAAAACCAAACAGGACGTATTCAAACGCCTGGAAGGCATCGTGCCGGCAGAAAGCTACCTGGCAACCAATACCTCTTCCCTGTCCATCGCTTCCATATCCGCCGCGCTCAAAAAACCGCGACGCTTCCTCGGTGCCCATTTTTTCAACCCGGCGCCGGTCATGCCCCTGGTTGAAATTATTCCCGGCATTCAAACAGATAAGCAGGTCACCGATCACGTGTACGAATTCATGGAGTCATGGAATAAATCGCCGGTCGTCGCCAGAGACACCCCCGGTTTCATCGTCAACCGGGTCGCCCGTCCCTTTTACGGAGAAGCCCTGCGAATCTACGAAGAGGGGATCGCCGATATCCCCACGATCGACTGGGCCATGACGGAACTTGGAGGCTTTAAAATGGGACCGTTTGAATTGATGGATTTTATAGGCAACGATATCAACTATAAAGTCACCCGGACCGTATTCGAAGAGTTCTTTTACGATCCCCGGTTTAAACCCTCATTCACCCAAAAGCGCATGGTTGAAGCCAGATTATACGGGCGAAAAACAGGCAGGGGATTCTATAATTACGAAGATTCCTCAAAAAATAACGATCCCAACCGCGACGAGAAGCTCGGGGAACAAATCCTGAACCGAATTCTGGTCATGCTCATCAACGAGGCGGCCGACGCCGTGTATATGCAGGTCGCAACCGTAGAAGATGTGGATAAAGCCATGAAAAAAGGAGTCCGCTACCCCCGGGGACTGCTTGAATGGGCCGACGACGTGGGACTGCAATGGGTGTTAAAAGAGATCCGCCAATTACAGGAAACCTATGGAGAAGACCGTTACAGACCGAATCCACTATTACAAAAACTGGCCAATAACAATAATACTTTCTATTGAACCGCTCGAGGCTGGATGCTCGAAGCTGGATAAATGGCTCGCTCCGCTTGCCAGCTCGAAGTTGACGTCCCGCCAACTGCCGGGAAGGAAGGATATTCGAGCAAGTAACCATGCGGTGTATATACACAACAGGGTTTCAAATACAAATACCCTTCCGGCTTCGGACTTCCAGCTTAACTATTAATTTACTTCATTCTACTTGATTACAACCCATTAGCATTGTGTCTACAACGAAATCATCCGACATCATTCAAAAACTGCTCGACAACGACCCGTTCAGCCAGTGGCTGGGAATAGAATTGTTAAGCGTGAGTCGGGGAAAAGTATCGCTGGCCATGAACGTCCGGGATGATATGCTGAATGGGTTTTCCGTAGCCCATGGAGCCATCCCCTATGCCCTGGCGGATACAGCACTCGCGTTCGCGGCGAATAGCCGCAATAAAATTTCCATGACGCTGACCAACAATATTTCCTATTTTCGTAAAGTCCAAAGTGGAGACCGGTTGATCGCAGAATCGGAGGAAATCAGTCTGAATAAACACTACGGCGTTTACTTGGTCAATATTGAACGGTCGGATCAGATCAAACTGGCCGTCTTTCGCGGTACGGTTTATCGAAGTAAACATAACGTGGACGAACGTTTACCCTGACTCTATTCCGGGTTTCAAAGAGCTTAAGTCGAATATTCAACATCAATAAACGGTTTTCTATATGCCTGAAGCCTATATCATAGACGGAATAAGAACCCCCATCGGTAAATTGAGGGGAGCGCTGTCGCCGGTCCGGGCCGATGACCTCGCCGCCATACCGATACGGGAAATACTGAAGCGGAATCCTGAAATTGACCCGGAGCAGATTGAAGACGTCCTGATCGGCTGTGCCAATCAAGCCGGCGAAGATAATCGGAATGTCGCCCGGATGGCCTCTCTGCTTGCGGGACTGCCCCATACCGTGCCCGGCGAAACTGTCAATCGTCTCTGCGCCTCCGGAATGAGCACGGCGGTACAGGCCTATAAATCTATAAAAGTTAATGAAGGGGATCTCTTTATCACCGGGGGCATGGAACATATGACCCGCGGACCCCTGGTTCTGGCCAAAGGCGACAAGCCGTATTCGGGCAGTACGGAAATGCATGATACCACGTTCGGCTGGCGTTTCGTAAATCCCGTGCTCGACGAGCAGTACGGCAGCGAAAGTATGGGAGAAACCGCAGAAAATATTGTGGAGGAATACGACATCGGGCGAAAAGCCCAGGACAAGTTTGCCTGCTGGTCTCAACAAAAAGCGGAAAAAGCCCGGGATAGCGGACGTTTTGCGAAGGAAATCGTCCCGGTTGAAATCCCCCGGCGAAAAAAAGAACCCAGCCTTTTTGAACACGACGAGTTTATCCGTCCCGACACCACCGTAGAGGTGCTCTCGAAACTCTCTCCCGTCTTTCGCAAGAACGGCACGGTCACGGCCGGCAATGCTTCCGGCCTCAACGACGGAGCCTGCGCCATGCTGATAGCAAGCGGCGATGCCGTAGATCAGTTTAACCTGACGCCCAAAGCCAGAATCGTCGGTTCGGCCGTCGTGGGCGTGGAACCCCGCATCATGGGGATTGGTCCCGTGGGAGCCACGCAAAAAGTTCTCAAACGAACCAACCTGGAATTATCAGACTTCGATATCATCGAACTGAATGAAGCTTTTGCCGCGCAGAGCCTGGCCGTTCTGCGTGAACTGGGGATTGACGATCACGATGAACGCGTAAACCCCAATGGCAGCGCCATCGCCCTGGGTCACCCGCTGGGCATGTCCGGCGCACGCCTGCTGACAACAGCGGCCTGGGAACTGGAGGAACAAGACCAACAACTGGCCCTGTGTACGCTGTGCGTGGGCGTTGGACAGGGAATGGCCGTGGTATTGGAACGCGCCTGAACAATGAGTTTTAATCCGAACCTTAAAATACCTGTATGGCCAATATTTACGAATTTGACGGATACAAGCCGGTAATTAAAGAAAGCTCCTTCGTACATCCGGACGCTACCGTAACGGGAAATGTAGTCATAGGGGAGAATGTTTATATAGGCCCGGGCGCCCGGCTGCGGGGAGATTGGGGGAAAATTGTAATCGGGGACGGATGCAATGTGCAGGAAAACTGCACCATACACATGTTTCCGGGAGTTACGGTTACCCTGGAGAAAGGAGCCCATATGGGACACGGAGCGGTTGTTCACGGTTCCCATATCGGAGCAAACTGTTTGATCGGCATGAATTCCGTCATTATGGATCGCGTCTCCATCGGAAGCCACTCGATTGTCGGGGCACTGACTTTTATCGGGGAAGGCACGGAAATCCCGGAACGCAAAGTCGTGGCGGGCAATCCAGGGGAAATTGTAAAAGAGGTGACCGACGAGATGCTGGAATGGAAATCCAAAGGCACCGAACTATACCGACAACTCCCCGACCAACTGTCCAAAACCTTAAAACCCTGTACTCCCCTGCAAACGGAACCCGAAGACCGGGTAGATCAGCAAAAACAATATAAAACCTGGAACGAATGGAAAAAAAGTACGGAGGATACCTGACAAAGCCGATCGACGGCTCTACAATCAACATTATCGATTCATTTACAGCTATATCCGGATGGAAACTGCTCCTCTTTCACATAAATGGATTTACTTCGATGGTAATCTTGCCCCCGGGAGACTGTCGGGCTTTTCGGGTCGTAGCAACATACTCAAAAAGTATTTATTATAATATACCATGATCCTAAAACTGAATCTCACTCAATTATGAATGTCACCAGCTACGTAGAAGGAGAGTGGATCGAACCCACAAATTCAGGCCAGCCGCTACAAAGCGCTGTTACCGGCGAGGAAGTGGCCAGGTTCCACGAGGCGGACCTCAACTACCCGTCGGTCACCCGCTACGCACGCCGGCAAGGCGGACCGGCGCTCCGAAAAAAATCGATTCACGACCGTGCGTTGATGGTCAAGGAAGTGGCCAAACATTTAATGAGCAAAAAGGATCGATTTTATGAGTGGTCCCGCCATACCGGTGCAACAAAATCTGATTCCTGGATCGATATTGAAGGGGGCATCAGTACGCTATTTGTAACCTCAAGCAAGGCCCGGCGGCAGATGCCGGACCTCCCGTTTCATGTGGACGGGCAGATGGAGCAATTATCCCGGGAAGGCACCTTCACCGGCCAGCACATTCACGTCCCCCGCGAGGGCGTCGCCATTCATATCAACTCCTTTAACTTTCCCTGCTGGGGAATGCTGGAAAAACTCGGTCCCACGCTAATTGCCGGCATGCCGGCTATAATAAAACCCTCGCCGGTCGGCTCCTACCTCGCCCAATGCATGGTCGAGGAAATGCTGGAGGCCGATATCCTGCCCGAGGGAGCCCTGCAATTTATCGCAGCGGACGTACCGGGAGATCTGCTGGATCACCTGAACGGACAGGACGTCGTTGCTTTCACCGGATCCCGGGAAACGGGCATTCAACTTAAATCCCATCCGAATATTATAAACCAGTCGGTTCGTTTCAATCTGGAGGTCGACTCGCTCAACGCCTCTATCCTGGCTCCCGACGTAACCCCCGATATGAAGGAGTTTGATCTTTTTGTCCAGGAGGTTTTCAACGAAATGACGATCAAGGCGGGTCAGCGCTGCACGGCCATTCGCCGCGCCCTGGTCTCCGAACAACAGGTCGACGCCGTGGTGGAGAAGCTGAAAAACAAGCTCGAGGGAGTAACCGCGGGCGACCCGTCGGATGAGCAGGTGAATATGGGCACGCTCGCCAGCTCGAAGCAATACGATCGGCTGAACGAGCACCTGCAAGACCTGTCGGAGTTTACCGATTCCCTTCTTAACGGGAAGGAGATGGCGGACCAGGGGGATCAGGCGGGGAAAAGCAACGGCGTACCGGCGCACCCGCCCGTTTTACTCTATGCTCCAAATCCCGAAGCGTCGCAGCAAGTTCACGATATTGAGGCCTTCGGACCGGTAAGCACGGTCATGCCCTACAAAAACACGGATGACGCCATCCGTATTGCCAACAAATCCGGGGGAAGCCTGGTCGGTTCGATATTTACGGCCAGTGATGAGACGGCGGAGACCCTGACACGGGGACTCGCCCCCTACCACGGCCGATTGATGATCGTCAACCGCGATTGCGCCGACGAGCAAACCGGTCATGGCTCTCCGTTGCCCCACCTCACGCACGGCGGACCCGGACGAGCCGGGGATGGGGAAGAAATGGGCGGCATCCGGGGCATTCTGCACTATATGCAGCGCGTGGCCCTGCAGGGTTCTCCCACTACGCTGACTCATATTTGCAAGACGTACATGTACGGGGCTGACACGCGGGATACCGAGGCCCATCCCTTTACGAAACACTTCGAGGAACTTCAGGTGGGGGACCACTTGAAAACGCATCGTCGTACCGTCACCGAAGCGGATATCGTAAATTTCGGCTGTCTGAGCGGAGACCACTTCTATGCCCACTTCGACGAACTGGCCGCGCGGGATTCCATTTTTGAAGAGCGTGTGGCCCACGGATACTTCATTCTTTCCGCATCTGCCGGGCTCTTTGTGGATCCCTCACCCGGTCCGGTGCTGGCCAATTACGGCCTCGATAATCTGCGATTCATAGAACCGGTGAAAATCGGCGACACCATCCAGGCGCACCTTACTGTTAAGAGCAAGCACCGTAAAGAAACCAAGGAGGCCGACGAAATACCGAAGGGAATTGTTAAGTGGAATGTCGAAGTGGTAAACCAGGAGGATGAAAGCGTTGCTTTGTACGATATTTTGACCCTGGTCCGACGCCAACAGCCCTGGAAATACGATGCATAATACCATACAGAGAGTTTTTGAATACCCGAATCCGTAGGCTTTGGAGTTAAAATATCCAGCCGTATTTCTTAACCACGAGCTGATTTTCATAACTTTATATATAACCCCCGAATGGGGACTTTACTCCTGTTTGCCCAATCGGCTATTTTTGAACAGCCGGACCGACTTTGTGAACAATTTTTATAAACTATCATAAAACATTCTGCATATTATGAGTCAAGGAACCATCGAAGCGACAGTCGAAGACGGTATTGCTACGATAACGTTCAGTCATCCTAAAAGTAACGCCCTTCCCCGCGATTTACTCACCGAACTGACAAATACCATCAAAAAATACGACCAGGATCGCAATACCCGCGTTATCGTTCTGCAAAGCCCGGGGGATAAAGCCTTTTGTGCGGGCGCTTATTTCAGCGACCTGCTTAAAATCGACAACAAGGAGGACGGCAAGCACTTCTTCATGGGATTTGCAAACGTGATTAATACCATACGCAAGAGTTCCAAACTTATATTAGCCCGCGTCCAGGGAAAAACCGTCGGCGGTGGGGTAGGCCTTATTGCAGCATCCGATTACGCCATCGGCACCACATCAGCTTCCGTTCGATTAAGTGAACTTCAGCTGGGAATCGGACCCTTTGTCGTGGGTCCCGCGATAAAACGAAAAATGGGAGTGCAGGGTTTTACAAGATTATCGCTCGACGCTGCAAGCTGGAACTCCGCCGAATGGGCCTTTCAGAAGGGGCTTTACACGGAACTGGTGGAATCCATGGACGAACTGGACCAGAATATACAGGAATTAGCCCGTCAACTGGCCGACTACAATCCCAAGGCCACAAAAGAATTAAAACGGGCCCTCTGGGATGATGCGACGGACTGGGACACCCTGCTGGAAATACGGGCGGATACCAGCGGACGCCTGCTCATGACCGATTATGCACAGAACAAGTTGAAAAAGTTAAAAGACTCCTAACCCGAATATCACTTCCAGAGATATTTAAAAATCCGGGGAGGGTTCTGAAGCACTTGGGTTGTTCGGCTTAATGATTTCAAAGGTTAATCACTAATAGCCGAAATTTCGGATCCACCCTCTCGCAAAGCAGCAGTCAGCCGAATTTCCCTGGCTGAAGAACCCTCCCCGGATTTTTAAACATCTCTTCCGGTAGAATAACTCACCTGAATAAAAATCATATTTGGCTGCGATCCGACATAGTCTTCAAGCCGGTGGTCCGATATTATCGTTTGCCGGATAATACTGCGTTTGAAACGTTATCTCGTATGTAATTTACGCGTGCCGTCAATCGCCTTCTCCTGTCACTCGATCGGAAATTCCAGCTTGCAGACCACTCCGTCGTCATTATATATCTGTAAATCCCCCGATAGCTGCTTGGTAAGGGTATGAAGCAGCGTCATACCCAGGGACTCCGCCTCCTCAACCTCAAAATTATCGGGCAGTCCCTCACCGTTATCGCGGATCTCCAAATACACGTGTTCATTTTCCTTCTCAAGAGTAACAAATATCTTACCGGATTCCCGATTTTCAAAGGCATGCTTGAAAGAGTTTACAATGACTTCATTGATAAAAAGAGAGCAGGGTATAGCCTGGTTGATACTCAATGACAGGTGGGTAAGATCCGTTTCGATGGCTAGATCCTTGCCGGTATCGGAAAAAGAGTTTTCTATCGTCTCAATCAGATCCTCCAGGTACATCTCGTAATCGATAAAGGCGAGCGTGTCGGTCTGGTAAAGTTTTTCATGGATCA
Source organism: uncultured Balneolaceae bacterium (assembly GCA_964421495.1). Classification (GTDB taxonomy): domain Bacteria; phylum Bacteroidota; class Rhodothermia; order Balneolales; family Balneolaceae; genus CAJXOW01. Next base: position 9,698 of record CAYQXO010000034.1, on the reverse strand, counting down.
AGGCGATCGACTGAATGCGCAGCACGCTGTTCTGCAACAAATTACGTACCGTTTCATTTTCCGTATTATGCAACTGCATTTGCAGCAGACTGCTGATAACAGCCAGATTGTTTTTTACCCGGTGGTGAATTTCAGCCAACAGTACTTTCTTTTCTTCCAGGGAATTCTCGATCTGTTCCTCAGCTTCCTTGCGTTCCGTGATATCACTGATCAGACAAACATATCCTCCCTGCGTAAATTCTTCGTTCAGCGGAGAGGCCGTAAAGCTCACCTGTACCTTGCTCCCCTCTCTGGTAATAAGCACCGTCTCGATATATTCAGCCACATCGGTAGTGGATCGAGGCAGCAAGTGTTCAATCCGTTCCTGTTCCTGGCGCTCAAACAAATGGACTATATCCATCTCGCGTAGGGACTCCGCCTCATAGCCAGTCAAGTCAATAAGAGCTTGATTAACTTTCAGGATGTTATACGACGGATCAATCACCACCAATGCATCAGATAGCGACTCTATAATATTATCGAAGTAATTCTTCGAGACGGTGGTTTTGTCCAGGTTCTCCACCATTTGATTGAAAGTCCCCGCCAGCGTTCCAATCTCGTCGTCTGAATCTATCTCGATACGTTCATCCAGGTGTCCCGCTCCAATACGTCGCGCAGATTTCGTCAATTTATTGAGAGGATCGGATATCTGCCGGTAAATGGCATATCCCAGTAACATGGCACTGATCACGGCCAGTACACTAACAAACAGGATCGTCTGCAACGCAAAATCCATAGTCTGTTCCAGGCTTGCCGTTTCACGATCCACCCGCTGATGTGCCCGTGTACGTACCGTATTAATCAGCGGCATCAGGGTGGATTTAAAGAAAGGCTCCAGCGTCACGGTCAGTAATTCCTTCCCATCGCGATATTCTGTTCTCGACAATTTAAAAAGCTCGAGCAATAGTGACTCGTAAATCTTGAATTTCTCGTGAAACTCCTGAAGGTGTCCGATCATCGATTTGCTATACAACGTATCATGGTCCGCTTCATTTGGCATAGCATCACTATCCAGCTCCATTTGACGAGCAATTTTCAAACTCTCTTTCATATGCTGCTCGAACCTCCTTAACTGCCCACGAACTTTTTCTTCTGCCTGCTTTGCCTCATAACGTCTTTCTTTGCGTTGTTCCTCTGCCAACTGCTCTCCATCCATCGATTGAATTTGCTCATCCAGGTACTCGCGGGTATACATCAGGCTATTATGGAGGCTCGTGGCCATCTCCCCGGTATACTCCATTAAGTAGATAGACTGACTGTTAACACGGAGTAGGCGATCTCGAATATTTCGATTCTGTGAATGAGATATATACCCCACAACAGCGACCAGAATGGCAGAAAACAAAAAGCCCAGAATGAGCTTTGATCGTAAATTCATAGTTAGCTTATCTATCCAGTTCTTTGGCAGGCTTTTCAATCAAATAAATCCTTCCTTTTTGCCGGTAATTCGTTGCACGTACGACGGTGTCTAAAATTGAACCACTTCTTCAAACACGGATTGAATACGATCCTCGGTGGGCATCACTGCATCCATCAATCCTGGATTAAAGGGAACGGGAACATCAGGCATAGCTACTCGTCGAATGGGTGCATCCAGCAATTCAAACCCCGTATCGGATAAGTAAGCACTGATCTCCGCCCCAAAACCAGCGGTTATCGTATCCTCATGAACGATAACACATCTGTTCGTTTTTTCCAACGAATCCATCACCCTTTCCCGGTCCCACGGCATAAGCGTCCTAAGATCGATCAAGTCGACCGAAATACCAGCATCTTCGGCGGCACTGCGGCAACGATCGAGCATCGCCCCCCAGGTAACAACCGTCAATTCATCTCCTTCCAAAACCCTGTTGGCCTTCCCGAACGGAACCACATATTGATCGCCGGGATAAGGTCGGCGGGCCTGCCGGGCGTCCAGCAGATTGCGATGCTCAAAGAAAATCGTGGGATTATTACTGCGCATGGCGGACCGCAGCAAACCGGCGGCATCTGCAGCATTCGAGGGAAATGCGAGCTGCCATCCCACCATATGCAGAAAGTCGACTTCATTGCAGATACTGTGCCAGGGATCGCCGACCCGGGCAAATCCCCCGGGCATGCGAATTACCATGGGAGCCGCAAAGTTATTGGCCGTGCGCCATCGTACCGTACCGCAGTTTCGAATGGGCTCGGTAGCGGGATCGGCATACTTGCGGAACTGAATCTCGGCCACCGGCATCAAACCCGCATAGGCCATGCCCAACGCCCTGCCGACAATTCCCTCTTCCGACAGGCTCGTATCGAAAACGCGTTGTTCACCGAATGTGAGTTGCAGTCCCCGGGTAACGGCGTGGACCCCGCCTTTTTTTCCCACATCTTCCCCGAAGACCAACAACTTGTCGTTGGTCTCCAACTCATACTCGAGGGTTCGTCGCTCGGCTTCAACAATATTCACCCGCTGACCCTCCGTAGCCGGTCGGGTCGAAGACGAGGGAAAATCGTGTCCCTCAACATGTATACCGCCCTGCTGCTGAAGAATCGGCTGCCCTTCGTCGGTGTATTCCGTAAAAACAAATTTATGGGCTTTTTCAGGATCCGGATCGGGCCGCGAACGCACGTTCGACAAAGCCGTCCGCAGCTCCGTTTCCACCTGTTTTCGGATTTCGTTCCACTGCCGTTCGGTCCATCCTCGCTCGAACAGCCACTCTTTCAGCTTCCGCTCCGGATCCCGCTCCCACTCCTTTTCTATAAGCTCCTCGTCTTTATAGGCCTGGTTATCATGGTAGGCGTGCCCGCATAATCGGGGGACTTGCAGGCGAATCAGTGTGGGACTCCGCCGCGTCCTGACCCGTTCGACCGCCTCTCCCATTTTATCGGCCACCTCCTCCGGGTCGGATCCGTCCCCGTCGTAAACCCGCAGATTTTTAAACGAATACAGATTTTTGGCAATATTTCCTCCCGGGGTCTGAAACCCGGACGGTACGGACAATCCATAGCGGTTATCCTCAATATAGAAAAGACACGGCAAATCGAGCGTCGTCACTATATTCAGGGCAGACCAGAATCCGTTGGTTGCCACCGAGCCATCCCCTCCCAATACCACCGCTATACCATCGTCGTTCTCTTTTTCTCCCAGATATTCACTTCGATAGGTGAGGGCCTGTGCCCAGCCGGCCGCCGGGGTGTATTGAGACCCTACATCACCGGCCATCGGCAAAACCATGGGTCCGTCTCTCCCGGGCATATTGCAGACCACGCCGATATCTCTGCCGTCACTGTACCCTCCCGCCCTGGCCATGGGAGCCGCCAGCGCATCTGCAAGCGACAACCCGAGGCTGATCAACAACGGTCGGGATCGATAATAAGCGCTAACCGCATCCCACTCGTTGGAAATCAAACTTCCCAGCACCACCTGTCCCAACTCATGGCCCTTTGCCGAAAACTGGTACATCGTTTCGTTATTGGGTACCAGCTCTTCCTCCTCCAGTTCATCCATAAGTCGCGAACGCAGAACATTGCGAACTATCGTTTCCCACTCTATATCGTCATACTTCATAATAACGGATTTCTACATTGATATTAGCAGACTCCTTAACGACCCAGCCCGGATTTCGCTCCACTCAGTGCGCTCCGCGGGAATCGATGACGCTCGGTGCACTCAGTGGGTAGCACCCCGTTCTGTGCGATAACACGATAATCGCTGAAGCTCGGTGCGTTTCATAAGAAGCGCTTCACCCGTCACACGCCAGGAAATTCGGGCTAGTCTTGCCATACCTCATTCAGCGCTTCCTCAAAATGATCCATGTCTTCCCTGGTACCTACCGTGATGCGAATCCCCCGCGGCATGCCGAAACCGGCCAGCGGCCTCAGGATCACCCCTTTCTGCATCATCTCATGAGCAAGTGTCTCGGCTTCTTGCGCCGATTTCATCAATAACAAAACTGAATTCGCGCAGGAAGGAATATACGTCAAATTATTTTCTTCGAGGATATGGTACAGTCGATCCCGAGCCTCCCGGGTACGATCGATGGTTTTCTCCAGAAACGCCTCGTCTTCCAGCGCCGCCAGGGCCGCTTTTTGGGCCGGCATGGAAGGTTCAAACACCAATTTGGTCTTGTACATATAGTCGATAAGAGACGACTCGCCCATCGCGTAGCCAATCCGGAAACCGGCGAGTCCGTAAGCTTTCGAAAAGGTTCGGAGGGTAATCACATGATCGAGCCGGTAGTCCATCGAATTCGGATAATCCTCCAGGTCCCGCGCAAACTCAAAGTAGGCCTCATCCATAACCACGAAGGTCTGCTTCGGAAGATGATCCATCAAATATTCGAACTCATCCTCGGTGATATACGTGCCCGTAGGATTATTTGGATTGGCTATATACACCATCTTGGTGTGCTCATTCATCTCCTCCAGCAGCCCCTCTACATCGAAACGATACTTCTCGGTCAACGGCACCCGCTTCACCTCGATACCCCGTATCCGCGCCTGGATAAAGAATCCCACAAAGGTCCCCTGCGCCGTGACGGCATGTTCATCGTCCAGGAAAAACGTTTTGGCGATGATCGAAAGTAAACTCTCCGAACCATTGCCCAGGACGATGTTGTTCAACTGTAAATCATAGATATCCGCCAGCTTTTCGCGCAATGCGCGGGCACCGGCATCCGGGTAGTTATGTGCGTCGACCAATTCACGGGTCAGTCTCTCCTCCACTTTCGGCGTGTGGCCCCACCGGTTTTCATTGGATGCCAGCTTGGAGATGCGCGGAGGATTGTAAAGCTCCCGGATCTCCTGCATACTTTTTCCCGGTTTATAGGCTTGCAGTTCCTCAATATACGACGGAACCAACTCGCGAGCTCTCTTAGAAGTCATAGTCGTATCTTTAATATATCGTTCCCGTTTTTTGAAATATGGTTAAAAAACGACATTTAAGAAAATAAGCCGCCGTCGCCGGTCTGTTGTATCCGTACCGTATTATCCCTATCATATTTAGAGTGATCTTTGAAAAACCGGGGCAAACCCATGGCAGATACTGGAAAAATTTAAACGCAATTTGTAAAACTCTTATGTCCAAACATATTTTAATTACCGGAGCCAGCCGGGGGATGGGATACGAAGCGGCATTGTATCTGGCCGAGCGGAACCATCGCGTAATCGCGGTTGCGCGAAGCGAGGACCGACTGGAAAAGTTGTCGCAACAAGCGTCCACCATAACGGCGCATCCCGCCGATCTTACCAACTCCGGTGAGGTAGATAGGCTGGTTATGTCGCTCGTAGAAAATAAAATCACCCTGGACGCCCTTGTTAACGGGGCGGGAGCATTGGTCAACAAATCCTTTGAAGAACTGGAACCCGGAGATTGGGAGCGGATGCTGCAGGTAAACCTGATGGCTCCCGTACAACTTATTCAAAAAACGATGAGCCGGATGGCAGATGGGGCCCATATCGTCAATATCAGCAGCATGTCGGGCTATCAGGGCAGTGCCAAATTCCCCGGTCTGACGGCCTATTCGGTGGCTAAAGGCGGACTCAGCATATTGACCGAATGTCTATCGGCCGAATTTTCCGACCAATCCCTCACCTGCAACGCCCTCTGCCTGGGAATGGTTCAGACTGAAATGCTGGAAGAGGCCTTTCCCGGTGTGGAAGCTCCGGTGAGTGCATCCCAAATGGGTGCGTATATAGCAGACTTCGCGCTTGAGGGTCACACGTATTACAGTGGACAGATCCTGCCCGTTGCCCGCCAGGATCCCGAATAAAATTATAGTATGATTGCCTTGAAAATCCCCACGTATGGGTCAGATGCATTTGCATCAAGCGGCGAAAAGCAAGATACTCAAACGACGCTATAAAAATGAAATGAAAGTTACCCATATCCTTCAATCAGAAAACCGTATTATATACGGACATGTGATCTGCCTGTCCGGGGGATTCACAAAAACGATTTACGATTCAGGAAATGGAAATTTTTGCAATAAACACGCACTCGCATCATTCACTGAAACCAAAAACCTTGCTCATGTCGTCTTCCGACCGTCGATTCACTTCCTTACTTGTTTTCAGCCTCATTATACTGATGAGCTGTACGACGTACCCCGCTAAAGCGCAACAACTCAAAACCCTGGCATCCAATACGTTTAACGGAGCGATGACGGGAGGGCTGTTAGGGGGAGCTACGATGGCGCTTCAGGACTCGGACGATTTCGCCCCTGCACGGTTTGGGGTGGGCCTCGGTACGTTGGGGGGGCTGGCCATTGGCGCCCATGATGTAGCTCGTACGGCCGAAGGTCAAACATACATGATCGACGGAACGTTCAACCGGGGGGACGTCACGACTATTATTATCCTGCTGGACTCGATATACGGCGGCGCCACCGGCGCAATTATCGGAACGGCCATCAAGCTGATGGAGAACGAACCCATTATCGAAGGCATTCAGTATGGGGCCGGTGCCGGCGTCTGGGGCGGTTTTCTGTTTGGAATGATGGATGCCTTTTATTTATCAAGCCGGACCACACAGATGGCCTCGACCCTGTCCCCCCGTTCCAATTCCACGTACTGGCTGTCCCTTCAGCGGGAACAAACCCGCCTCACCTTTCTTCAACCTCAAATCTATTCCTTCAAAAAAATGGGTTCACGGCACATTGACCGCAAAACCGGGCTGAGCCTGTCTATGGTCGAGGTTTCCGTGCGGTTATAAAGTTTGTACCCTCATCCCGCTGCAACGAGTCAATTGTCCGATATTTCGCGGTTTGAATCCAGGCTGGCTCCCTCCCGGGGTTCTGATTCGGCCAGGTTTTTGAGGAGCGAGTGCACGGTGTTAACGTGTCCCGAGATCGAGGGGTGCACTCCGTCACTCAGATAATTCCAGGCATCCGGCTGATCTCCTTCGTCGGTCATTCGCTGTCCCAGCGGATCCACAATATAGCCCACCTTGCCGGCAAGTATTTCACGGATATTCTGCAGATCCTCTTCAAAGATATCATAGTCAAAGAATCGCATTTTTTGCATCATTTCCGTGATGACCGGGGGCGGCGTCAGCCAGATGACGGGGTTATCGGTGAGATCTCCCACGTTTTGCTCGATGGTGTTCGTATTCTCCCAGAAATCCGCCAGGGAGACCAGGGTACGGTCCGGGGCGATATGCAGCCGCTGCATGTCGAACGTGCCCAGTGCAACGATTACCCAATCCGGATCGTGATCAATAACATCGCGATTAAATCGCTGCAGCGCCTCCGAACTCGTTTCATACGAGACCCCCGCATTGACAAACGTAAAGTTGGCCTGGGGTACCGTTATCGAGAGGACATGCTCGAGGATGGAAAACCAGCCCTGCAGATCGTCCGTAATGGAATCTCCCAGCGCCACGATCGTGTCATTTTCTTCGAAGGGAAGCTGGTCGATCCAGCCGGTTACCTGCTGGTCTTCAAGCAACTCTTCAGCAGCGCTTTTAGCGTTATTGCGGTAGGTCTCCCGCAATTTTTCAAACTCCCCCTTCTCCAGCCCCACCAGGTTAGCCAGAGCCTGGGTATTCTCAATACCTGGCAGTAGGGGAAAACGTTTCTCCAGATTCAGGAATTGAAGCAGGTATTTTTCAAGTACTTCTTTTTCGTCAGCCGTTGCCTTGTGTTCCGAATTCGCCATATTCCCTGTTTTATTATGAATAGTATCCAAGTGTTAGCTATACAACTCTTACTAATGTACAGAATCAGTTTTTATTATAAGAAATCGTGGTAAAGCGGGAGCAGGCCAATCCGAAGCTGGAAATATCCAGCCGTCTGCTGCTCTACCCCGCACATCACCTTACTTCACACTTTCCAAATTGATTACTACTTTTGCTTCTGGCTGCATAATTCAAATGCTTCGGACCGGCCTGCCCCCGCTTTACCAATAAGCCTATCGATGGATGTGTACTTTGTATTCTTTTTCTATACCTCATATTAATTCTTCAGCAAAGCGTTGACGAGTTTCGGGACTTCGTCGGCCGCCTTTTCCGGATAGCGATTCCAGTTGTCATCTTTCAAATTTGGAATAGAGGGATCGACGACGTATTTCTCTGCCGTGTTCGGGACCTGATCCGCTAGTCCCGCTGCCGGATATACCTGCAGGGACGTTCCTATGACGATGAGAATATCGGTATTCTGTACTCGATTGACGGAGGCTTGCAAATTATGCACCCGTTCTCCGAACCAGACGACATGGGGACGTAATTGTCCCCCATCCTCGGCAGTATCTCCCGGTTCTATGTCTTCATAACCGATGTCGATAATGGTATCATCGTCCTTTACACTGCGCGCCTTCGTTATATTACCGTGCAAGTGCCAAACTCTCTCGGATCCGGCCCGTTCGTGCAAGTCATCAATATTCTGCGTCACAATAACCATATCACAGGCATCTTCGAGTTTTGCCATGGCCTTGTGGGCCGCATTGGGCTCCGCTTCGGCGACCAATCGTCGGCGGTAATTGTAGAATTCCAGAACCCTTTCCGGATTTTCTTCCCATGCCTCAGGCGTTGCCAACTTTCGCGCATCATGGCCTTTCCACAATCCACCTTCCCCTCTAAACGTCGGAAGTCCGCTGTCAGCACTAATTCCGGCCCCTGTCAATACGGTAACCAATTTACTCATGCAAGGCGGTATTTATTCAAATTAAAAATGGAATGGTGTTCCCTTTGACTTTGAAAAATTGGGGAGGTCTCTGAAGCACTTGGGATGTTCAGCTTACTGGCTAAAAGTGATTCATATCTACAATCCGGTTTTTTGAACTCGTAATTTGGCAAAGCAGTTATCAGCTGAATTTCCCTGGCTGAAGAGGCCTCCCCAATTTTTCAAAGTCAAAGGGGTCTCGTAATATAATATACGAGGTAGGAATTTATCATTTAATGATTTCAGATACCGGTGCGATGAATTGCGTAGGGGTAACCGGTATCAATTGCAGGGTGGGGGTATATAAAAAAAGGCGATGCGGCGGCGACCTACGCTTCCGCCCGGAGGGCGGTACCATCGGCGCTGAGGAGCTTAACGGCCGTGTTCGGGATGGGAACGGGTGGGACCTCCTCGCTGGAGCCGCCACATCGCAAATGCCATGTGGGGGGCCGGCGGCGCCGGGCGCCGTCGGCCGGTCGGAATGTCGGACAGAATGGGGGAGCGAGTAGCGAGCCACCAACAAGGGGCGCGCGAGGCCGGCGGCGGGGCCGCCGGGGTGCAAGCCATAGGAGGCAAGCCAGGCGTCTGATTAGTACGGCTCGGCTGCGGCGGTTGCCCGCCTTCCACCTGCCGCCTATCGACGTGGTCGTCTTCCACGAGACTTCAGGGAACATCGGTCTTGGAGCGGGCTTCGCGCTTAGATGCTTTCAGCGGCTTATCCCACCCGCGCATAGCTACCCTGCCATGGGGGGGACCCCCCAACAGGTGCACCAGCGGCGCGTCCACTCCGGTCCTCTCGTACTAGGAGCAGCTCTCCGCAATGTTCCAACGCCCGCAGCAGATAGGGACCGAACTGTCTCACGACGTTCTGAACCCAGCTCGCGTACCGCTTTAATGGGCGAACAGCCCAACCCTTGGGACCTACTTCAGCCCCAGGATGCGATGAGCCGACATCGAGGTGCCAAACCTCCCCGTCGATATGAACTCTTGGGGGAGATAAGCCTGTTATCCCCGGAGTACCTTTTATCCTTTGAG
>CAYQXO010000033.1:17624-22037 GCA_964421495.1 uncultured Balneolaceae bacterium | reverse complement strand
TAAAATTGAGCACCAGATGCAGGTAGGTTCGATCTTGTAGAATTTCAGGTCATGGTTGCCTCGACTATTCCCATATTATTAAACTGATTAAAAATTTTTAATAAGTATTGGAAGTTTATTATTTTAGGGATCGTTAACTTTGGCGGTTTTAATGAACAAGTGCCAACCGTCATAGAGGGGTAGGGACCAAATAAATGTTGCAAAACCAATAACCTGCGGTTTAGTGTAATCTATCCGATTTAATTTTAAATCAAATAAAGAGGTGCGTATGAGGGTAACCTTACTATTTATTACAACTATTATTTTCATGGTGGGTGTAGTGCCGGACACCGTGGTTAAAGCACAGCAAGCACAGAAAACCATCTCGCACCAGGGAGTGTTGTTAAACGATAACGGGGATCCGGTTGAAGATGATACCTATATATTTTCGTTTGGCATCTATGCTGACTCAGCGGGTGGCAACGCCCTCTGGCAATCAGATAAAATACTGGATGTGAATGATGGGATGTTCAATGCACAGCTGGGCAGCGAAGAACCACTTGATTTGCCCTTTGATCAGCAGTACTGGGTCGGAGTTGCGATTGACGGCGGAGAAGAGCTCTCGCCGCGCATGCCGCTTAGTGCCTCCCCGTATGCCATGCATGCATTGACGGTGAAAGATAGCTCCATTACCACCGACAAAATCGGCGATGGTGCAGTCACGATGGCAAAATTGGCGACTACGTCGAAGTTTGATTCTGTGAACATTGGGCTCCATAGAGACATAGGTACTTCGCCGGAACATCTCGGTTCAATTACAATTGATGCGCCCTCATCAGGCTCTGTTTTACTGTTTTTGTCGGGAAGAGCCATCTATTTCGGGGAAAGTACAACTGTGAAAATAGGGCTGGGAACTTCCGAGGCGTCGTTTGATCTATATGACCCCAATTCTTTTGGTATGATAGATGGCAGTGAAGAAAAACGTTATGCACTTCCGTTTGATTATATGACGGCTGTTGACGTTGAAGAAGGTACCCACACTATCTATGCAACTGCTCAGAAATCGACAGTTCATGATCAGCATACGATCAATCTTGACAATCTTCAAATTATAGCGGTTTACTTGCCGGAATGATTTTTAACAGTATCCCAGAAGAAAACGAGGTTGTAATTATGAAAAATTCACTCCCCCTGTTTGTACTGCTCATTTCCCTGATACTCTTTTTGCCGCAGAAAGAACTCCTTGCCCAGTACCAGATTGGCAGTTGGACGTTCAACAATAGCACGGGCAGCAGTGCGAATGTAAATTTTATAATGACGAGTAATATGGGTGAACCGGTCATTGGCGTTACGAGTAATGACCAATTTACCCTCAAGAGCGGTTCCCGCTATTCTATCGGAACGGATACGGTTGTAACCTCCATCGGAAATCCGGACGAGTTAAGGCCGAATAAACCGGACCGATTTGCTCTCGAGCAAAATTATCCCAATCCCTTCAACCCGACTACGAATATCCAATTCGACCTGCCGCAATCAACAGAGGTTACGCTTGCCGTGTATAACACGCTGGGTCAAAAGGTTTCAACACTCATTGACAAGCAAATGAGTGCGGGGTCCTATTCGGTGCAGTTCGAAGGGGCAGGACTGCCGAGCGGCGTGTATATCTACCGGATGAATACTGAGTCGTTTAAAACCTCCAGGAAGATGCTGTTGGTGAAATAGGGTCATACGACCACATGATTGCAGCTAATGGCAAATAAAATACCCATTCTTTGCGCCGGTAACGCCGGGGTTTTAATTAGGGTATAGCTATTCTACGTCTTTAAATCCAATTATATCTTTAAAATTAAAATAAATTGTTATGAACATTTCTATACAGGGCAAATGTTATTACGTCACTTTTATAATGGTAGTTGTTGCAATGGGGTTGCTGGTAAATGCATGCGACGATAATCCGGCAGATGCAGATGGGGATGATAACGGCAACGGTGATCCATCGGAACCCTATCAAATGGAGGGAGAAGTGAATAATTATGACATGGGGGAAAGGGATTTATACGCTAATCACCGGGGATCATTTGATGTGGGGAGTGGGACCTTAAACGAAGATGGAAGCTTTTCATTTGAATTAGCCGGTCAGGATGTTGTAGAAGAGCATCTGCAACCGGCGGGAGGGGATACATTCGAGGAATTCCAGGGATTTTTCTGCTATGAGCAGATTGGGGAACAACTGGATTCCGAGCACCAATTTACTCAGGTGCACACGTTAGCCTTTACCTATGGGGAGGATAATGAAACTGCCTTAATTGGATTGACTTCCGACCAGCTTAGTATAAATATATATCCCCCATCCTCCAGTAAAGGCGATTATCTGGTGCGATGGATTTATTCCAGCAAGGAAGTATCTATAGAGGAATCCTGCAGTGAGGGAGCGGAACAGGTTGACCTTGACCTGGTTGAAGGCTGGAATGAGGTGATTTTTGATTTCAGTGACTCCGAGAATGCGATTCAACACAATGGGGAAGTCCCGTCTGAAGCAGGTTGGGAAATCGAAACGTAGGCGATTTAAGTTGCCCATCGTATTGGCGGGCACCGGCAGATATCAAGAACGGGCAGCTGGATATGTCCCCTACGGTTTTGTAGAATCTGGAAGTCTGTCGGCCTTTTTCAAATCTACTGCAAAAAACCGGATTTACCTGCATTCCAACCGATATTCCGTTTAGCACGGGGTGAATTGAGTTAAGCCGGTCGTATATCTAACAGGAACCTTCATTCACCGGAAAATTGATCGTGTGACTAGTTATTATGCATTTTGTATGTGTATTCAACATGTAGCAGGGTCATTAAACCTAATGCATGAAAAAACCGACGGCACAACAGATTGCTCATTGGGCTGAACGGATTTCGGCGTCGGATCGCACGGCGTTCAACCGGCTGTTTCGGGCGTTGTATCCGCGGCTGGTCCGGTTTGCTTTTCAATATACCCGACAGAAAGAAGCCGCTGACGATGTGGTCCAGGATGCCTTCGTGAGGCTCTGGCAAAAACGGAGGGAGATCGACTATCGACATTCCCTGAAGGCGTACCTTTATAAAATGGTACGTAACCGTTCCCTGAATTTTTTGCGGGACAATTCGAAGGAGCAGGTTGGGCTGGATAATTCGATAGAGGTCCCCGATCCCTCGCCTCCTCCATCCTCCAAACCGTCTGATCTGGATGAAAAGCGTCAATTGTTGAAAGAGTGGATAGAAAAGTTGCCGGAACGCCAGCGGGAAGCGTTGAAACTTAGTCGGTTTGAGGGATTGGATCACGACGAAATAGCCGAGGTGATGGATATTTCTCCAGCGACCGTTAATAATCACATAGTGGCTGCTTTGAGAAACCTTCGAAAGCGCTATGACAAGTACAAGCGGACCGTAAATTAAGAAGATACGGATAATGAACAGTTCTAGGAATAGCAATAAAAATCGATCCCGGACTCCGGATTCTTTCTGGTCCCGGTTTCAACCGTCTGAACGCGAAAAGTTAAAGGAAATCTGGGATCAAAGTGAGGGCCTGCGTCCAAAAGAGCCGGAAGTTCCGGAGTCGGAAGTGGACCGGGCACTAAGTGAGATCCAACACCGCCTTGGGCAAAAGGAGTTGCATCAGCAAGGATCGCAAAGAATGGCCGACAAGTTTGCCTACTGGCAATGGGTTGCTGCGGCAGCGGCGGTGCTGCTTTTGAGTGTCGGTCTTTTTTGGTGGCCCGAGAAAATCACGGTTCCTTATGGAACGACGGGAACCCTTGATCTACCGGATGGTTCCCGGGTTGAACTGAATAGTGGTAGTACCCTGCGGTATAACGGGTTTTTTGATTTATTTCACCGCTCGGTGAATCTCGATGGTGAAGCCTATTTCAAGGTGGAGGAGGGAAAGACCTCGTTTGTCGTCCGGGCAAATGGAGCTCGTATAGCGGTAACCGGCACTGCTTTTAATGTCCGCTCCTGGAGCGACGATCCATCGACGGTGGTGGCTGTTGCCGTATCCGAGGGAACGGTTCAGTTCTACCCGGCCAATAAACCGAAGGAGGCTGTTACGCTCAATCCGGGTCAACAGAGCCGGTGGACCAGCAAAGGATCTCCGCCAACTACGCCCGATTCAGCAGTCATGGAAAGGATCGCAAGCTGGCGCCGGGGCGAGCTCATGTTTTCGAAACAGCCGCTCGGAGGTATATTCAGAGAAATTGAGCGGCGATTTGATACGCGGATTCAGCTTGACAGTCCACCGTTGCAGAACGAAACCTTGACGGCTTATTACGCCGATCCCCGGAACGTCGAGTCAATCCTGCAGGATATTTGCCGGGTCAAGGGATTGGAGTACTCGAGAACAGCGAACGGATTCCGAGTATATCGCTGACCGGTGTGAGGTGGAAGACTCGGATGCTGACGGGAAACGGG
>CAYQXO010000033.1:0-17614 GCA_964421495.1 uncultured Balneolaceae bacterium | reverse complement strand
GATTCCGTGTCTATCGCTGACGGGTGCCGGTCGAATTTTCTGGTGATATGCCGACCAGGTGAATGACGCGGATGCCGACGGGAAACGAAGATGTATTAAAAAATCTGAATGAAAAGATTGTTTAAGGGAAGTGTGATCCCGGTTGATAAGAGGGACAAACAAGTGATTCACCCATTCGCTAAAACCGTAATTGTTGCTTTGATGTGGAAAAATCGGCTTCTTATCGATAGTAAAGACAAGAGTCATACCAGCTGCGTTCGGATCGCCATGGGTTCGATCGCGGCGGGACTGGTATTGTGGTGCCTGTTATTCACGTCCCTTCCAGCACAAAATCTGCCCGATGAACGGTATACGTTTGAATTTCAGGGAGAAGCACTGCAGGAGGCATTGGAGCAAGTGGCCCGAGAGACTTCCGTCAACCTGGTATATGATCCGCAACTGGTGCGGGATATTCCTGTTTATAAGCGTATTCGTGAAAAACCGGTTGCCGGCGTCCTGGAACAGATTTTGGCGGACACGCAATTGGATTACCTCATCCTGTCTTCAGGTACGGTGGTCGTTGTTCGCTCTACCAAAACGGAATCAGCGCATGGGACCTATTTCGGAAAGGTCGTGGATGGTGAAACGGGCGATCCGCTGCCGGGGGCTACGGTGTTGCTTACGGATGCCTCCGGGGGAACAAGCACCAACGAATCGGGCTCTTTTGCATTTAACGAAATGATAACGGGAACGCACCGGATTCTTTTTAGCTATGTGGGATATAAGCCGGTCTATAAGACGGTAACGATCAAGCCGGAAGAGTCCGTTCGCGAAAAAATAGAACTCCCGCCGCGTTCCCTGGCGTTTTCTCCCCTCGTAGTAAGTGACCGCCATCCCCGGATTCCCGTTGGCGGACCACGTTCCTCGTCGACTGATCCCGATAGTCCCTGGAATCCACGGGATTACAGGTATGGCGCTATTCGCAGTTTGTCGCTTTTCTCGGGCGTTCAGTACGGATTGCCGTTAACCAATCTGCACCTGCAGGGGGGACGGCAGGGCGAGCATCGCATAACGCTTGACGACGCTCCGGTGTACAATCCCCACAGCTTCGGACAGTTGTTTAGTGCGTTCAGTCCCTATGCCATTGGAAGAGTAGAGC
This sequence comes from uncultured Balneolaceae bacterium, assembly GCA_964421495.1. Taxonomy (GTDB): domain Bacteria; phylum Bacteroidota; class Rhodothermia; order Balneolales; family Balneolaceae; genus CAJXOW01. Next base: position 16,476 of record CAYQXO010000033.1, on the reverse strand, counting down.
TCCACAAGGCGGGATTTTCGCCGTCTGAGGGCAGCCAGATCTCCGGCAAGATCGACATGACGCATGATGTGGGCAGTGTCAGTGAAAATCGGCTGACGGTCCAGGGGGATCCGTTGAGTCTGAATATCCGCGGTGATCTCAATATTTCCATGGCGGAGGACAGGGATCTTAGAATCATGTCGGCCGTCAGATTCAATTACTGGGATATCTACAAGCAGCAGCCCCTCCAAAACACCCTTCGCCAATGGAATGAACTGGATCCGTTGTTGACCAATGAGCTGGTCGATCTCAATCACAATGCGATGCTTTACGAACCGAGGCAGCATCATTCCGATATTCGGTTTCATGATATACATTTGGCATCCCGGTACAAGATCGATGAATTTCAGTCGATTTCCTCTTCGTTTTATATCGGTTCCAACCGGGTAAATACGGATTTGCTCAGGCAGGCTCCCCAGTTGGAAAACGATCCGGAATACCTCTACGCGCGAGACGACTACCGGTGGGATAATGCCATGGCACAATTAACCTATAGTCACCAGGTATCGCCGCGTTTGGATATGCAATCGCAGCTCAGCTACAGTTCCAGCAAGTTTCAGCACCGCTACCTGATAGGAACAAGCAATAATCCGGAGATTCAAAGTTTTCCCGATGCGGGGGACGTATATGAACAATTCCGGGTGGCCAGTGATCAACAACGAGTCCCCACGCAGCGAAATAACAATCGGATCAGTCACCTGATTTTGGAAACCGCGGGCACCTATCATTTCGATCCCTCCTTCAGCCTGGAGTCGGGGCTGCGTTTTGACTATGTATTCTCCCGCGTCAATCTGAGTGATTTGTTTTATCTCCCCACGCTGGCCGAACAACGATCCAACCTGTACAGCAGTTTCGCGAAGGGGAGTTGGAACATCGGTAACTACTGGAAGCTGACGGCCGGCAGCCGCCTTACCTATCTTTCAGAATCCCGCCGTTTTTATCTGGAACCACGAGCCGGTATCCGATATACGCGCCCCCAATCGGAAATCGGATACTGGTCGGCCCGAATTGCCGGCGGTCGATATCGACAGTTCGTTAATCAGTTTGAAATCACAAATCCCGGTCCCACGGCCCTGGTTCCTTCCTTTACGATGTGGTCGCACGCAGGCGATTTACAGGTCCCCGAAGCCTGGCACCTGACCGGATCCTACCGGTGGCAACCCGTTGAAGCAACGACAGTAAGCCTGGAAGGATATTACAAATGGCAGCCAACCATGTATACCGTATCCTACGAGAATTTATTAAGAGGTGCTGCAGTCGGGCGGACCGGTCTGCAGTCGTTTGTCCGGGAGACTGAAATGAATACCGTCGGCGCCGGAGTTCGCCTGCACCAATCGATCGAGGATTGGCGCCTACAACTGATGGCCGGATATGATTACAACTATTCGCGCGTTAACCTGGAAACGCAATTCGGTCGGTATCTTCCCGTTCCCTGGAACGAGCCGCATCGATTGCAAATACGTGGTTTATGGCGGTTTTTACAGGATTTTTCGGCGGTTGCCAAGTGGAAAGGCGTCTGGGGCCGGAAGTGGGGCTTCCGCCAGCCGTATTACAATTACCTGGCCTACGAAACTGACAGAATGTACGGAGACTACAGCTTTGCTACGCCGGAAGACGACCGACTTCGTTCGTATTACCAGCTCGATCTGTCTGTAGTCTACAAGCCGTCGTTCGAACTTTTTGACCTGGAAATTCGGGCCAGCCTGATTAATCTGCTTGACCGTTCCAATACCATCGACTGGAGTCTGCAACCCCAAAATAACGATGAGTCAACTGAATCATACGTGAAAAGCCGCCGGGCAATGCCCGGATTTCATCCCACGGTCAGCATTCAAATGGATTTTTAGAGGTTTTTGGGAAACCCGCGGATGGCTCTTCAGCCAGAGAAATTCGGCGGATCGTTGCTTTACAAGGGATAAGGCCAAAATGCCGGCATGTATATAATATACTTTTTTAGCTTGAAAGCCGAACAACTCAAGTGCTTCAGAGCCATCCGCGGGTTTCCCAAAAACCTCTTTTAAACTGTCAGAGTTCTATCCTTTAAATAAGTTTTCAGTATTCTACCTTCCGATAGCCCGGGATAAACAAAGTATGTATATCACTGTGCATTTGGAAGGTAGTCTGGAATAAAAACTAGTTATGCCCGCCGTTTCTTGTGTAATTAAGGTAGCAGGCTGATTTTAAGATCTTCCCCGGGATGGCCAGACGACCTGCAAATTGATCAGGCGGTTATAAACTTTAAAACGCGCTTTATCCTTAATCTAAAACCAACAAGATTAGCAGTATGCAAGGTGTTAAAATTTTCCTCGGTGTAGTATTGGGATCAATCCTGTTTATGGCAAGCGGGTGCAGTGATCCGCTGGGTATTTCCGACGGCAATGATTCGATAGACTGGAGAAATGGAGAGTCGATCCCCCCGGTCGAGTCGCCGGAGTTAAGCGAAAAGGAAAAACAGAAATACCGGACGGATGCGGAAAAACTGGCGGTACGCCGTGTTAATCAACTGGATTCAAGCCAGACCGACATTCCGGAAAAGCTGGTTGATCACCTGTATAATGGACTGGTTCGCATAGCGACGTCGGAACATCCGAAGGCGAAAGAAGTGATCGAAGAGTATCCGGTTCATGCATTGATCCCGGCTCATCCGCGTGAAGTGTTAGTCCGGGTCAACCGTTCGGCTTCCTGGATCGAGGCCTGGCGCGAGGGAACGACGGAAACGGGTCAGCCGCACATTGATTCGCTCATCCATCGATTTGATTTCACCCTTGCGGAATTCAGAGAGCCGGAAAACGCGTCGGGTGCAACGATGGGCACCCTGCAGTCGGATCGTCCTGTTAACGGGATGGCGGTGGGTGAGCGGTTTGAACAGCACGAAGATGTTCTCTATGCGGGACCGGATGGAGTCATCGGACCTACGGATATAATAGTCGGATATTTTGATAATTACCTGCAATATACGTTCAAATACGGATGGGGAGATTGTCCTTCCGGCTGTATTCATGAGCATGTATGGCATTTCACTGTGAATGTGGACGGCACCGTTGAGTTTGTCGGCGAAGAGGGAGATCCACTTCCGGACAATTAGACAAGCCGGTTACCCTGATAATGCAGCAGGCAGTCAAATTTTCGCCGCTCCGCTGGATGCGGCTCATGCGTCAGCGCACAGAATGCAGCAACTCCCACGCAGACACCGAGCAGAGCGAAGCGATATACGCGAAGTGCTCCGAGCGCCAGTGACTCCCGCGTTAGCGCTCAGAGCGAAGTGTTATCCACGAAGTAAAAATCGGGCCGGGAGGACAACCATTAACCTAACAGCGTAGTCCTATGATTAAGAAACTGGCGATAGTTCCTCTTGTTCTTATTGGATGGTTAAGCATGGTCCAGGTTGGCTCGGGGCAGTTGATAAATCTCAAAACGGCTCCGATTGCGACGGGCGACCAGTTTGCGGTGTATCCGCAGGTTAATGCGGGCATGGCGAGCGTATCAATTGCCGTGGATGATTCGGTGGGCGATGCGTTTGTGAATCCGGCGAAAAACGGTCGACTCGAAGGTACGCGCATTTTTTTGCGCCCGGATATTTTTCGGATTGCAGAGGGCTACGGCGGTGCCCGTACGCTGGGGGTCGGGGGACTCACCCGCGGCGGCGAATGGTTTGGCGGAATAGGAGTGGCGATTCAGCAGATGGATCGTCCCTCGTGGAATTCCGGTCGGCTCGCGAATACGGCGGCCAATAATCAGTACGTGTGGGGCCAGGCGGGCAAGCATTTGAGCGAGTCGGCAACGATGGGAACACGCATTTTCTGGGGTGGATTGAAAGCGATGGGGGGAGTGGACCTTTTGTATTCCGGAAACCCGGTGGAACAATCCGGATATCTGCTCGATATGCGCGTGGGGCTGGATATCGATATGAAACAAGGTCGACTCGACTTGATGGGCGTTTACAGCCGTATGGATATGACTCATGAAGTGACCAACCGGTGGAGTCGCAATCCCCGGTTTTTACCCGTACCGGGAAATGTTCGGCCTCAAACAGAAAAAAATCTGGATATTACCAATACCTGGGGCTTGCATGTCGGGTACGATCAGCCGGCAGGCGATGAGGGTTGGCAGATGGGGGGCGTGTTTACCTTCAATTATAAAACCCATCCCAAAATCCCCAATTATGACTTGATGAACATTGCACGCGATCCCGGAGATACCTGGGCTTTTAATGTGGGAGTCGGAGGGAAACATACGTCGGAAGAAGCCACCACCTTCGCCGTCGATTTAATACTCGAGCCGATCTGGAGTTATACGTGGGCGAATGCACAGCAGGATATTGTGGATCCGGAAACAGAGCAGGTCGTGGTGGCAAAGGGAGAGAAAACGATCGAAAATGACTTTGATTTTATGAATACGGCCTTGAAAACCGGAGTCCGCAAAGAGAGTGACAAATTCGTGGGTGAGTTCGGCGTGAAAGCAAAATCGTACCATTATTGGCTGGAACAAAAGGATAATATTCGGCGCACCACCCGCAACCAGGAAGAAAACTGGACCGAGTGGCGTTTCAGCCTTGGATTGGGATACAAATTTGAGGATATGACCGTTAAATACACCGGACAACTAACCGCCGGAACGGGACGGCCGGGCATCGCTTCGGGTTTTATAACTCAGAGAAATTTGGCCGCGACGAGCGGTGATTTTATTTTTGCTCCCGAGGGATCTCTGAGTCTGGACCGGGCACGCGTTACAACCCACCTGATCAGCTTTATTATCAAACTGTAGAGATTCCAATTAGCCTGGTGTTTATGGTTGAGGCTTTTTTGTTAATGTTTATAATAGCATGGCTTGTTCAGCTATATAATTATAAACGACTTGGATGGCTTATATTTATTATATTATTGATAGGGGGCAGCCTGGCATTTAGAATACCCATATTTCTGTTACTTCACCTGAGGAAACGTGAAAATGCCGGCAAGTCCTGAGGTAGCGTTTTATTTACGCTAACTGGTACGAGTGAAAGAAAGCTCCGTTACCGGTATATGGACTGATTATCGGATTGCTGGCCTATGGGTTTTATTCCGCATTTTGCAAGTTCCGAAAAAAACAAAAAGAGTCTGCTATATGACATACGATTACGATTTACTGGTGATCGGTGGCGGAGCGGCGGGATTGACGTCGGCCGGCATGGGAGCGAATTTCGGAGCTAAAACATTGATGGTGGAGGCCGAACGACTGGGAGGGGATTGCACCTGGACCGGCTGCGTTCCCAGTAAAACACTTTTACATGCCTCCAAGACGGCCCAGACGATGCGGGAAGCGGAAAAATTTGGCCACGAATCGTCAAAACCGCTCGATTTTTCCAGGGTAATGGACCACGTACGGTCCACACGACAGCATGTCTATGACGATGCGGATCACCCGGATATCTTTCGGGATATGGGCATAGATATCCAGTTCGGCCGGGCGCGTTTTGAAGATGCCCATACGATCACCATTGAGAGGGATAAGAGGGATATTACATTTTCTTCACGGTATATCGTAATTGCAACGGGCAGCAAGGCGATGGTTCCCCCGATAGCCGGACTTGAGAAGGTCCCCTGTTACACGAACGAAAATATTTTTGAACTTACGGAACAGCCGGACCGATTATCTATTATTGGAGCCGGTCCCATCGGAATTGAGATGGCCCAGGCTTTCCAGCGCCTGGGTACCCGGGTTACCGTTTTTGATATGCAGCCCCGTATCCTTTCACATGACGATGAGGAGCTGGCGGAGATGTTAGTGGAGCGATTGCAAAGGGAAGGAGTTGAATTTAATCTTTCGGCTTCCGTCAACAAAGTATCCAAAGCATCAGAAGATAAAATTCAGATTGATGCAGAAATAGAAGACCGGCAAGTGAATTGGACGGGCGATGCGCTGCTGGTTGCAACCGGAAGAATTGCCAATCATGCCCATCTGGATCTGGAAAAAGCCGGGGTGGACTATACTAGAGGCGGTATTACAGTGGATGATCGCTGTCGTACGAATGTGAACCATATTTATGCGGCGGGCGACGTGACGGGTAGGTATCAATTCACGCATATGTCTGAACATATGGCGAAGGTGGCAATTACCAATGCCCTGCTCAAGATCCCCAAAAAAATAGATGCCGCCCACGTGTCATGGGCCACATATACCGATCCCGAACTGGCCCGCGTGGGAGCTACGGAAAAGCAGCTTCAGGAAAATGGGACCTCCTACCGGGAGTATCGCTTCCCCTACGAAATGATGGATCGGGCTATTACCGAAGACGCCACGGAGGGACTTATCAAGGTATTCGCCAAACCGTTCAACGGAAAAATCCTGGGTGCCACTATATACGGCAGGCAGGCGGGCGACATGATCGGAGAATATGCACTCGCCATGCGGAATGGTGTGACGCTTAGAAATATCGCCGACACCATACATCCCTATCCGACGTATGGACTCGGTGTCCGGCGTGCTGCCGATCAGTGGTACGTAAAGGGGCAGTCGGAATGGTTGATCCGGCTCATCAGGTGGATATTCGGCTATCGGGGATCCATTCCGGATCTCAGTGATGAGGACCGCATAATGTAGGGTGCTTCCAGCCCGGATTTCATGTCCATATCGTCATACAAAATTTCTCTTGTGAGCTCAGAGCGAAGCGATCCCCGCGTTAGCGCACCAAGCGAAAGCGATTCCCACGAAGTGCACCGAGCGAAGCGATTCCCACGAAGTGCACCGAGCGAAGCGATTCCCACGAAGTGAAATTCGGGCTAGCAGTCTTGATTTTTTTGAATGGAAGGGCAGGGAATATCGCCGTAGGAACAGAAAACGCAGCAATCTCCCGACTTGGCTTTCAGCACCTCATCGCAATTCGGACATTTCCAGAAATACTGACAGGAGTCGGTGGGCATCGTTTCGGTGGAAGCCTTTCCGCAGTGCGGACATGTTATTGTAGATTCTATTGTTACAGGGTCCATAGTGGATTTGAATAGTTTTTGGATTAGTGGTGCAGTGAATATATCCCAGTATATATAATAGTGATGGGATAAAGGCGTAACTTCTTGCTTCATCTGCGTCTTTTGAATTATATCTCTGTAACTTTTAAAACAGCTGCAATGCGGGGTGAAGATCCATCATATATTAATGAAATAACAATCATGCAAATGTTGTTAGTGCGACTCTTCAGATCCAACCGGGCTTCTAAAGTATGATCGAGGCTGCCGTCAAAAGTCAGTGATTTGTGGTAGATAAAAGGGTATGATCGTTAATTATAAAAGGGTTCTGGAATTGATGAAACCAAAACAGGATATTTTTACGAGGTAAGGGAGAGGTTGTTTGAAAGGGAGATGTTAAGTAAATAAAAAAAAGCCCGCAGCTCCTGATGGGAGGTTGCGGGCTTTTACCGTTATATTATTTGTGGGATTGGTTAGTGGTTTGCCAATATTTAACTGCAAATACCACTATCCAGTTCGCGGGTAAAGGTTACCTGGGGCCCGGTTACGGTGATATCCCGCTCGTAATATTTACCGTCGAAGCTGATTTTGAATCGATATTGCTCATTCCTTTCGACTCCATTGGCCCTGAATGATCCGCCCGTCAAGACCTGTTGCCCGGAATCGTATTTCCACCTGAGATTCGTGCCCACTTGCCACGGGGTTCCCAGGGGAGCATTCGTTTTACGATAGGTAACGGATGCGCTTGGGATATTCGTGACTCGCAGTCGGTCATTTGGATTTTCGCAGGCTAGCTGTGCACTGATATGTGAATCAATAAGTTGCGGAGGCGGTGCCGGCAAATTCACCGTCAATCGCCCGCTGCTACAGAAATTATGGGTTACCTGCACCGGATTGTTTCCGTTGCCCGAATATATAGTTACGTTGGACCAGGCACCGCGACGTATATTGTAAATAAACGAATTGTTTCTGGTGGGATAAATATACCCGTAGTTAACTCGTCCGTACGTATAGGTCTGATAACGCAAATAGCCTTCGTTGCCGTTGCGGTTGACCGCAATTTCGCCCGTACAGGTCGGCGGACGATAGACGAAGTATACCCATCGGGGATACCATCCGAAACGGAAATAGCGATATCGACTGTGGAACTGGATGGAGTTGTCGCCCCGTATCTTGGAATGTGAAGCCGTAGGCTCCACTACGACCGGCTTGCTTCCGTCATAGGCAATGAGCTGGTAATTGTAGTTTTCTCCCTCCAACTCCTTCGGTACTGCGAATTCCACTTCGAAAGCACCGTGTTCCTCCATAACCGAGGACGAACTGATTTTCGAGTTCAGAGATACGGCACTGGCCGCTGATTTACCGTTTTCGTCGATAATATTGATCATGGAGGCTCCCGCCATGGCATACGAGTTACCTTCTTCATCCACGATTTCATCCTGCGGAAGGGCGCTCAAGGCGTTGGAGTCACCCGGATCGAAGAAATGGCTTTCGGATCGCAGCTTGCCTTTCAGCGTGTTGCCCTCGGCATCTTTAAACGTGGTGCCCTGCGCTATACGCATGCTCATACCTGCATCCGGGTCCCCGCTTTCGTCCGTATTCACCTCGATGTCAATTTCCTGCGTGGTTGAACCGTCCGCGTTGGTTGTACCCTGTGCTTTCCTCTGGGTTTTAATTCCCTCGGGCAGGTTTTTGAGATTTACGAGGCTGATCTGGAAATTATTGGAACCGGTATCGGCTATAAAGAGGTTTCTGGAGCTGGATAGATACCCGTTAGCCGTCAGATTCAAGGTGATGTGAGCCGGATTCTCGGCCGTTGGCGTCAATTCATTGTCGATACCGAAATTGAAGACACCGCCCCTGAAGTCGGCTGAGCTTACCGGATCGCTGTACATGTCGATCACACTGCCGGCATTGGGTCCGTCGTATGCAACGGCTACCGGCTGGTCGATCAATTCACCTGTTTTGGCATCGGTTAAAAGAACCGTCGAGTTCGTATTGATTTCTTCCAATCCGATAACCACGCCGAAATCGTCTGCTGCATCCTGCAGTTTTGAGACGTCACACCCGGCGGTAACCAGTATGGCGGAGAACATTCCCACACCCAAGATCCCTTTTAGAGAGGTAGATAAGTTATATTTTTTCATTGCTATATTTCCGCTAGTAATTTGTAGTATTAGTTTATCGAATCATGTTCATGAAACGATAATTGAGGGACAGGTTTAATACGGGATAGAACTTGAACTCGTTCAACCCTTCCTGGAAATTGGGTGCCTGATCGGCCGTGGGCGCAATCATCCCGGTGCCGCTCATGGTGAACTCGGGAGAATTGGTGTACATTGCTCCGAGATCAACACCAACCTTTATTTTACTTTCCCCGGCAAATGCGTTACCAAAACCGACTCCCAGGTAGGGAACGAGTTTTGATTTGTAACTGATATCACCGTTGAGAGATCCCAGTTTTTCGGGAGAAAAGGTTTTGCCGTCCTGGGTATAGGACTCGTTGGGCACAGCATCCGCGTTGATCATGAGGTCGTGATAATGGAATCCGCCCGTGATTTTAAAGCCCCGGTTGGCCGGGTAAAAATCAACCAGTGCGGGAATCGATAACATGCTCATGTCTGCATCGTATGCTATTTCCACATCGCCGGCGTCAGTAACGCCGTCGATTACTTGCGAATAAAAACTTCCGCCAATGCGAACGTTGAATTTTTTACTGACAGACGTTGAAACGTCAGCGCCAAATCCGGTCGTGCCGGCTTTAAGCCCCACAGCTAAACCATTTTGTGCGTGAAGACTATTGAATGGCATCATCATGCTGAGTACCAACAGACATAGTCTTGGTATGAGAGTTTTCATGGGTATGATTAATTATTCTGCAACCTGCGTGACCGAAGGTGCAATTTTAGGTTTGGTAGAGAGCCTTGCGATTGGCGTTCGGCTGCTCCGGTATGTTTTTGTGATTGATAGTAAGGAAGGGATATACGTCGGGTGCCTGTTAACTGACTCTTATCGGGTATACTCTGATTGACTCAATAGTACGCCCCCTCTCGGACCCCTGTTATTCGTTTACCCTGCCTGTATTAATTTGCTATTTATAATTGCTCGTTATTACCCTGGTTAACTTTTAATGGAATAATATTACGACTAATCTGAATAAGAAACAATAACCGGGTATTATTTTTTATTAATATATTTGAAATAATTGAAACGGTTAGATTGCAGGGCGTTTGGATGGGGGACAGGATAGCGCACATATGAGCGCTATCCCCGGGTTTTTGGAAGGTTCTTTAAACGTGTTGAAGGTATGGAAGAAATTATCGGATCTACCAGGGAAAGGTGTTCCACGGAATGCGTAATAGAATGAGTACCAGGCCTATTCCAAAGAATACCCAGTGACTGAAGAATTTTTTTCTGCTGTCCTCTGATTTTTTAGCGCGTACATATCCAACCGTAATCAGAATCACGGCGATAATCATGGTCAGGGGATGTTCCAGAATGTAGAGGCGAGTGGTGGCCTCTCCCATGGCTTTACTGGAAAAATTGGACCAGCCCAGCGGTGAAATGACATAGAGAATGAGCCCCAGCAAAAATTGCAAATGAGTGGTAATCAGGGCGGGCAATGCCAGCTTGCGGTCTTTGTCTTTGAACCGCCGCCACTTGAGGTAACCCATGAGCCCGTTGGCGATGCCGACCAATAGACTGATCAGCACCAGGTAAGCCAGAAAGGAGTGTAAGTGTTGCAAGCCAGTGTACATAGTGTCCTTGATTGGTAAAATTGATTGTAAGAGGTCAAGAGGCCGTTGGAAAGACCCGGCGAGGCCTCTTCAGCCAGGGAAATTCGGCTGACTGCTGCTTTACGCGGGGATCGATCCGAAATATCGGCTGTTACTGATTAACTTTTGTATCCATTAAGCCGAACAACCCAAGTGCTTCAGAGGACTCGCCGGGTCTTTCCAACGGCCTCTTGAATTATAGGAAAAAATCGGCAATCGAGGGCAAAGGTCCAAATTCTGGCAACGGATTGTTCGCTCCGGAAATTTGCACACGGGTTGGCCGTGTATTTAACAGCTGGTGGTCCGACTCGTGGCCTGAATGTCGCGGGAATCGCTGACCTTCGTCTTGCTCTGCGCTGTACTCGCTCCGGCAATTAGGCTGCAATTTATTTTGATCCGTTACGTCGGTCAATCAGGTACAGGGGGGTTCCCAATGCCAGGATGCCTATACCCACCAGGGCTCCCATGCCCGTAAATGCCAGGCTTGAGTAAAGCAGGTACCCGCAGGCTCCGGCAAAAAGAAGCGGGGTCAACGGGTAGAAGGGAACCTGGTAGGGATAGGTGGATAATTGGTATCGGTGGCGAAAGATAAAAATCGAGATGGTGGTTAGCAGGATAAAGAACCAGAAAACCGGAGCGGTATAATCCACCATGGTACTTACGGCATCTTCGGTGATGGTGCCCAGCACGATTAGCAAAAGCACGATTCCGCCCTGGACAAGAAGTGCGTTTCGGGGCGAGTCGTGTTTTTGATTCCAGATACCAAGCAAACCGAGTAACGGGTAATCACGTCCCATTGCATAATTGGTCCGGGCACCCGTAATAATAGTGGCATTGGTGGTTGAGAGGGCTGCAATAACGACTACCAGTGATATCATTATTCCCCCGTTGGCTCCTACCAGTTGTTCCATCAGGTTGATCCCGATGGCATCTGTCGAGCGCAGCGTTTCCATGCCCAGGATCTGAAGATAAGCCAGGTTTACCAGCAGGTAAACGATGGTGATAATGGCCAGGCCCGAAATAAGGACTCGCAGCATATTTTGACGGGCGTCTTTCAATTCGGCCGATAAATACACCGCCTCATTCCACCCCCCATAGGTCAGCAATACAAATATCATCGCCATGCCGGCGGTCCCGGAGGAGGATAGGGCACCATCGCCGGCGGCTGCGACCGAGTCGAATGACATAAATAAACTGGCTGTGCCGATGCCCAGCAGTATGAAAACTACGGCCCCCGTGATCACGTTTTGCGTATTTTTTGACGGCCGGGTCCCCCAGATATTTAAACCGGTCAGAACTGAAACCGACAGGGCGGCATATATAGAAGTGCTGTATCTCCCCAGGTCCAGTAATCGACTGGCATAGTCCCCAAGTATCAAAGCTGCAAGGGCAATTGAACCGGTTTGGATCACGGTCATGCGTCCCCATGAGAAAAGAAATCCGATCGGGGATCCGTACGCTTTGCGAAGGATGAAATATTCGCCGCCGGCATCGGGTTTCAGGGCGGCCAGTTCAGCATAGCAGAGCGCACCGATCATGGAAATGAGTCCGCCGGCAACCCAGAATCCCAGGAATTGGGTGCCCGTCGCCGCATTTTGGGCGACCAGGGGCGGGAGGCGGAATATGCCGATTCCGATGACGATTCCGATGATAACCGCTACAACGTTCAGGTTTGTCAATATAGGGCGGGGTGAACCGCCTCCTCCTTTATCCCACATAAATAATTTTTCAGATTAAAACTTTGTCCGATTCGCACATGTTGCCTTTGCAGGAATGTACTGTTTAATGAATCGCTCCTGAACGATCCAAAATTGAAAGGCAAGTATGCAATATATGCCCATGGACGAATTGCCCGAGCAAAAAATCGAAATAATTAGTGATATCCTTTTTGTACATAAAAGACATCTCTACCAACGTAACCGGTTATAAAATATGATTTTTATAATAAGGTTATAGATCTTGAAAACACAATTTGATCTTTCGAACCCATCCAAAAAGCCATTATGAATAAAACTATCCTGGAAATATTACCCGGCAAGAGTGCCCACGTAACCTTTGAACAGGCGGTGGAGGATACCGACATGACGCTTATTAACGAATATTCACAGGACTTTCCCTATAGTTTATGGGACCTGGTCGAGCATATCCGGTTGGCCCAGCGGGATATTCTGGAATTTATGACCAGCGATGATTACACCACTCCAAATTGGCCGGATGACTATTGGCCGGAAGAAGAAGGTTCGGAGAAAAAGTGGTATCAAAGCATTCAGTACTTCCAACAAGATCGCCGTTCATTGATTGACATGGTCTATACCGTCGATCTGAACGAAGAAATTCCCGGCCAGCCGGGCTATACCTATTTGCGGGAGGTGCTGCTGGTCGCCCAGCATAGCTCATATCATATTGGCCAGATCGTAACGCTCCGCCGTGCCCTGGGAGACTGGCATCGAAAATAGAAGGGCGGAGCAAATTCCTGGAAAACCGCTTTCATAAATTTTGCCGCCCTAAATTCAATTAAAACCTGAATTTATGTAAAATATTCGATATACTTTTTGGGCATTTCATGGCTGCATTATATCCAATCACACAGGTTTATAAATGAAAAGAGAATATTCGCACACGGACCCAGTGCCTGCCCGCGGGCTCTATAATCCACATGCCGGAAAGTCGAGCTGCGGCGTGGGCGTAGTCGTGAATTTGGATGGCACGAAAAGTCACCAGTTGATCGAAGATGGTTTCCAGATCCTGGAGAACATCGATCACCGCGGTGCCCGGGGTGCGGAGGAGCGCACCGGGGATGGAGCCGGCATTGTACTCCAGAAGCCCCACGATTTTTTCAAGTCTATTATTGACGACCTGGGAGATTTTGACTCCTATGGCGTCGCGCAGGTGTTCTTGCCGTCAAATCCCCGGAAGCAGAATGCCTTGCGCGAGGCTATTCACGAAGTGGCGCGAAAAGAACGGTTTAATATTCTCGAGTGGCGCCATGTTCCGACCGATAATACGGGATTGGGTAAAACGGCATTGCAGTCGGAGCCGGCGGTATACCAGGTGTTCCTGGAGCCGAAAGAGCCGCTTAGTCCCCGGGAACTCGACGTTAAACTCTATGTATTGCGCCGGCTGATGGAAAAGAAAGTTCGTGAGCGGGCCGTGTGGGGCGACGATATTTTTTACATCTGTTCGCTGGATCGCCGCCGGGTTGTGTATAAGGGACAGTTGACCAACGGGCAGCTGCGGACCTATTACCCGGAGTTGTCTAACAGAATGGTGAAATCCAGCCTGGCACTGGTTCATTCCAGATTTTCCACCAATACGCTGGGCTCGTGGGATCTGGCTCACCCGTATCGTACGCTCGTCCACAACGGCGAGATCAATACGCTGCGGGGGAACCTCAACTGGATGAAGACCAAGGAGAATGAGCTGAGTCACGAGCTTTTCGGCGACGATATTGAAAAGATAAAGCCGGTTACACCCGACGTCGAGATCAGCGACAGTGCCGGATTTGATCATGTTCTGGAATTGCTGCTGGAGTCGGGTCGAAGCCTTCCCCATGCCCTCCGCATGATGATTCCGGAGGCGTGGAACAAGGACGAGGATATGGACCCCCGCCGACGGGCGTTTTATGACTATCATTCGACGGTCATGGAGCCGTGGGACGGTCCGGCCCTGGTGGCGGCGACCGACGGGTACCGCGTGGCGGCGATCCTCGACCGGAATGGCCTGCGTCCCTGCCGATACCTGGTCACGGAGCAGAATAAGCTCATCATGGCCAGCGAGGCGGGTGTGCTGAATACGCCGGAAAATCAGATCAAATTTAAAGGCCGATTGAAGCCGGGACAGTTATTCCTGGCAGACACGATCGAGGGACGAATTGTGCCCGAAGAGGATATCTTCGACGATATCACCAGCGACAAATACAGCGAATGGCTGGAACAGAACCGGGTGGAACTGCCGAATATAGTGGATGAGACGTATGAGGCGTCGGACGAGAACTTCGATTTTAAGGATATTGAAAAATATCAGCAGGCGTTCGGGTATACGCTCGAGTATGTAAACCGACTGGTGAAACCCATGTTCGAGGAGGGCAAGGATCCGGTGGGTGCGATGGGCGATGACGCCCCTCCGGCTGCCCTATCGCAGCAGGATAAGTCGCTCTTCAACTATTTCAAGCAGGAGTTTGCCCAGGTATCGAATCCGGCCCTCGATTACCTGCGAGAAGACCTGGTGACGTCGCTCGAGTCCCATATCGGGTTTAAACGCAACCTGTTGGAGGAAACTTCGAAACACTGCCGGCAGCTTTTTCTGGAGTCGCCTCTGTTGACCGACGAGGAGACGGCTGCCCTGAAGGATATTGATCACAACGGCATCCGCTCCTTCACTATTGACATTTCCTATCCCAAGGGACGATCGCTCCGCGATGCCGTGGAACAGATCCGTGAACGGGCTGAACAGGCAATACTGAATGAATATGAAATCCTTATACTTACCGACCGGGGAATAAACCGGAACCGCCTGGCTATTCCAAGTCTGCTCGCCGTCGGAGCCTTGCATCATCACCTGATTCGCGAGGGATTGCGAAACCGCGCGGCACTTGTCTTGGAATCGGGCGAACCGTGCCTGGTGCACCATTTCTGTACGTTGATTGGTTACGGGGCCGACGCCATCGATCCCTGGCTCGCCTATCGGACCATTACGCAGTATATAGAAGAGGAAAAGACGGAGGCGACTTCCGAGTATGCCTATCGCTACTACCGGGATGCCCTGGAAGACGGTATACTGAAAGTAATGTCGAAAATGGGTATCTCCACGCTGGAAAGTTACAAAGGCGCACAGATTTTTGAGACCATCGGCCTGAGCAACGATTTCGTCCAGGAGTATTTTGCCGGAACCACCGGGTACCTGTTCGGGGTTGGAATCGATCAGATCGAAAAAGAAATGATTAATCGCCACGAACTGGCATTTGAAGAAAAAATTGCCGGTAATATACCGTTAAAACAGGGCGGAGAGTATTACTGGCGGCGCGACGGAGAGCTTCACCAGTGGAATCCCTTTACCATCCAGAAATTGCAGCATGCGGCCCAGACCAATACGCGTTCGTCGTATGACGAATTTGCCGAATATATCAATGAGCAAAACGAACGTCAGCAGTCGATCCGCGGTATCATGGACTTTAAGACGGAAGTCGCCAACTCGATTCCCCTGGAGAAGGTGGAGCCGGTGGAGGAGATCACGAAACGATTTTCCGGAGCCTCCATGTCGTTCGGAGCTCTCAGCAAGGAAGCGCATGAAGCCATGGCTACGGCCATGAATCGGATCGGCGGCAAGTCGGGTACCGGTGAGGGCGGCGAACAGGTTGAGCGATTCGACACCGAGCGCGAATGTACGATGAAGCAGGTGGCCAGCGGCCGGTTTGGTGTTACCATTCAATACCTGGCCCAGGCAAAGGAGATTGAAATCAAGATGGCGCAGGGCTCAAAGCCCGGCGAAGGCGGCGAGCTGCCCGGTAAAAAAGTGGGCAAAGGCATTGCGAGCGTGCGCTTTACGACGCCGGGCGTGGGACTCATTTCGCCCCCGCCGCATCACGATATTTATTCCATTGAAGACCTGGCGCAGCTTATTCACGACTTGAAGTGCGCCAATCCCGATGCCGAAATCCACGTCAAACTGGTGTCGAAGTCGGGCGTGGGCACGATTGCGGCCGGCGTGGCCAAGGCGCGGGC
>CAYQXO010000032.1:0-22978 GCA_964421495.1 uncultured Balneolaceae bacterium | reverse complement strand
GGGAGTGTTTACTAAAAAAGTGGAATCTTTCACGTTTTATATAACGTATCTCTCACGGGAAAATAAGGTTAAGGTCGAGGTGCAAAATATGGATACGAACTCCTCGTTCGTAAGTCGCTTACTGATACGTAATGAGAGGGGAGATAACGTATTGGTGAATTTGGATCAAAACAAAGCACTGTTTCCTTCATACCGGCTCAATGTATCAGATACATATACCCTGGCTGTATACGAGTAAATAAAAAGAGAGGAGTGGACCATTTACAAATTTTTGAAGTATCTTTTGCCTCGCACATAGTATTTCCAGACTATACTATAAGAAGACATGACAGAGGGATTTTCTTCCTGCTGACGACTCGCCAGCAGTTGTTTGCGCTTGGCGTTGGTTTGTCGAAACATTCCCAAAAAACTGAAATATGCTTTAAGTAAAGCTCCCAATTCTTTGATTCTCAAGGTAAAAAGGAAATAGAACAGGGTAATCCCATCCAGCAATAGGCGAACCGTAAAACGTTTACCAAGCGTTTTCCTACTCAAGTTTTTCCAAAGCAGGATCAGGTTATTGCGAAAATTGTAGTAAGTTTTGCGGGGGGATTCTTTCGGCAGCGATCCGCCTCCCACATGATATACGGTACTCAGGGGGCAATATACGACGCGGTATCCCTTATTATGCAATTTCCAGCATAAGTCAATCTCCTCCATGTGAAACTGAAAGTCCTCGTCAAAACCGCCCAGCCATTCGAACCGTTCCCGTCGAATCGCCAGGGCGGCACCGCTTGCCCAGAATATATCATCTGATGAATTATACTGATCTTCGTCTTTTTCGATGGTCTCAAACAGGCGTCCGCGGCAATACGGATATCCGTATTTGTCCAGGAATCCCCCGGCTGCTCCGGCATATTCAAAATAATCGGGATGATTATAGGAAAGCATTTTTGGCTGGGCGGCGGCAATATTCGCATCCATTTCAAAGCAATTCCTCAAGGCATTGAGCCACAGCGGATCCACTTCAACGTCATTATTCAAAAATACCAGTATGTCGCCGTCGGCGTGCCGCGCCCCGCGATTATTACCTCCGCAATATCCATAATTACGGTCGAGTCGGACCACCTTAACACCGGAATAGTTGTTGCTCACCCATTCTGCCGATCCATCCGTGGACGCGTTATCTGCAAGGATAATTTCGAAGTCTGAATAATCGGTGGATACTACGGAAGGGAGGAATTTTTTCAACAAATCCAACGCATTCCAGGAAACGATAATAACGCTAAATCGCATAGGATACCTGTTCAAATGTCATAAACTACTGCATAGTCCGCTAATAAATTTGTACCATAATAAGAGTTGATTTAATTTCTTCCAAAAGAATGAGAAATTGTATTACATAAAGTTAATGCTTTTATGACGAAAGTAGGGTTGATTGCAGATACGCATGGATATTTGGATCCGCAGGTCAAGGAATATTTTAAAGATCGTGACGAAATATGGCATGCCGGCGATTTCGGAAATAGGTCGGTGGCCGAACGCCTTAAAGAAGTGGCACCTTTAATCGGGGTGTATGGTAATGTGGACGGCGAGGAATTAAGGAAGGAATTTCCACAGAATCAGCGTTTTGAACGAAAGGGAGTGAATGTGTGGATGACGCATATCGGGGGTACCCCCGGACGCTATGCCCTGCCGGTCAGGGAAGAAATGGAGGAAAATCCACCCGACCTGTTCGTTTGCGGCCATTCGCATATTTTAAAGATTGCACGGGATCCTGCCATGGATAAGATGATATTCATGAATCCGGGAGCTGCAGGTAAATACGGCTTCCAGGTCTACCGTACCTGCGTGAGGTTTGAGATCTATGACGGAAAACTCCACAACGTTGAAGTGATCAATCTCGGAAAGCAGAACTAAACTAACAGCAGGAGTCAATCCCGGCTAGTCAGACTTATTCAGTCATAACGGGGGAAAGGATCACAGGAGGGATTGACGACCCGGTTGTAGGATGGATAGCGTTACCACTGGAATTTCAGGGAACAAGGATCCCATTCCATCTTTCAATCGATCATTACAATCAAACGTCTGAGGGGCATTAAGTTCGTCGGCGAAGCTGCGTGACCGCCTCGATGTGATACGTCTGCGGAAACATGTCAACCGGCTGTACGTTTTCCACCTCGTAAACTTCTTTCAGTTCTTTCAAGTCCCGGGCCATGGTCGAGGGATTACAACTCACGTATACAAGCTTTGGAAGTGACAACTCTTTAAGATAGCCAACCACGTCGGGATGCATCCCCGCACGCGGCGGATCGGTGATCAGACAGTCGGGCAACCCGTATTTTTCGGTAAAGGAGACGTCAAAGGTATCTTTCATATCGCCCTCCACAAACGAGATGTTGTCGACCCCGTTCTCTTTCGCGTTTTGACGGGCATTTTCCACGGCAACCGGCTCCGATTCAATTCCTACGACCTGCCGGACATGCCGACTGAAATAAATACCGAGGGTTCCCACCCCGCAGTACAAGTCGAACAGGGTTTCGTCATCGGAAAGATCTGCATAATTCAATGCGGTTTCGTAAAGTTTTTCCGCCTGACGTGTATTCGTCTGGAAGAACGCATTGGCATCAATTTTAAATTTATACTCCCCTATATAATCTTCAATATAGCCGGGGCCGTAAATTGTTTTTTCGTACCGGCCCACTGCGGTGGGATTGGGACGATCGTTGACGTTATTGACCAGGGTTGAAATCCGATCAAAATGCTTCAGCAGATGTTGGGCCAACTTGTTAATGACCTCTTCGTCTTCGTAGTTGGTCACCAGATTTACAAGCAAATCGTCGGTGTGGTGTGAGGTGCGTATCACTACGTTGCGCATAAATCCCGTATGATCGAAAGTATTATAGGGAGAGATTCCATTTTCCACGCACCAGCTTCTTACCTCATCAAGAATTTCATAGGAAAGGGGATCCTGCAGGTGGCACTCCTGTAGATTAAGTATTTTATCAAAACGGCCGGGGGCGTGCAGTCCGGCGGCAAAACATCGATCGTCCACATATTCGTCGCTATTGATCTCTTCACGGCTGAGCCATCGTTTGTGACCAATGGAATATTCCATTTTGTTCCGATAGTAGAAGGGAGTATGGCACCCCAGGGTAGGTTCGGGCTCCACGTCAGTTAGATTCCCGATGCGATGCAAATGATCCCGGACCTGCTCTCGCTTGAATTCCAATTGTTTTTCGTAGGGGACATGTTGCCAGTTGCATCCGCCGCAGAACGGGGCGTGACCACATTTTGGCTCAATTCTCATATCACTGGGATCGATGACCTCCAGCAATTTCCCTTCCAGGTAACTCTTTTTTTTCTTGACGACGCGGGCTTTGACCACGTCGCCGGGGGCAGTATCGGGAATAAAGATGACCCGACCGTTCAGTCGTCCCACGCCTTTGCCTTTATAAGCAGCGGAATCTATGGTGACTTCTATTTCACTGCCTTTTTTAATACTCATTGAATCCTGCGTTTATTGAGTGAGTGAATCACCGAGTTCTTCATTGTAATAGGTACGAAATTGAACCGAAAGAGCCTGGGGTAGGCTCGTGTTCTCAATGAGAGCTCGTGTGGTGCGCTGAAGTTGTTTCATGGCTATCAGCGATATAGTCTCAATCACTTTTAGGGCAATTTTAGGATGCCGGTCTTTCAGGGTATTGTAATCCGGTTGGAAAAAACCCAGCAGCGTGGTGTCGGTTACACATCGTGCGGAGGATAAGCGACGAACCTCATAGCGCAGCGACAGGGCCCCGAATGATTCAGGGGCCTCCAGCGTGTATTGATAGGCATCCTCGTCAGACTCGTCGGGTTCTACGACAAGTTCCACCTTGCCGTCTTCAATGAAATACATACCCGATCCGGGGTCATCCTGGTGGTAGATATACTCCTTCTCCTTATAGGTTCGCCTATGACATAATTGCAATAGCTCGTATCGCTCGGTGAGGGTTAACGATTTTAAAAAACGGGTCTTGAAAATCACATTGCCCTTGTTTTTTAGCTTTTCCAGTTTTTTCGATTTAAGCATGGGACAGGGATCATTTGATTGATAATTTTCCTATAAGGCCGACAAACTTCTTCATCATTACAAACTGTAGATTTTTAAGCAAAGGTACCAATTTACTCCTCCTGGAGTGGAAACTAAAAGGAATGGCCGATCCCGAAACTGAAATAGAGATTTCCGTCATTGAACCAACCTTCGTCAAGGTCGTGCACCCGGGTGCTGAAATCGAGGCGTAAAATAACAAAGTCCCAGTCCAGCCGGACGCCCAGGCCCGAACCGACGGCTATTTGCTTGTAAAAATCATTAAAGCGAAACTTCCCCTCTTTGAGTATATTTTGCGAAGCATCTCCTTCAATATTCGTTTCCGGACCGTACCAGACATTCCCCATGTCAGTAAACCAGGCGCCGTACCAGTCGGCGGATAAAAAGTTGGAGATGATCAACTGCCGGACTTCAGAGAAAGCGGCCAGCTTGATTTCTCCGCCGTTTATGGTCACTTGATTGGATGAGATCCCCCCGGGTCCAAGTCGATACGGCGGCCATCCTCGGATATCGTTGCTGCCGCCGGCAAAAAATCGCCGATTGAGCGGAATGTCTTTATTTTTCCCGTAGGGATGGGCAAACCCACCGAACACCCGGTAGCTATATGTGGCGTCGTCACTGAGCGGTATATACCTGCGATAATCCGCCGAAACTTTGAAATAACGGGTGTAAGAAAGGCTGTTTGAACTGATTCGGAATAAGGACGGCAGATTGCCTTCGAGCGTTTTGGGAGTTACGACGTACCGATCCAACGCATAGGGAAAATTACCGGCCAGTGAGAATGAATATTCGGCGAAATGGCCATGATCCTTTTTAAGCAGATGGGTATTTACATCGCGGAAAGTATAACGAATGCTGGAGGAAAACTGGGGACGAAAGTCCTCTTTTATACGCTTTAATTGCAGGGATTCGGCACCATATTGTTGTTCCAGGGATCGTAGAAATTCGCCGGAGGGCGTCGTATCGAGCCAATCCAGCTCCACCAGGTCGAGTTGACTGCTGTATCGATCGTTGTGATCGACGGTATAGCTCAGGTTAAAACGGATATCTGCATTAATATTGAAATTGATTTGGTCGGACTGGGAATAAACCAGTGCATAGCGGGTACGGGCGTTGGAGAATAACAAT
Source organism: uncultured Balneolaceae bacterium (assembly GCA_964421495.1). Taxonomy (GTDB): domain Bacteria; phylum Bacteroidota; class Rhodothermia; order Balneolales; family Balneolaceae; genus CAJXOW01. The sequence goes on along the minus strand of CAYQXO010000032.1, from coordinate 17,781 downwards.
TGCTGGTCGAGCCAGGAAAACGGAAAATTCAGGCGGGGTACTGAATAGTTTATTTCAGCCTGGAAACTTTGAAACACTTGAGCGCCGCTGTAGGAAAAGGTGGTATCCGAATCGGGGAATTGGTACTCTTCGAAAAAATTGGAGCTGACATATTCAAAATTGCCGTTTAAGCTTAATTGCAGTTGTTCGGCCCGACCGAAAAGGTTGTTATTGGTGTAAGTTAGTCCGACACCGGCACCGAAACCGTACCTTTCCATGCCAAACATCTCCATACTGAGTTGATGTTTCGGCTGCGTTTTCAAACGAAACATCACCGGCAGCTCAGACTGGGAATAATCGGGGAGCCCGCCGTCTTCACTCAAGCCGAATTGTTGAATATTGAGCATTCCAAGGTTTTGATATTCGTTTATGGTCCGCATATAGAGCGAATGATCATATACCTGTCCCGGCTCAAAAAGGATCTGATCCCTGAGAAGGCGCATGCGCGTCTGACTTTCCCGTTCCATTTGCAGCACCATCGTCTTGTGCGTACCATCCTCATTCTGATAGCGCAGGGTATCCGATTCCTGATAACTTACCTGGTTGTCAGGTCCTGCCAGGTAGACAAAAACATTTCCAAAATGATATATTCTGCCCGGATTGATGCGAAATTGCACGTCGAATTGATGCGAACGAACAGAATCTTTCCGCACCAGTGCGATAACAGAATCACGCTGTATGGCCGCATAGCCATTGTTCTTGAGGTAATTCAGTATACGGTTTCGTTCCTGGGTAAGCAGGTCATAGGTAAAGCGCCTGTTAACCCGAAACGTGGAATCGTTCACCTGTCTTCTGATTAAGTCACTTTCCCGGAAGAAACGTTCTCTTTTATCTGACTGACCGCCGAAGGAGGGGATACCGGAATAGATGACTTCTCGGAGTTTATACGGTTGTCCTTCACTTATATGAAAATTCACTTCCGCTTTATTGCGGCCAAACAGCACAATATTGGTATCGACTGAGACATCCTGATACCCCTTGGATTTGTAAAAAGTGGTGATGCGTTCTATATCGGTACCGACGACGGAACGATCAAGTGTAGCCGGGGGCTCGCCGATTTTTTTATTTATTTGCCAGAGAAAATACCAGGGAGTGAAACGGGGAATGCCCAGAAATTCGCGATTGGTGCGCGTTCGTATCAGAGAGGTTAGTTGTTTTTTCGAAATGGCCTCATTGCCGACAAACCGTATTTTTCGAACCACTCTTTCTGATTCGCTGCTGTCTGTGGAGGCCTGGGAAAATCCAACTTCCGTGTAAAGCAGGGAACATGCTATGAGCAGCAGGAATGCTTGGCAAACTCGTTCGAATATAGAAATATGTTTTAACACTACAAGGTTAAATAGTAAAAGATTTGTTCACTTCCATTTATGCCGCAGTGAAACTGGAAGAGTCAAAGAGAGGAACAGGATAGAAGAAAAATACTGACCCAACAATCGGCAACAAACAGATTGGATTGGAGTTTTATTCCCGATCATAAATTGCAGATCCCGGAAAATAAATGGCCTGCAAAGCGGCAAACGTATTGGGAAATTCACCCTACACGTCATCGTAGTTAAACCCCTCATCGTCCTCATCGTGGAAGAAATCCTCTTTCTGTATATAATCGGGCCAAATATCCTCGATACCTTCGTAAACTACATCTTCCTCTTCCTCAAGTTCCTCGAGTTCGTATAAATTATTAAGTACGCGCTGGGGCAAGCCATTACGCTCGGCCCATTCAATTAATTCTTCCCGGGTGGCCGGAAACGGTGCATCGTCAAGTTTTGCTGCGAGTTCCACTGTCCAAATCATAAGTTCCTTATTTTATTTCAAATTTTACATTCATCTGACCGTTAATAAACAGGCAATTATGAAAAATTCAAGCTTTTTTTAAGAATAGGTAAAATTTCCGTTTATTTCGACTGAAACCCCGCTTAAAGTTTTGTATCTTTCCGCGGTAACAGGCTAATTATTAACAAAAGACAGAAAGGTTTATTATATGGGCAGCTTGGGTGGATTTGAATGGCTAATTATCATATTGGTTGTACTTCTGCTATTTGGCGCTAAGCGTATTCCCGAACTGGCCCGCGGTTTGGGGCAGGGAATTAACGAATTCAGAAAAGCTTCTGATGAGATCAAAAAAGAGATCGATCAAGGCGCCAAAGGTGGCGGTGGAAGCAATTTCAGTTCGGAGGAGTCTTCAAAAAGCAGTGTGAAGTCGAAGTCAGAACCGGAAAGTCCTTCCCGGGAAGAAGCCGGGTCCGGGGAAGAAGACGAACAAACAACGGAATCAACAAATAAGGAAAATAAAGGCTAAGTACCATTGGATTACAGATCGATCCGCAGTATTCAGCAGTCGCTTAAGGATGGAGAGGTTGAGTTACCGGAAATTGCAGAGCATTACCTTGAACAAATCGATGAGCGCAATGACCGGGTCAATGCCGTTGTATCCCTGGATGAACAACAGGTAAGATCGGGCGCCGAACGCATACAGGAAAAAATTGAACGTGGCGAAGCCGGTTCCCTGGCCGGCACGGTGATCGGAATTAAAGATGTAATTAGCCAAAAAGGACATAACACCACCTGCGCCTCCCGCATGCTGGAAAACTTCGAAGCCGTTTATGATGCCACCGTAATAAAGAGATTGCGCGAAGAGGATGCCTTGCTGCTCGGACGGTTGAATATGGATGAGTTCGCTATGGGATCCTCCACGGAGAATACCATATACGGCCCCGTTCAAAATCCCCACGATAACGAAAAAGTGGCCGGGGGTTCTTCCGGTGGAAGCGCTGCAGCCGTTGCCTCCGGTTTTCAGACGGCTACGCTCGGCTCGGATACCGGCGGATCGATTCGCCAGCCGGCCTCCTATTGTGGTGTGGTGGGACTTAAACCTACGTATGGACGGGTTTCCCGGTATGGATTGGTCGCCTTTGCCTCTTCGTTCGACTGCATCGGTCCTTTAGCCAATAATGTGTATGATGCGGCCGCCCTGTTGAATGTAATTTCGGGCCATGATCCCAAAGATAACACCTCTTCCAGCCGCGCCGTGCCTGATTTCACCCAATATGTGGAAAATCCCCAATCCAATATTAAAATAGGAGTACCGGAAGAATATTTCGGAGAAGGACTGGACGAAGAGATTGAAAAAGGGATCAAGTCGCGACTGGATGGACTCGAGGAACAGGGAGTTGAGCTGGTGCCCATACATCTGCCGCATATGAAATACAGCATTGCCACCTACTATATTCTGGCGACGGCCGAGGCTTCGAGCAATCTGGCGCGTTATGACGGAATTCGATACGGTTACCGGGCGGATAAAAAAGAGGTTCAGGAGGAGCTGGAGCAAGAGGAAGCCGCCCTGAAAGAACAACTGGAGCAGGCTTCGGGAGAGAAAAAGCAACGGCTGACCGATCAGCTCGAAAATATGGATTCCACGCTGATTCGCCTCTACAAGCGATCCCGAACGGAAGGATTCGGCAAGGAGGTAAAAAGACGCATCATGCTTGGCACCTATGTACTGAGTTCGGGATATTATGACGCCTATTACAAGAAGGCTCAGAAAGTTCGTCGGCTGATTAAACAGGATTTTAGCGAAGCCTTCGACGAAGTGGATGTAATTGTTTCTCCCACAGCCCCTACTACGGCATTTGAGTTGGGATCTCACCAGGATGACCCGATTCAGATGTATCTGAACGATTTCTATACCACATCGGCCAATCTTGCCGGCATATGCGGAATTAACATACCCGCCGGTACGCATTCCAACGGAATGCCCTACGGTTTGCAGTTTATGGCCGACACATTCGAAGAGGGGAAGGCGCTGAATGCTGCTCGACTGGTGGAACAACTGGAAGCTTAATGGAAACAGGTGAGCAGGGGTGAAAAGATTGCAGATGCCTCGAGGCAGGCAAGTTCTCTTAATTTTGGTTGGAACTATCCTGCTGGGTTTGTTTTCCCTGCCTGCCTGTAATACGGACGACGACAAACTACTTTTCGAGAGAAAAGGTCGAACGGTTCCCGCCTTCTCAGCCGATTCAGCCTATCATTATATCGAAAAACAAGTGGAGCTGGGTCCCCGTAATCCGGGATCCCGGGGACATCAACGGGCCAGGGATTACCTTTTTAATAAACTGGTTTCCCTGGCAGGATCGTCTTACGTCTATCAACAAAATTTTATTCACGAGGGATATGAGCAGGATACCCTGCAATTAACCAATATAGTGGCCTCGTTCAATCCAGCCGCTCGAGATCGCATCATGCTTTGTGCTCACTGGGATACCCGTCCCAGGGCCGACCGAGCCGATAAACGGCGCTTACAGCCCATCCTGGGAGCTAACGACGGGGGGAGCGGCGTGGCCGTATTATTGGAGATGGCCCGACTTTTCTCACAACATGAACCGCCCCTGGGAGTTGATATTGTCCTGTTTGACGGAGAAGACTACGGCAAATCGGGCGACCCGGGTCACTACTTCCTGGGATCCCGATACTGGGCGAATCATCCGCCCGTCGACGGGTATCAACCCCGGTTCGGCATATTACTGGATATGGTGGGAGGGACCAATGCCCAATTTTTGAAAGAACAATATTCGTTGACGTACGCGCCCGCTTTGGTGGATGAAATATGGTCTATTGCTGAACAGAAAGGGTTTTCGTCGCTCTTCCCGGACCGACAGGGAGCAAGAATTTCGGACGATCACGTAATTATCAATCAAATATTGAACTTTCCCGCTATAAATATCATTGATCATCGTGTTAAGACGGATGGATCGGCAGAATTTCCACCATATTGGCACACGCATCGAGATCGATTGGATATTATCGATAAGAGAACACTGAAAGGCGTCGGTTCGTTGTTGACCGAGTTGATCTATAATAGACTTTAGGTTATTCATATAACCTCATGAAATATATAAAGTTAAATATTCGAGTAAATACGAAGTGGCAGGATCAGTTGATAGCGGATCTTGTTTCGGAGGGGTTCAGCGGCTTCCAGCAATTGGATTATATGTTGATCGCCTTTATAAGCGAAAAGGATTTCACCTCTTCCAAACTGGAAAATCTTGAAAACCTGCTGAAACGGTACACATTCCGGGCGGAACTTGACTCGTGGGAATATATTGAGGACCGGAATTGGAATGAGGCGTGGGAACAGACGCTGACCCCGCAATTTGTAGGAAAATTTTTCATCAGACCCAGTTGGTCCGAGATCGAATCGCCCTCCAATACAACCTTGTTGCAAATAGATCCCAAAATGTCTTTTGGAACGGGATATCACGCGTCGACGCGCCTTATCTTGAGGAAGATGCCCGAAATCGTGGAGGAGGGGGATAAAGTACTCGACGCCGGCACCGGGACGGGCATTCTGGCTATCGCGGCGGTGAAAATGGGGGCGGAGTGGGTTTTTGGATTTGATATTGACGAGTGGAGCTACCGAAATGCGTCGGAAAATACGAAGTTGAATGATGTTGAAGAACGAGTGACGCTGGTCCGGGGAGACCAGCAGGTTATCCCCGACGATACGACCTTCGACGTTATCATCGCCAATATTAACCGCTCCGTCATCCTTCCGATGCTTCCCCTTTTTTTGGAGCGACTCAAAGCAGAGGGTACATTGGTACTATCGGGACTAACCCGTTCCGATCGTTCGCAAATCGAGGAAAATGAAAACCTGCAGAAATACGCATCTTTACGGGAAACGACCCGCGAGGGAGAATGGATATGTATGCATTATCAAAAATCTTCGCATCCGGAACAGGCCGAGGTTTAACGGTAGATTATGTATGCAGCTATCGACATCGGCAGTAATACGATATTGTTGCTGGTAGCCGAGTGGAATGGAAACCGATTGGCAACACAAGAAGAGCGGCAGCGAATTCCCCGCCTCGGCAAGGATATATTACCCGCGATGGCAATGAATCTTATCATTCCAACCTGATCAACGGCGATTTAATCACGGCCGATAGCCTGCATGAGAAAGTTCGATGGCTTGTGAGAACGGAACCGGATGCCTTATTGAAGTGTTATCCGGAGGTTATGCGGGGCAGGGCGGATGTTTTTCTGGCCGGGGTGTTAATACTGGAAGCCGTTATGCACCATTTTTCGATGAGCAAGATGACGATATCGGCCGGCGGTATTCGACATGGAGCTATTTTGGAATACGCGGGATTGCAGAATTAAAAAAGGCGGCCCGTGGAAACAGACCGCCTTTTTTGCAGATGTAATCAAGATGTAATAACGTGGAAGTGGTTAATTTCCTATTGGTATACGAACACCGGCATTTATTTCAAGTTGGTCTAAATCACTGACGGTATACTTTAATTCACCGAAGAGGTTACCAAAATCCATTGGATACTCGACACCACCCCCAATATTAAGACCAACTTCCGAATTTGATGACGTATTCGTTGAGGTCTGATTGTTAATAGGATTGGTGAATTCCGATTTTACCCTTATTGTTGCGAAATTCAGCCCTGCTAATCCATAAAGTCCAACATCTCCTTCTACCGGGAATTTATAGTGTCCATTTACATTGATGGCCCACCAGGTCCAGTCCGTGTTGGTTCCTATACTTTTTGGAAAGAAGAAAGTAATATCTGCCGCCCCTCGGAATTGTTCATTAATGTCATATGCACCGTCAGCACGTATACCGAGATTTTCGATCTCACTACCGAAAATTAGACTACCTCCAACTTCCTGTGCCTGAGCTTGATTTGTTAGCGCAGTTACTGCAAACATTCCGCAGATTAATCCAATAACTAGAAAATGACGTTTCATATAGATTCCCTTAATTTTCGTTCAGTTTTGTGATAAATATATCATGTGAAGTCTTTAAGAATATAAAAAAATTAAAATTATTAAGCAGAATTTTATTAAAAATACATGGTGATCCTACTGAAATTGTGATCCTTGACCAATTAATCCCCTGCCAGGAGTCATTGTGCAAGGTCGCATTTCGAATTTGATTTAACCTTATTTAAATTATAATTCGTTGTCTTCATTATCCTTGATAAGTTGTGTGGAACTTAGAAGGATTACGTGTTAAGCTCCAATTTGAATATCAACTTTAGGCATACGGGAGCTGATAAAAGTCAAGGGGTAGAAGACTTGTTACATAACGGGGTTAACTCTGATTAGAATAACGGTGCATAAAATAGTATTTAAAATTATTTTTATAACAGGACCTGAGTATTAATGTCGGATTCATCGAAAATACACAATAAAACCGCCGGTCATTCAGGGGACACCACTGAGCAATCACAAGTTGACCGCGAATGGGTTCGTAAGGCAAAAGAGGGGGATGAATCGGCATACCAGCAAATTGTCGAGCGCTATCGCCAACCCCTGCATTATTACATCGGAAAAATGGTCCGCGAACAAAGTGTTGTGGAAGACCTGGTCCAGGAGACCTTTATGAAAGCGTTTGACAGTATTGGTTCCTACAATACCGACTATGCCTTTTCGACCTGGCTCTACCGAATAGCCAAAAATCATACGATCGACTACCTGCGCAAGAAGAAGCTTCAAACGCTATCCATCAATGAGCCGGTCCAAACCAGGGAAGGAAAGATGGACATCGAGTTGCCGGACAAGAAAGAAGAAACCGACCGTGCCGTAATTCGGAAGCAGCGTAAGCGAATCATCCGGGAGGCTATCGAAAATTTACCGGCAAAATATCGGAAGGTGATTCGGCAACGCCATATGGAGGAAAAAAGCTACCAGGAAATATCCGATGAGTTGGATTTGCCGCTGGGAACGGTAAAAGCGCACATTTACCGGGCCCGCGAATTGCTCTATAAGGCGTTGAAGGACCGGCGAGATGAGTTTTAAATAATAGAAATAAATTAACGCTCTTTAAGATTCTCGATTACCGCATCTACATTGTCGCGGAATTTTTCATATTTGGCCCTCCGCACGGGGGTTCCTTCCGTTATGCGGTTGTATTTTTCCAGATCCAGCTCTTCCCAGTACTCCATCTCATGGTTTTGCAGTTCCGGGCGGGGGTGTAAATCTTCCAGCGTTCCATAGGGAGCGTCGTGGTTCCAGGGACAGACCTCCTGGCAGATGTCGCAGCCGAACATCCATTCTCCGACTTGCTTCCTGTATTCCTCCGGCATCTGGTCTTTGAGTTCGATCGTGAAGTAGGAGATACATTTGGTTGCATCAACTCGGTAGGGTTCGTAGATGGCGTCCGTGGGACAAGCCTCAATGCAGCGCGTACAGGATCCGCAGTGGTCGGTCGTTACCTCGTTATATCTGAACTCGGTGTCCACGATCATCTCCCCGATGAAAAAGTACGACCCGAGTTGTTTATTCAGCAACATCGAGTTTTTGCCCAGCCAGCCAATTCCTGCCTGCACCGCCCAGGCTTTGTCCAGTACGGGAGCGGAATCCACGAACACGCGACCCTGAACGTTGCCGATCAATTCACGGGTGTACTTGAAGAGTTCATAGAGCTTCTTCTTGAAAACCTTATGATAATCCCGGCTTTGGGCGTATTTGGAGATCTTGGGAACCTCTTTCAATTGAGTGTGCTCTTCATGATCGGGATGATGATAACTACCGAGTACGGATACGACACTTTTGGCGCCGGGAACCAACTTGGTGGGATCGACTCGTTTGTCGAAATGATTCTCCATCCACAACATGTTTCCATGCCGTCCCTGGTTGAGCCATTCCTCCAGCCGCCGTTCCTCTTCCTCAAGTCGCCTTGCCCGGGCAAAACCGCAGGCATCGAATCCCAGTTGATAGGCTTGTTGGCGAACGTCCTCCGTTTTCTTGATCAAATCCATAAGGCAACGGTTACATGCCGCTTATTTTCAGTTAAAAATCCTGAGAGTGGAACATTCCGACCCGATTATGCTCAACCGGTATTACTGAAGGAGCGCCTGATCGGAAACTTTTGTTAACTGACCGTTTTGAATCTTCAGCGTGGAATGCGGATGGTCGCGTACCAGTTCGTAATCATGCGTCACCATAAGGATGGCCATTCCACGGTCGTTTATTTGCTCAAAGAGTTCCATCAGGGAGTGGGAGACTTCCGGATCAAGGTTGCCGGTCGGCTCGTCGGCAAGCATAATGCGGGGCTCGTTGGCCAGTGCGCGTGCGACAACCACCCGTTGCTTTTCTCCTCCCGATAAATCAAGAGGCATACTCTTGTGTTTATGGCTCAATCCCACCAGGCCGAGCACTTCCATGACCCGTTTTTTGATTGTCCGGTTTTTTTCACCTGTAACTTTGAGAGAAAAGGCTACATTTTCATATACGTCACGGTCCGGAAGTAATTCAAAATCCTGGAAAACAATTCCCAGCCGACGGCGTAAATAGGGCACTTCGCTGGATTTCATCGTATTTACATTATATCCGGCTACCCAGACATCACCCCTGTCCGGAAGGAGGTCCCGGTAAATAAGTCGCAGGATAGAACTCTTGCCGGCACCGGTTTGTCCAATCAGGTACTTGAACTCCCCGTTTTGCAGTGTGAGATTGATGTTATCCAGCACCTGGCGATGCTGGTAATTGACGGATACGTCGTCGAATGTTATTACGGCGTCTGTGGACATTGTAAGGTCATGGTTACACGAAGACTGTCATGATCAGCTTCAACTAGATCAAAGCCTTCGTATTGGGATAATATTTTCAGTTCACTCCGATCTACCAATCGCTGTATTTCTCGAAGCGAGTAAATACGCTGTTTATGTTCTTCGCGAAAGGTTTGAACGACCTGGCTCCGCTGTTCGTCAAGTTGTTGAATGGTAAATGTGTTCGTATGTATACGTTCTTCTGTATCATAATGACTATTACGGTGATAGTAAAAGTTCTCGCAGAATCCCTCTTCACCATCCAGCGAGGTTATTGCCTGCTCGGAATTCTGGGGAGTGGTGAAGTCGAAGATGAAGATTCCTTTCGGGCGAAGCGTATGCTTTACCTGGTTGAACAAACGAAGTACCTCGTTTTCGCGCCGCAGGTAGTTGATACTGTCGAAGGTAAGTAAAACCACATCAAATTTTTGCGGATGAAGTGGAGTGAGGTCAAGGAAATCCAGCCGACCAAAACTGACTTGAGAAGTAATCATATTCCGGGCTTTGCTGCGGGCAACCTCGATCATCTCGGGAGAGTTATCGGTAGCGTAAATTTTGTAACACATTAATTCGTCTAGCGAAAGAGTCAGCGATCCGGTGCCGCATCCCAGTTCCAGAATATCGTAGGGATCCGGGTGATGCGTTTGCATGATCTCATCGATAAAATCCGCCCATAATTCATAATTGACCTCCTCCATTACCTTATCGTAAACCGACGCCAGGGCGGTATAAATGTTCGTAGACTTTTTTACTTCTTGCATAGGTAAAATCGGAGAATATTTGGCTTATACCGTTTCCCGGCTGTTACTTTGCTGGTTTTTGCGTCGATTTAAAGTGAGTTCGTACGCTTGATTCATAGCCACTATAAAAGATTCGGGAGACGCCTGATTAGTACCGGCTATATCAAAAGCCGTGCCGTGATCGGGAGAAGTTCGGATGAACGGCAGTCCCGCCGTAAAATTGACCCCTTTGTTGAAAGATAGCGTTTTAAAAGGAATCAAGCCCTGATCATGGTACATAGCCAGAACTCCATCGTATTTTTTATAGGTGCGATTGCCAAAGAAACCGTCGGCCGGGAAAGGACCGTCGGCTTTAATACCATCTACTTGTACGTTCTGCAGGGAAGGCTTGATCATTTTTTCTTCCTCCGTGCCGATAACTCCCCCGTCGCTGGCATGGGGATTGACTCCGAGTACCGCTATGCCGGGTTCCGCAATATTGAAGTCCCGTACGAGACTACGATGCATGATGCGAATAAACCGGGTGATGTTGGGGGTGTTCAACAAGGGGACCACCCGCTGCAGGGGAACGTGAATGGTCGCCAGGCCCACCCGCAATCCTTCGTTGACCATGATCATCATGTATTCGGTAGACTTGGTTTTCTCGGCCAGAAATTCCGTGTGACCCGGTACCCGGTAGCCGGCACGGTTTATCGCTTTTTTGGACAAGGGAGCCGTAACAAGGGCGGAAGCCTTCCCCGAGGTGCAAAGTTCCACTCCCCGGGCCACCGCCTGCATAGCTATGTGACCGGCTTCCTCCGAAATAGTGCCCGGTTGAAGATCTACTTCCTCCTTGTCGAGTATATTTAATACGTTGACTTTCCGGTCAACGATTTCATCCTCCGATTCGGCATAATGATAATCAAGCCGTATTCCGAGAATGCGCTTGTAATAGTCAATAATCGATGCGGAGCCCAATATTACAGGAGTAAAGGGTACTTTGGTATTTTGCAGCGCCTTGAGGATGATTTCAGGCCCAATCCCGTTTATGTCCCCGATACTAAGTGCTATGCGAATATTCATGAGTTTATAAAATTCAAGTAGTTCATAAGATCACTTGATAGAAAGATACAAAGACCTGCCGCCGAAACTAAGTCATTTTTCAGATACGAGTTCAAAATCTCCAAAGCCGCTTGTTGCCCGAAAAATATAGGTTTTGTTCCGGTAGATCCAGACTTCAACTGCCCGTTGACCCGACGGAAACTTGCGTTCTACGGAATTCGGCGGACCTCGTTGTATGTATATTTTTCCCATATCCGTATTGAATCCCTGCTGATTTAAGGAACTGTATTTTTCATAAGCATCGTCGATGCGTTGATAATATTTGGACATCAACTCATTATAGGAGGTTTCCGGAGTTGGATCTTTTTCCTTCCAGAAATTTCTGAAAGCTTGAATGCGTTGTTCCCTTGATCCCTTTTCCATTTGCTCAATCTTTTTATCGCTAACAATAAATCGAAGCATACGGATTGCCACATCAATATTTAGCAAGCTTATCGGCATGTTGATCCAGCGGGACTCATACATTTTCCGGCCCAGGAGTTGGCCGGAATCCCGATTCCGCAGCTCAATCAGATATTTCCCGTTTTCGAAACGACTGTTGGGAACATGAATCAGGCCGTAACGCGTTCCTCTTTTCCCGGGATAATTAAATTTCAGCGCAAGCTTGGTACTGTCCGGAGTGATTGAGGGATACAGAGATGTCAGTATATCATTATCTGTCAGCTCTTTCTGAAAAACATCCTGTTTACGTGTGGTATCCTTTTTCTCAATGGTAATATTATGTATATCAATTTGATAGGTCGCCCCGACGGTATCCGGAAGATTGAATAATAGATGGAAATCCGAACCGTAGTGGACATTTTCGCCGAAATTGGCCAACACCGCTCGTTTTGGTTTCTTTTCTTCCTTTAGGGAATCCAGGAAATAAAAGGCGGTATGCTGAGTGGTTGCCGGATTTTTAACCTGAATATTGCGGGTACGCGTTATCGACTTGCTGACGGCCGATTCACTGTCAGTCTGAAGTAAATACTTATAGTATCCCGGACGAATATGAACATCCAAATACCCCGACAGATATTGGTTGCTCGATTGTGTTTTTTCATAGGTGTCGGTTTGCACAGTTCCCTTCCAGAATTTACGATCTACCGGAGTCAACGACTTGATGTTCGCCTCTTCAAGATTTCCTTTTTCAACTTGTTCTCCCGATGTAAACAACTCGAGGTTTAGTGCCACGCTGGAGGTGAAAGTGGGAGCGGAGGGAAGGGCTTTATTACTGGACGCCGGGGAAGTCCGCTTTTTGAATCGAAGCAGCTTGTAATCCATCCGAAATGTAGTAACCAGATTGACTTTTCCCGGTTTGTCGGAGGGAAAAGTGACGTGGTCTATATATATCTGCGGCTTATCAGTCTTTCCCAACAGATCCTGGTAGGTAATCCGTTGAGCGCTAGCTTTCTGTGGATGCGCGGCTAGCGTTAGGAGGCAAATACAGCATATACTGATTAAAAGTGATTTTGTAGCGTGAAATACAAAGGAAGCTGGCAACATATATGGTATTATATGAACGCTGAAAATTATTTATTTGGACTTATAAGCAAGGTCTTTAAATTTTATTAATCAGACAATCCCCGAACATCTCTGTGTTTAACGGTTGGAGTCGTTCGTTAGCATACGAAACTTTAACATTAATTCGAACCGCTACAGGTAGCTTATGAGCATTAGGGAGCAAGAAGAAGGTGGGAATATGGATTTACAGGCACTTAAAGAGCAGTTTTCGAAAACGGAAAAAGAAATTAAGCAGGGGGGCGGACCTAAACGCGTCAAGAAGGAGCATGATAAGGGCAAGTGGACGGCCCGGGAGCGCATAACTTATCTGGTGGACTCGCAGGACACTTGGTACGAGGTAGGTCTTTGGGCCGGATATGAGATGTATGAAGAGGAGGGAGGATGTCCAGCAGGCGGCGTAATAACGGGAATCGGCGAGGTGTCAGGTCGGAAGTGCGTAATCGTTGCCAATGATGCCACCGTTAAGGCGGGCGCCTGGTTTCCGATTACAACCAAAAAAAATCTGCGCGCCCAGGAAATTGCCATGGAAAACCACCTTCCGATTATTTACCTGGTGGATTCCGCCGGCGTATTTTTACCCAGACAGGACGAAATTTTTCCAGATAAAGAGGATTTCGGCCGTATCTTCCGGAATAATGCGAAGATGAGTGCCGAGGGCATTCCCCAGATCGCGGCCATCATGGGAAGTTGCGTGGCGGGAGGCGCTTATTTGCCTATTATGAGCGACGAAGCCATAATTGTGAATGGAACCGGGAGCCTATTCCTGGCGGGGAGCTATCTTGTCAAGGCTGCTATTGGGGAAGAAGTGGATAATGAGACCCTGGGTGGAGCTGAAACGCACACAGAAATCAGCGGCGTTACAGATTACAAGGTTGATGATGATGAAGAAGCATTGCGCACCGTACGCGATTTGGTTGACAAACAGGGCCCATACCAAAAAGCAGGATTTAATCGCGGTGATGCCAAATCGCCCGCTCGAAACGTGGATCAAATCTATGACATATTCCCCACCGATCGAAGTGCGCCATACGACATGTATGAGGTACTGGAAACGGTATATGATGCAGGTAGTTTTAACGAGTATAAGAAAGGATACGGACAAACGTTGATTACGGGATTCGCACGGATCGACGGTTGGAGTGTTGGAATCGTGGCCAATCAACGAAAAGTGGTGAAGACGAAGAAAGGGGAAATGCAGATCGGGGGAGTCATCTACTCGGACAGTGCAGATAAGGCAGCCCGGTTTATCATGAATTGCAACCAGAAAAAAATTCCGCTGGTATTTTTCCAGGATGTAACTGGATTTATGGTAGGCAAGCGTGCAGAACACGGAGGAATTATAAAAGATGGTGCCAAAATGGTTAATGCGGTGGCCAACTCGACGGTCCCCAAAATTACCGTAGTAGTTGGAAATAGCTACGGGGCCGGAAATTATGCAATGTGTGGCCGGGCTTATGATCCCCGATTTATGTACGCCTGGCCAACCGCTCGAATAGCAGTAATGGGAGGAACGCAGGCTGCCAAGGTGCTCACCCAGATCAAAGTTAGAACACTTGAAAAACGAGGAGAAGAGTTGAGTGAGGAAAAAGAAAAGGAAATAATGCAGGAAATGCTTGAGAAGTATGAAAAAGAAACGGATGTTCGTTATGCGGCGGCTCGCCTGTGGGTTGACGGAATTATAAAACCGGAAAATACCCGGAAGCACCTCTCGGAATCCATTTCTTGTGCTGAGCATCAACCGGATATAGCCTCTTTTAAAACGGGAGTACTTCAAACGTGAAAGTTGGATCAGATTGCTGAATGTTTCACCTTCTATGAATGTTACAAAAATGTAACCCCGGGAATGAGGCATGTTGCTCATAGGAGTCTGACAGATTCCTAGCCCGAATTTCTAACAAGAGAATTTTCTTGGTGAGAAATCCGGGCTAGAAGAGATGAACCGATTCGTTCGCTGGAAAAGCCAAAGAGCTCGTAAGCTTATGAAAGATTCTCAAAACGATAAAAGGGGATTGCTTGAGGATGAGGAATTGGAGCAGCTGGAAAAGCGGATAGTAGAGCAAAAAGAAAATCTGGAATTTTTGCAAAATGTTGTCCACTCCCTGCCGGCCATCGTATACTTGTTTGACATACAGGAATTGAAGATGATCTGGTGTAATAAACAACATAAGGAATTGGTGGGATTTGACACGACCGGAATGCAATTGGTCAATGAACAGGGAGAACTCCGGGCTATTAGTAACGAAGATCAATCCATGGCCATCGATAATATCAAGGGCTGGCGCGACAAAGAGTCCCCCCCCTCCGAAGTGGTCATTCGTCTGAAGGACGTTAACGATACAGAGCACTTTTTCATTACGGAACATTCAGTCTTCAAAAAGGATGAGAAAAACAATCCCAAATGGATCCTCGGTATCGGTATTGATATAAGCAGTCCCGTACAGAGCGAGCAAGAAAAACGCTTGCTTTATAGCGAGGATATCAATAAAACCCGGCAGTTTTTGGATATCATGAGTGATCGTGAATTAGAAGTGCTTAAAAGATTGTCGGACGGTAGTTCTTATGGTGCAATAGCCAAGGATATGAATTTGTCGGTGGACGGAATTCGGTATCATATTCGAAATATTTACAATAAGCTAAATGTTCATACCCGCGCCGAGGCCATCAAAAAGGGGTTGCAATACCGCCTGTTTAATCCCTGAATTAAAAAACCGCATAATTATGCGGTGAATAAGATAAAAGCGCTTTTTATCATGCTTTCAGCATAGTTGGCAGGGGGTTGAAATAAAACAGGCACCGTACGTATCAGGTACGGTGCCCTGGCTTATTCATCAAGAGAGAGACGCAACACTAAGATAGGTTATCTAGGTTAGCGTCAAGAACAATATAAGAAACTATTCCGAATTGAAAAACAGAGTTTTTGCCTGCCTGACTTAACTTTTCTTTAATCCTTCCTTATTATCTTTTGTTATTTTAAGTTTCCGCACCATGAGCAGTTACAAACTCTATTAATATGAGGTACAGGTGTAAAAATGAGTAATTCCATACGTATTGCCAGCGGATCAGGATTTTGGGGAGATTGGTCGAATGCTCCGATTCATCAAGTAAAACGGGGGCCGGTTGACTACCTGGTGCTGGATTATCTGGCGGAAGTGACGATGTCCATCCTGCAAAAATTGAAAAATCGGGATGCAAGTCATGGATATGCCCGGGATTTTCTGCGAGTAATGGATCATGTCTTGCCTGAGATTGCTAACGGTGAGTTGAAAGTGCTAACCAATGCAGGGGGCGTTAATCCCCGTGCTTGCAAAGATGAAGTTATACGGCTTGCAAGGGAAAAGGGACTGGAAGATCTGCGAATAGCCGTCGTTGACGGAGATGATGTCCGGGAAACGATGCAATCCATGATGGAGACGGGCGAAACGTTTAATCACCTGGATGCCCGAATCCCATTCACCGAAATCGACAAAACCCTTCAAAGTGCCCATGCCTACCTGGGCAGCAAACCTATGGTGGAAGCTTTACAGCAACAAGCCGACGTCATTATTACCGGACGTGTGATCGATGCCGGGTTGACGGTAGCTCCGATGGCGTATGAGTTCGACTGGCGAATGGATCAACATGATTTGATGGCTGCCGCCACGGTAGCCGGTCACTTGCTAGAATGCGGGGGACAGGCTTCGGGGGGTAACTTTACCGACTGGGAAAAAGTGGAGGATCTCCACAATCTTGGATTTCCCATCGTAGAGGCTTATCCGGATGGATCATTTGATGTCACAAAACATGAGGGGAGTGGAGGCCTCGTAAGCCTACCGACGCTTAAAGAACAATTAATTTACGAAATCAGAGATCCAAAAGCTTATTTAACGGCCGATGTATCGGCGGATTTCACCAGTGTCCACATGCAACAAATCTCGAAGGATCGCGTTCGAATTTCGGGAGTTGAGGGATCACCGCCCCCCGACCACTACAAGGTCTCGGCGAACTATTTGGATGGATATAAAATTACGGCCAGTTTAACCTATAGCTGGCCGAGAGCCCTTGAAAAAGCCAGGGATGCAGGCAGGGTTTTTCGCAGAAGAATAGAAGAACTGAATCTGCAAATTGATGATTTACAACTGGATTATGTCGGCTTTAATGCCTGTCACGGACAACCGGTTGAAGAAGCTGCCGAGGCAGACCATAACGAAATTCAACTTCGAATAGCGGCACGGGGGCCTGATGAGAAGGATCTGCACCGACTGGGAAAAGAAGTGGCCCCTCTGATCCTCACCGGTCCCCCGGGAGCGACGGGCTTTGCGGGCGGACGGCCGAAACCGAGTCCAGTCATAGCTTTTTGGCCTACCTTGATTGATAAAACGAAATGCTCGCCGCAGGTTAACCTTTTCAACCTCTCCGACGCTGATTCATGAAAATCCGCAAACTGTTAAAAAAACCCGGCTGACCAGATCATCTTGCACACCGTACACTGTAGTAGAATTGAATTTTTTTCTTACTGAACAAATATTTTTATTGAGTTACTTCTCGGTCTTCGTATTCATTGAACCGAAATAATTAGATTTGCATAGTACAAATTAGTTTTGATAACCTCATAAAACTGGTATTCTATGATTATTGGTATAATCGGTGCCGGATTGTCCGGACTCGTCGCGGGAAAAAAACTGGCCGAAGCGGGACATGAAGTTACGATCCTTGAAAAATCGCTCGAATTCGGCGGGAAATTGGCAACCAGGCATGCCGGTCCTCAAAAACAGATGAAGTTCGATTACGGAATGTCTCATTTTGCAACCCATTCTCCTGAATTTACAGGGTTTATAGATGAATTGAGGGAACAGGATATGGTG
>CAYQXO010000031.1:0-23171 GCA_964421495.1 uncultured Balneolaceae bacterium | reverse complement strand
ATTCTTTGCCATCGTAAAAAAATAATTCACAGAGATCTTTGGCAGACCCCTGTGAACTAATGTAATAATAAATCAGACAGTCCGAAGAGTAAAACAGATCAATTATACAAATCTCCTCATCGGTCTGAATGTAGATCCCTCGATAGTCGCAATAATTTTATCGCGATATTCATCGATTTGTTCCTGGCTCAACTGCTGTTGCTTTAACGCCTTCATTTCAGCGAGATCCTTTTTCTCCCAAATTAACCATTCGAATTTCTCCTGACTCATCCTGCCTTCAGCCATGGCAAGCCACCAACGTTCCAAGTCGTCCCAAATGCTATATAGAAATTGCGTTCCGTCTTCAATCAATCCGTTTCTAATCTCCATTTCGCTACCGTAAGTGTGATTCAGAAGTTCCTTTTTTAAAGTAATGAGAAGATGCTTGAACAAGGTCATTCTATTGTCCTCCAATGAAATTTTATTATTGGCTCTCCGGCTTTGGAGTGTATTTTAGCCTAAGCCGTCAAGCTTTGGTTTATGTTAGATCGGGATAAAGTTATCGCTGACTAACTCATCGTATGAGTCCACTTATCAAGTGGCTTGTCTGATCACTTTGCTCTGTTGGCAGGTATTATCCTGATTGGGCGTGTGAGCCGATCGAATACCTATCCCTTGAGAATATGAACTTTATGTCTTATTTCTTCTTTTAAAGAATTGCGCTAATATAATACTCTTTTATTAATCAACAAATTATTTTCTTTTTTAGATGCAGAAATTATTAGCTACCATGTAAAATTCTTACCGTTAATAATATGTTTCCGGTTTACGACATCAGATAATACAGGACATCTTAATTTGATTTATTACCATGCCAGAATCATACAACCAGATTACCACCGAAAAACTGTCAAATCTAATCGATGATCCGAGGCACCGCATTCTGGATGTACGCCCTATAGCGGCATATAATGGCTGGCAATTACAGGGCGAAAAGCGAGGTGGTCACATACCCGGAGCCAAAAACATCCCCCTTCGGTGGACCCGCTTTATGGACTGGGTCGAAGTATTGGAGGAGAAACAGTTATCCCCGGGTGATCCGATCACAGTTTACGGGTATACGGAAGAACAGTCTCACTCCATGGCCGATAAACTGAGTCGGCTCGGCTACGATAATATCAGCGTATATAATAACTTCCTGGATCAGTGGTCGGCCGACCATAACAGACCGTTGGGCTATCTCGACCGTTACCAACAACTTGTTTATCCGGAGTGGCTCCGGGAATTGATCGATGGGGGGAATCCTGAAGGATACAGGGGAAGTAATTACGTCATTTTCCACACCCACTTTGATAATATCGACGACTATCACGAGGGACACTTACCGGGAGCTATTCCGCTAAATACGAACGACCTGGAATCGACAGAAACCTGGAATCGACGCTCTCCCGATGAACTCCGGGAAACCCTAAAGCAACATGGAATTCGCCACGATACGACGGTGATCCTTTACGGTCGTTTCTCTTCTCCAAGCATGGAACAGGAAGCCCCCGGTAAAAGTGCCGGGCACCTGGCCGCTATGCGCTGTGCTGCCATCCTTTTATATGCGGGCGTCGAGGATGTTAAAATTCTCAATGGCGGTATTACCCCGTGGGAAGAGGAAGGATATGAAATAACTACCGAACCTTCCCAACCCACACCCGTGGAAGAGGTAGGCATTGATATTCCGAAACATCCGGAATACATGATCGACATGGACGAAGCCAAGAAGCTGTTAACTTCAGAGGACGGAGAACTCGTTAGTGTTCGAAGCTGGAAGGAATTTACAGGTAATCGAAGTGGCTATCACTACATAGAAAAAAAGGGACGTATCGCCGGTGCGATCTTCGGCAATTGCGGGAGTGATGCCTATCATATGGAAAATTACCGCAACCTGGACTATACCATGCGCGAATTTCCCGAAATAGCCCGAAAATGGGCAGAGGGCGGAATCGTTCCGGAAAAACATATCGCTTTTTACTGCGGTACCGGGTGGAGAGGCAGCGAAGCCTTTATGAATGCGTATCTTATGGGGTGGCCTCGCATTTCCGTCTACGACGGGGGATGGTTTGAATGGAGTAATACGCCGGGGAACCGGATAGAAGTTGGGGAACCGGGAGCAGAAGCCTGATATATAAAAAAAGACGCCCTCACCCGGATTACCATACCCATTCACCCAGTCCAGGGAGGACGCCGTATTGCCCATTAAAGAGAAGTCACTCCAACTGTTGCCTGACCATCTGTAGCAATTTTTGGGCCCGGCGGTTATTCGGTTCCAGTTCAGCAAACTTCTTTGCGTGAGGCAAGGCCTTCTCCGGCTGGCCCTGTTGCAGATACAAGGTGCAAATTCCATACCGGTATTCAGGTTGCTCC
Source organism: uncultured Balneolaceae bacterium (assembly GCA_964421495.1). Taxonomy (GTDB): domain Bacteria; phylum Bacteroidota; class Rhodothermia; order Balneolales; family Balneolaceae; genus CAJXOW01. The sequence goes on along the minus strand of CAYQXO010000031.1, from coordinate 20,780 downwards.
GGCGCCCGTTCTATAGCTTCGAGATATCGTTTCTCCGCCTTTTCGGGTTGTCGCAATTTTTGGTGGGTAATTGCCAGGTTATAACGAACGCGAGCGTGATCGGGCATCAGCTCGGCCGCTTTATTAAAGCGTGAAGCAGCTTTTTCAAGATCTCCCTGCTCCGCCACCAGCAATGCCAGCGAATAATAGGCTGGACCATAATTGGGCTCCTGGTCAATAACTTTTTGCAGCAAGTCCCGGGCGCGTGCCTTTTCACCCTGTTCATTATATAAATACGCCAGATTTATGCGGGCCGGATTGAATTGTGGATCCTTTTCCAATGCTCCCCGGTAGGCCTGGATTGCTTTTTTCGTATTGCCCCGTTTTTCAAAAAACTGTCCCCTGTTCAATTGACCATTCGGAAAATACTGATTCACATCCAAAAACTCGCGATACTCTACAACAATTGTTTTAAACGTCTGTTTTGATCCCGGAAGCATGTCAGCTGTATTGAACTCCAGTAATCCCTCGACCGCAGCTATTCGCACGGCACGAACCGGATCATCGAGCAGATCGATCAGCGAAGCTTGCTTGATATCCTTCGGGAGAGATGACAAAGCCCGGGCACCGCTTTTTCGCAGCATGGCGCTTTCATCATCGAGTACCTCTTTGATGATGTCTACGCTCTGGCGGGTGGGAAATTGTCCGAGATACCAAATGGCCGTCGCGCGGGCAATATCGGGTCGGGTGGTGTCGGCAATCAATTGTTTCAGATCCGGTACGGCATCTGCTCCCAGGGAATCCGCTTTCAACAACGTCTCCGAAAAGTGATCCGGCCGCTCCGTTCCATACCAATTTTTCACCGCTTGCGCCGCCCACTCGGGTGATTTGCTGTCGTGACAATCGTTACAGGCATTGGGCGTTCCGAATTTAGCTGAAAGATCGGGCCGTGGCACCCTGAAGCTGTGATCCCGCCGGTAATCGACCTCCATATAGTAGCGCCCCGTCATGTGACAGTTTATACACTGCGAGGCTTCCGTATTCATTTTATGTTTGGTGTGCTCCGGCGTGTCGTAGGATGGTTCGTGACACTGCATACAAAGCGTGTTATCCGTTACATTCGCTTTCAGTTCCAGGCTATGGGGATCATGGCAGTCACTGCACTCTACTTCCTGCTGAAACATTTTGCTCTGTAGAAAAGAACCATACACATACACCTCCTCCCGTATTTGTCCGTCGGCAAAATACATCTCCGGACGGGGAAGATCGGGATTAAAGTGATCCATGAACTCCTTGTCATGATCAAAATAGTCGACCAGTTTTTCCCGCAATGCATGACAACGCGCACACTTTTCGATCTGCTGAATCTGGGATGATCCCCCGGTGAGGTCCAGATCTTTCCGAATACGTTCCTGTGATGCTTCCCCGGCCTTTTCACTACGCATAAATTCCACATGCTGCTTGCCGGGACCATGGCACGCCTCGCAACTAACGTTGATACTGGACCAGGTCGTGTGAAAGGAATCGGATTCCGGAATATAATTCTCTTCCAGCTGCGTGGAATGACAGTCGGCGCACATCGAATTCCAGTTCATCGCACCTCCGCTCCAGTGCAGCCAGTCGCCCGGACCAATTTCCTCCTCCGGATGCATCGAAAACCACCGTTCTTCCCGGGTATCCCAGGCCACATTGAGCGCCTGCAACTTGCCTTTGCCAAAATCAACGAGGTATTGCTGCAGGGGCGTCCATCCAAAGGTGTGGGTTACCTCATACTCCCTGACCTGTCCGTCAGAACCCGGTGCTTCTACCATATAACGCCCGTTCCGGCGAAAAAATCGGTACGTATCCCCGTCCTGGTTAAACTTCACATTGCTGAAATCACCGCGAACCGTGGCACTGTCGGCCACCGCCATCGCATAGTCGTGGTGGGATTCTCTCCAATCATTTACCTCCTGTGCATGACAGGAAGAACACTCCTGTTCTCCCACAAAATGCTCCGCAGAAACTTTTCTGAATGATTCATTTTCCCCGGGAGTCTCCCCCGATCGACCACAACTATAGAACAGTCCCACTCCCAAGGTTATCACAAATACAGCAAACAGTGCTAAACGATATTTCATCGTTGATTTTTTAGACCCGACTTTAAGTCAATTTCTTTATTCACCTTTCTTGAGACTATTCCAGCTAAAATCAATCTAAATAAAACAGGTTGTATTCCATGTAATACCGGAACAAAATACGCCGGTATATACGTTAATTTTCTTCAATCGGCCATTTTCTGACGCCTACATCATCGGCCCACTCTTCCCACGCAGAGCGTAAATCCTCAAATATATCCGGGTGCTCTCCAGCTACATTATTGGTTTCTGTGGGATCATCTTCCAGATCATACAACTCCCAATTTTGTCCGGCTTCGGCGACCAGTTTCCAGTCGCCCTTCCGAACCGCTTTGTTGCTTTCGTGTTCCCAGAAGATATATTCATGCGGTTTTCGGTCCTTGCCCTTGAAGATCGGCAGCAGGCTCTTGCCCTGCATCGGCTTAATCTCATTTCCGTTGTAGCTTTCGGGATAGGTCGCCTCCGCTACATCCAGCAACGTCGGCATAATGTCGATCAAGTGTCCGGTTTCCCGGACGATTTTACCGCCCCCATCTATCACGCCGGGCCAGCGAACCACCAACGGAGTTGCGATTCCGCCTTCGTGCGTCCATACCTTATATTTGCGGAACGGGACATTACTCAGGTTTGCCCAGGCCATTCCCTGACTTGAAGATCGCCGGCTATCCTCTTTCCACTCCGAATAGTTATCCATCATATTCTCCCCCCATTTATAACCGAATTTCTGGGAGGCAGGTTCTCCGGAGGATCCGTTATCCGACATAAAGAGAAAGAGGGTGTTTTTATATTCACCGATCTCTTTAAGGTGGCTTACCAGTCGACCTATATTCTGATCCATTCTATCAATCTGGGCTGCGTAAATCGATCGGCGGAAATCCAGTTCCTTTTTGGACTGCCGGCTCAGCGTATCCCATTTGGGATTGTTGTGATCGGGAAGCTCGGCATGTTCCCGGATAATTCCCATATCCTTCATGCGCCGGAATTTCTCCTTTCGGAGCTGATCCCATCCTTCCATCCACTCGCCGCGGTATTTCTCTATATCCTCATCCGGCGCCTCCAGCGGCCAATGGGGAGCATTGTAGGCTACATACAGAAAAAACGGTTTTTCTTTTTTGGATGCCCGAACCTCCTCGTCCAGGAAATGAATTGAGTAGTCGGTGAATGCGTCCGTCGTATACCAATCTTTTTCCGGATGCAGATGATTTTTGGGATCATCGGTGGGTGGAATGCGCTCCTCGCCATCCAGGTATACCGAACAGCAATTCAGCACTTTAAAGTAACTGTCCACATGAATATGTATTCCATAGAAACGGTCAAAACCCCGGTTGATAGGCCAATATTCTTCTTTCTGGTGACCGACGTGCCACTTTCCGGACATCATCGTTTTATAACCCGCTTCCCCAAGCACTTCGGCCAGGGTAACGGTTTGCTCGTCCAGGTACCCTTGGTAAGCTCCGCCGAAATCGCGGTAAACGAGCCGACCCACACCGGCCTGGTGGGGATAGAGCCCCGTCAACAGACTTGCCCTCGAGGGACTGCATCGAGCCGTATTATAAAAATTCGTAAAACGAAGTCCGTTGTCCGCCAGCTTATCGATACTCGGCGTTTGAATCTCCGCGCCGTAACTGCCGATATCCGAATAACCCATGTCGTCTGCCAGAATGAGAACAATATTGGGTCGTTTCGAATCTTCATCGGTTATTTTACTACCATTCTGAGCCACTGCAAGGTAACCGATCAACAAGAAACAAAGCAGAATGCAAATTTTCTTCATAGCGTTACCGTATCATTGCAATAAATTTCTAATTAGCACAAAGGCTCCAAATATATTTCTACTCATATTAAAGGGAGAATCTTTGATAATATCAGCCGACATAATATTTTACCCAACACATATGTAATGAAATACAAAATCATGCATGTAACAAAAATACTTTTAACGGTTCTGATGATGCTCCTGTTAACGTCCCGGGGTTACGGTCAACAGGCGACTGAAAAAGAGGCAGTGGTTAATTCTCTCGAGGCATTCCATCAGGCCATCGTGGATAATAATACGGAACGGGCACGATCTCTACTGGCGGATTCAGCCAAAATCCTGGAGAGTGGAGTTATTGAGTCTCGGGATGAATATCTCGCTGACCATTTTCATATGGACGGCAAGTTTCTAAGTGCCATGAACAGAAAAGTTAAGACGCGTAACGTGACCATTCAGGGCGAGATCGCCTGGGTTTCTACGAACTCCCGTACCCGGGGTACCTACAAGGGGCGTGACTTAAACCTCAACAGCCTGGAACTCGCCGTCTTGACAAAAGTGGACGACGAATGGGAAATTAGTTCATTACATTGGTCGTCTTCAAAAAGGAAGTAATAAAGGGTAGTACATTCTGCCGTGATTAAACCCGGTGGAACCTTGAAAAGTTAATATTTTTCCAACAATTGGACCACCTTTGTATGATCATTGTCGCGCGCAAAATCCATTGCAGTATCGTTATCTTTATCTTTTAAACCCGGATCGGCTCCATGGTCCAGCAGAACACGAACCACCCGTTCATGCCCTTCAGCCGCCGCCCACATCAGCGCTGTCCATTCCTCTTTATTATCCTTTTTATTGGGATCGGCTCCATGGTCCAGAAGTAATGAAACCGTCTCGGGAAAATTACCGCTGGCGGCAAAAATCAAGGGAGTCCGCCCCAATCCGTCGGTAACCTGTACATCTGCTTCCTCTTGTAGTAAGTAATCGACAATTTTCGTGTGACCGTTAAAAGCCGCCAGCATAATAGGAGTGCGCCCCATCTGATCCGACTTGTTAATATCGATTCCCTGTTCCACCGCCTTGCGTACAAGCTCCAAATTCCCTTCATATGCCCCCCTCATCGCTTCCTGGCTAGTAATTTCCGAAGAAGTCGACGGCCCGGAAGTAGCTTCTTTGTCATCCGTATTGGCCGGACTTTTTTGTTGTGGTTCTTCTTCGCTGCTACAAGCGGCGACCAGGATCAATCCCATTACAAGTACGAGAATCTTCTGGCTCAAAGGCATATTCTACTGTTTTAACATTAAAGGTTAATTATCTATATCAATGTAACGAATTATACCATTCCAGGACCTTTTTTCTCAATTTTGCAGTGGTGTCAGGAAAGTCATCGGCCTTGTTAATGCTTTCAATAGGATTCTCTTTAAGATTATAGAGCTTTTCGTGTTTCCCGTCTTTATCAACAAGGAGTTTCCACCGCCCCATTCTGATAGCCAGGTCCGGGTTGGCCTCATTGGTCCCGGGGGGGACGGACCCACATTACAGGCTCGTTTCTTTTCTGAACCGATTCTCCCAACAAGACACTGCTCATATCCAGTCCGTCGAATTGCACCTCCTCCGGTTTATTTACGCCGGCGATGGACAAGAGGCTGGACGGCAAATCCATGCCGGCCACTATGGTTTGGTCGTTGACACTCCCTTTTTTGTCTTCCTCCATCAATCCCGGTGCCCACACTATAAAAGGAGTTCGTATTCCACCCTCGAATAGCGTTCCTTTATGTCCCCGGAACGGTCCGTTCGATCCGATTCGATTGCTCGGCCCGTTATCACTCGCAAAGACAACCAGCGTATTATCCCTCAGACCCGGATTGCCCCTGATGCGATCCATGATCCGTCCCAGCTGATGATCCAGCTCTCGCGTCACTCCCTTATAATGGTCTTCAATGGACCCACTTCCTCTCCTTGACGGCGGAGCTTCAAGCGGAGTATGGACGGCGTCCGTCCATAGATTGATATAAAAAGGCCGGTTAGCGGCCTCTGCCTTTTGCATCTGTTTCATTGTGCTGTCCACAAAATGCTCAGGCTCTTTATACCGTTTGACCCACTTCACCTCTCCGGGTTCCAAGTCAGCCTGGCCCACGCTAAGTGGAAATCTATTGCCGCAGCAGGACCACGAACGCGTCTCGAACACAAGTCCCAGCCGATCGCCCAACCCTTCAAATTGTGTCAAGGAGGTATTAAAACCATATTCGGTAATCAGCGGTCCCACCACATTCCGTTGACCCCCTAAATGCCATTTTCCCATGTGAGCCGTATAATAGCCGGAATCCTCCAGCATCCGTGCCAGGCTGGGTGCCCCGGGATCCAGGTAATTCGCCATACCTCTTCTCTCATTCAACTCCCTGCGCGCCAGAAAAGAGGTTATATCCCAGCGCAAAGGATACTGTCCCGTAGTTACGGCAACCCTTGAAGGCGAACAGATCGGGGCATTGACGTAGAATTGATCAAACCGGATCCCCTCGTCTGCCAGACGATCTATATTGGGAGTGTTGATTCCATTCGCGCGGTAGGCACTTAGATCTCCATACCCCATATCATCAACAAAAATGAATAGAATATTGGGGTCTTGCTGAGCTTTGTCACTGCTGTCAGACAGGTTCAAATCCTCACAGGAAAACAAAATCAAACACAGTGCTGCATAATGGAAGACTCTGAAAAGCAAAGTTGATGTTGATAAATTGAAATTAGCGGCACACCAGGTTCTGCGTTTGCGTTATATAACTAAAAAATGAACCGACTTCATCCTTTACTAATTCAATACTTCAAAATTCTATATAGAATGAGTAACGTTACATGCTGTCGATTCATTACCAAACCATTGCATCGACATACACGGTAACTCCTGATTCGTTTAAAACTATTTAACATCCACAGGGGTATACATATATATAATTACATCTAAATATGAAGTTTTATTTATAATATATGTCATTTGGAATAAATAGTTTAAATATTTAAATTATAAAAACACTTTCCGTAACAATATAGCATGAGGTGATATTCATGCGTTGGTTAACACTTCCATTAATAGGTCTTCTTACCGTAGGGTTAGTACAGGCTCAACCCGCAACCGATAAGTCCAGCGAACATAAAGATAAAAAGGAAAATTCAATAGCTACGATTCCTGTTGAAGGAGAATATATAAATCCTTCCCCTTCCTCTTTTCAATTGAATGAAAGCTCACTGGTATCTCAAGGCCCCGGGAACATGAACCGCGATTTTCTAACGGGATCTGTTACTTCTTTTTCCAATTTGGATATTAACCAATCAGGTTATAATAATATCCAGGAATTCTTACGGGGACGGGTAGCCGGCCTTCAAATTACGCGCACCGGAATGAATACATATCGACTACGGATACGCGGGGGCATGAGTTTAGTACTTAAAGATGAACCCCTGGTCGTAATTGATGGTATGCCCATGCATTCCACGGATGTTTTATCAGCCATCAATCCCGGTGATATTAAAAATGTATCGGTGCTAAAAGGTCCGGAAACCGCTATTTATGGGTCAAGAGGAGCAAACGGTGTGATTGTAGTCAACACCCATTGAAATCCCTGGCGTGCGCATGTTCTACCGAATGCAAATTTCGGGCTAGCCTTGCCAGGGTTTGTTTTCGGACATTCGTTCGAGTGCATTCCGTTCGGTTTCGGCCCCTTTGTCCCCCTGCTGCTCCATCCAGCGATCGAGCTCTTTTTTCAGACGCTTTTTGATTTCGCGGTAGTTCGGATTGTCTGCCTGGTTATTTAGTTCATAGGGGTCCACCCGGAGGTCATACAGTTCGAACTCGGGCCGTTTCTTATAGTGACTGACACGCCATTTGGCAAACGGATCTCCTTCCTCCGCTTTCCGTTCCCACGATTCGAACGGACCATACCCTCCGGTCACCAGGTTCTGGAATTCATTCTTGTGATTGACATTCCAGATCAGGCGGTAGTCCTTCGACCGCACCGTTCGTATTCCATAGGCCTCGGGGCCATTATATATGCCCTTGGAGGTTTGTACGCTGAAAGCATACTCTTTATGCTCGTCGGTTTGCCCCTTTAGCACCGGCACCAGGCTTTTGCCATCAAAATCCTGTTCCCCGGGATTTCCGCCCGCCGCTTCCAGGAGGGTCGGTACGACATCCACATATTCCATCATCGCCTCCGTTTCACTACCCGGCTCTACCACGCCCGGCCAGCGTATCGTACACACTGAGCGAACCCCGGTATCATAACACGTCCATTTGCAATGCGGCAAATGCGATCCCTGCTCGCTGAGATAGATCACAATCGTATTTTCGGCCTGGCCAGAATCTTCCAGATGTTGAAGCACGGTGCCGACCTGATGATCCATATAGGATATTTCTGCATAGTATCTTGACATCGCACGGCGGGTCTCCGGCGTATCCACTACATAGGGGGGAAGCTCGATTTCTTCCGGATCGTAGGTATAGTCAACACCGCGATTCCAAGGGCCGTGCGTTTGATTCGAACTGACAACCAGGCTCCAGGGATTCTCCTTATTATCTTCCATATACGTACGCACCTTGTCCAACTCCAGGTCAACGCCTTTTCCCCCGTCGTGATGGCGCCCTCCCAAATCCTCAAAGGGAAAGTTTTCTATGGGCGCCTCGTGGCGTTTACCAATGATGCCTACCTTGTATCCGAGCGGTTCCAGGTAATGGGGCATGCTCTTGATATCGGAGTAGACCCTGCTGTGATTGGGATAAGCCCCATTTCGAACGGGATGGATTCCGGAATACAGGCTCATGCGGGTGGGAGCGCACATGGGAGCGGAGTTAAAACAATATTCGAACCGCATGCCCTGGCTGATCAAGTTTTCAATGTTGGGCGCGTTCACCTGGTCGTTTCCATAACTCGGCAGGTCATGGTACGTCATGTCGTCCGACATGAACAGTAACACATTAGGTTGGTCCTGTGATGACTGTCCCATGGCTTGAAGTCCCGTCAACCCCGATAAAGCCAGACCACCGGCTCCTATCGCTGTATTTCGAATAAAAGCCCTTCGATTCATATTTTTCAACACGTTATCGCTGCCCATAATAGTAGAATGTTTTATACCCGGAGGCACTGACGAATGTACCGGCTAATGCCGGGAAGCTGTCGGACTTATTCTCGCTACGATCCAAAACGTCCGACAGACACCTGGATAAATTCATTTTACATACCATTTCCCGAACTTCGACAGTTTTCCGGTGCTGTTATGTAGATAATTCTGTTATAACCAAGATTCGTGTTTGTTATCCCTAAATAATATGAAAAAGTCCAGCGCAAAATAAAAGAGTACCTGGATTCAACTTTTTCGCTTTATTTTTCGCCGGGAAGGGAGCGTTTTAACTTTATCTGGTAGGGAAATTGTACCTCAATCTGCGGGGTTCCCTCATGCCTGCGAATACGGCCGGTCACACAAATCTTTTGATGCAAGTATTGCTCTTCGGGGGGTGATTTCCATTTGGATCGATAGTTCCCCCAAATAACAGCGGTAAAATAGGCATTGGGATGAGGTCGGCCGAGATTAAGAAAAGTTGGCGAACCCTTGATATTACGGACATATTTTGCTGAAGCCACCCGGCCACAAACCGTGGCGGCCCGACCTATATTATTTCCCGCCTCCGATGCCGTTATTTGTATTTCCGGTTCCGGTACAGAGGGTTCCGGCTGATAAATACGGGAAAGCACCAATCCCACCAGCAACAGAATCAACAGCGCCGGAAAGATAATTTTCAAATATTGACGGATTTTTTCCAGCAACTTGGGGTAGCTTCTTCTGTTGGAATTATTTTAAGATTCAGGGAAATCGTATCCCGCATCAACTTTATACATTAAACATTTAATACTGCAAGAAATTCATTACTTTGGGTTACACAAACAAAATGGAATCATCCGGGCAGCGAAAGATCAATATGAAGGAGATAGAAAACTTTCTTACCAAACTGAATCATGCCTTTGCCAACAGCAACTCATCGTATATCCTGGATCATATTACCGACGATATACGCTGGACCATTATTGGAGATCAGGTTATCGAGGGTAAAGAAGATTTTGAAAAAGTGATCAGGCAAATGGAGACGGAAGAAGCCTATACCGTTCAAATCGAGCATATTATCATCCAGGAAAACACTGCCGCGGTAAATGGATCGATTACCTCCGCAAACGAAACGGGCACGGACAGGGTATATGCTTTCTGTGATATTTACCAACTGGATAGTACCGATAACCCAATAATCCGTGAAATAACTTCCTATGTACTTGAGGTAAACAAATAACCATCCAAAACCCTAATTACTTGAAAAATGGTGTTGTTTAATACCTATTCTTGATGGTTTCCAGCCTCTCGGCCAGTGAATCCGCCTTTTCCGGAAACTTTTCCATCAGGTTGTTTGATTCAGCGGGATCCTCCTCCAGGTTAAACAGGTACGGCTTATTTAACAGGGGTTCCGTATTCAAAGGCGTGTTGCCGCGGCCGTGCCGATTATAGGCCCAATCTGAACGCTCATCAGCCGGAATATACTTCCAATTTCCCTTGCGAATGGCAAGACCGTCGCTCGACTGCTGCACAAATTGTTCTCGTCCTTGCTGCTTTTCACCAAGCAGTACGGATAATAAATTTTTGCTGTCATGTCGATAAGATGCGGGAATATCAGCGCCGCCCACTGCTGCGAGGGAAGCCAGAAAATCGACCTGGCTCACCATCGCATCGCTAACCACTCCTTCTCCGGCTTTTTGCGGCCAGCTGACGATCATCGGCATCCGGGTTCCTCCCTCATAAGCCACATATTTCCCCCCGCTGAACGGTCCGCCCGGATCATGCCCGTTATGATCCGTCAGGGCTCCATCTTCATATCCGTCATAAAATACCGGACCATTATCACTGGTAAAAATAATCATGGTCTCCCCCCGTATATTCTTCCGCTCAAGCACCTCAATAACCTGTCCCACCACCCAATCGAGTTCAACCACGGCATCTCCCCGCAGCCCGGTTCCGCTGGATCCTTTAAATTGTGGATTCGGTAGACGGGGGACGTGGTTTTCCGTTAGGGAAAGGTAGAGAAAAAACGGGTCGTTTTCATGTTCATCGATAAACTCCCGGGATTGGTCAAGCAAGACGGAAGTCATCTGTTCATCGTCCCACCAGGCCGATTGCCCACCGGTCATATACCCGATGCGGCTGACTCCATGTACAATAGTGCCCGAATGCTGTGCATCAGCCGGATACCGCAGACTCTCCGGATGCGTGTGTCCCGACGGCAAATTACCCACCAGCGGCTGAGGTACCTCCGTGGCGGCTTCCCTCTCTTCACCAAAATGTTCTTCCTGGTAATCGTGATGGCCCTCTTTTGGATACGCCACCTGTATTGAGTCGTCTTCCGGATCCAATCCGTGTACGCGGCGATTTTTAATATACACCGTCGGAACACGGTCGTTGGTCACCGGAACGATAAATGACTCGTCAAATCCCACTTCAAGCGGACCCGGCACAATTTGACCATTCCAGTCGATCTGCTCATCGGCCTCGCCCAATCCGAGGTGCCATTTACCCACAACAGAGGTGGTATAACCCGCTTTTCTCAAAATCTCCGGGAGCGTGGGAGTATCCGGATCGATCAACAGGGGATCTTCTGCCGACAGGATACCTGCATTCTCCAAACGAAAAGCATAGCGGCCCGTCAACAGCGAGTAACGACTCGGGGTGCACATAGCCGACGATGCATAGGCATTGGTGAACCGAACGCCCCGCTCGGCCAGCCGATCGATATGGGGCGTCTCTATTTTCTCGGAACCGTACGCACCTATATCTCCATATCCAACATCATCCGCATAAATAATAACGATATTGGGGGATGGGGAAGGCATCCGATCTGAAGTCCCCGAACAACCTGCTAATATGAAAAATAAACAGATAAACCAGCAGAACGTCGAAAATATTACCCTTCCAGGACGAGTGGAATATATCCGTTTCACGCTTGAATCCTCTGATTTTTAACATTTAAGCGATTGAGGCCTCTCGATAACACCGAAATCTATATGTATAGTAAAAAATAAATACTTTAAATACGAACGTCCCCTCCCACCATTTATACCGGTCTTTCACCGAATTATCATGCGGTGGGAATCTCCGTACGACATGGTTGTCGTTCTCATTGTTGGTAATGCAACCCTGGAAAACCAATGGCACTCGACGTACATACATTTTTCGATTTTTAAAACGCTTATAAAAAATAGAATTAGTTTACATCCAGACAGAAAGTTCTTTTATTGCCGGCTAACCAAGCAATTCATTAATCTTCAATTCTGATTCATGTTTTCTTTTCGGTTTTTCCGCTCTTTCCTTTTTGTGGTAACGCTCATTCTTTTTGCCGGATTATTGCATACAGAATCCATTCGGGCACAGGAAGGGGATCCGGATGCCCCCTACGTTCCTTCCCCCGACACAGTGGTTGATAAAATGCTTGAAATGGCTGATGTACATCCGGGCGACTATCTGATCGATCTGGGATCCGGGGACGGTCGTATTCCCATTGCGGCAGCCCGGCATGGTGCTTATGCCCACGGAATCGAAATCGATTCCTCGCTGGTTCAAAAGGCCCGTCAAAACGCCCTGAATGCCGGCGTAAAGGATAACGTGATATTCATCCAGGGAGACCTGTTTGAGCAGGATCTGAGTCGGGCCAACATTATCACCATGTACCTGTTCCCCGAACTCCTCGAAAAACTCAAGCCCTATTTGTTAAATACAATGGATCCGGGTACCCGCGTGGTTTCCCACCTGTTCCGATTTGAAAACTGGGAACCCGACGAACATGTGGCCATTCATCCTCAAATATTTGTCAATCAGCAAACAAATTGGAGCTCGGATTCGCTGATTGGCATACGCAACCTGATATCCCTTAACGAGAACGCCCCCGATCACTTATTTCCCGAACATGATATTTTCCTTTATATCATCCCGGCAGACCTGAAGGGAACCTGGGAATGGTCAATCAACTCTCAACCATTTACGGCCACTATTGAACAGCGCTATCAACAGATAAATCTCTCCATCTCTTCCGGCACCCATTCTCATAACGTCTCGGACTCCCATGTACGGGGACGACGCGTCAGATTCAGCAGCGAACGGGACGGGATTCGGTATAACTATAGTGGCAAAGTTCAAAATGATACAATACGGGGACAGGTACAGGTACATCATCCCTCGTCCACAAGCGTATACCCCTGGAAAGCCGTTCGTAGCCAGGATAGCAAGGAATAAGCATCTACACCAGTGTAGCTTCAATTCCCTTTATTCAGTTTTTGTTTTGTCCCATTGTGGCCGTTCTTTAAAAGAATTGCCTTGCCCGGGAACAGGCTATTCCTTTAGTTCCAATCCATTCTTTCCCACCAACGAATCAGGGAAGTATCCCGGCGGATGGCTTGCAAATTTTGCTGCATCAAGGAAACGACCTGCCCGCTCAGCATTTTTTTATTCTCCAATCCTTCTGCAATGGACACTGCTTTCATCATAAACCATTCCGCTTTTTTGTATCGGCCAGTGTAAAAACAAACGTAGGCTAACCCTTCAAAACCGATATGCTGCCAGGGTCGCGCTACGGCTAATTTCGGAATCCCAATATTAAAAAAGGCCGGTTCTTTAGTAAAGAACCGGCCTTGAAGTCAGTCGGTTTTACTTATCTCTTTCTCGTCCTTTGCAGGGTTAAAATCCGATTCAACAAGCGTTATTTAATGAGCGTCATTTTGTGGACGCGGGTTTTATTCCCGGCTTGCAATCGGTAAAAGTAGACCCCGCTCGAGAGATTGCTGGCATCGAAGCGAACCTTATAGGCACCGGCACTCTTTCGCTCGTTAACCAGTGTGGCCACTTCACGACCCAGCATATTATATACCTTCAATTTTACATCAGAGCTCTGGGCAAGTGAATACTCGATGGTAGTCGTCGGATTAAATGGATTCGGATAATTGGGCTCCAGTCCGAATTCATGAGTGATCTGATCATCCGATTCCACCTCCGTAGCCTTGAGATCTGTCAAATTCACGTATACATAGCTCCACCAGTCAAAGGTTTTGGCTCCAATTCCATCACCGAATACATCCATATAATCTATATGGAAGCCTATTTCATTGCCCTCTTCAAGTACAAGATTAGCCCGTTCCGTTCTCGGTATGGCCATCTCAATATGATGACCCGGATTTGTGGGTTGGATACTCAAGTTAATGTCGGAGGACGTAAACAGGCGACTGCCAATCTGTGTCTGGAACTGGACATTATCATCCCAAAGTCCATTACCTACCCCTTGTTTCTTTTCGTTGATCTCCTCGTCCAGTCGACGGGCTTCATCGGTAGCTACCCACGTCTGGAGCCTACTGAATTCATTACTGCCGAGATTAAACTCCATAGTGGTATTTCCGGCTCCATACCAGCGACCGTTCGCATCAAAATCCCATCGAATCAGGGGACGTGCATAGACGGGCAGGTCCAGCGCCACATACAGTGAATCACTGCTATAAGCCATATAAACCTTTGGAGCAAAAGATCGGTCTGTCTCCACTTTGCTCACCGTATCATTCACTAATGCGTGTTCCGGCCAATCGCCCAGATCTCCGTCTATCGTGGGGACGAAATCATCAGCCGTTGTTTTAATGCGCTGATCAATGGGGTATCGGGGATAGGGGTCCTTGCCGTCGGGCGTTCCGTCCCCGTCAGTGTCCGAATCATGCGGATCACTATAGCTATAGTGGAATATGCCGTCGGTTGCTTCCTGCATATCCGTATACCCGTCATCATCCGAGTCAGCATTTCCGGAACTGGTCCCGAAACGATTTTCATCGAGCGGTACCCGGGGATCGTTATCCGGCAAACCGTCGCCGTCAGCATCGGTCGTTTCATAAATATCGCCCCAATTCGAGAACAGATCTTTATAGGGTTTGAAATCCCGCATCATCGTACCCTGGAAACTGAATCGTTTCCCGAACCGCTTGCTATAACTTTCCGGGAAGCCGGGATAACAGCATCCGATATCCGGATTATCGATGTGAGTCGTAGCGTATAATTGCGGGAAGTCCCCATGCCCCATCTCGATATGGTCATTGTGATTATACACCCCGTCTATAGCGTGCTGGATCTCGTGGGTGAAGGTCCAGATCAGGTTATTACCCACGCGGTTATAATCAATATTCGGGAAATAAGCAGGGTATCCCTCATCGAAACCTCGTGTTGATCGATAGGGCCATCGGACCTGTGCAAACCCGGTACGGCGATCGGGACCGGGGAGACCCAGACGGTTGGTAGCTCCCCATGACCAAAAACCACCCACGGAGGGAGTGATACGAAACACAATATCGTACTGGGTATTTACCACGCCGCGTTTATCAATCAAATGCTGACCCGTTTGACCGGTCGAGGTACCGCTGTTATCGGTTAATTCCAGGTATTCGTCAAATTCTATAAATTCAACCTCGAGATTTAATTGCATTTCCGTATTGCGCCAGAAGTACTCACGAACTTTTCCAATCAGGAATTTAATGTTCTCAACTTCACTTTCCGTCATCTGGTAATCTCCTCCCCTGACGGAAGGACCGTTTTCATAAAGCACAACCGCCACCTTGAAATTGGCATAGGTCATATATCCATCCTGTGAGGATTCGGTCGTCACCTGTATTTCATCGACCTCTCCCATATGTTCTCGATCAAAATTCCGAGCCAGTACTTTGTAGTAGTAAGTCTGACCCGGCTCAAGACGCGAATCGGTATATACGGTATCTTTGTTGCTGTAAGCAACCGGATCGTCGCCAAATTCTTCTCCTTCCTGGCGACGAAAGATATCGTAACCGGCCAATTTACCGATCACCGGCTCAAATGAATCCCATGACAGTGTAGCATTGGTAGCTGTATTTCCGACTATCTGGAGATTGGTGATCGACTTACGTCGAAAGACCTCTTCCGAGTGAATACTCCAATTTCCGTTTCCATCTTCGGCATAGACGATGTACGCAAAGCGTTTGTCGGAATCCGTATTGTCATCGGTAAAGCTCCCCTGCGACAAGTCGCTTCCCACTCGTGTGTACAAGTTACGAGCCTCGCCGTTAAAAACGGTATCCCGTCGGTCCCGCCGATATACATTATACGTCAAACCCGTTTCCGTATCCCACGTCAACGTCCGCTCATAATTATCACTAACGGTCAACTCCACGTTCTGTGGTTGTTGCGGAAGGTCGGCCGACTGTAACTGCAGGCTCTGGAAAAAGTTGGGGTCAGACCAGGGGATCGTGTCAATCGACTGCACAATTGTCCCCGTTTCATTGATCGCATCATCGGTGAAACGCAGGTAAGCCGTATCACCGACAGTAAAATGGGTAAAGTTCTGGAACTCGATTCCAATCATACTGTTCGCCTGGTCCCAGTTACTGGTGCCGCCGTCCCATCTGGGTGCTTTTTCCGTCAATACAGAGTCGCGCTCTCCATTGACAAACGCCGTTACGGAAAGATTGTCAATCGACTCGGTAACCAAATTCCCGTTGGAATCTTGCACCCGTCGTTTCAGATATACTGAATTTTTGGCGTACTTGTCGTCCCCATCATTGTAAACAGCCACATTGGAGTGACTGCTCCACGTTCCGTCACCGTTGACCGCATATACGATATAGGCGTACCGGCCTTCGGAAGTCGTTTCAGTATCCGTATAGCTACCACTCGACAAACCGCTGGCCACCAGCGTATATAGATTGCGTTGCTCGCCGTTAAAAATGATTTGATCACGATTCTTGCGATAGACCCGGTAGGTCATGCCCGACTCCGTATCCCAGGTAATCGTATGATCATTTTCCTCATTGGCAGTGATGTCCACATTAGCGGGACGATCGGGCAATGTGACACTGTTGAGAGAGATATTGCCAAACGGATCCGGATCACTCCACGGAACGGTGGCAATCTCTTGACTAATGGTCCCCTGTTCATTGATTGAACGGTCGGTAAAGCGCAAATAAGCGGTATCGCCGGCGGCAAAATGGAGGAAATTCTGCAATTCCACACCAATCAGGCTATTGCTTTGATCCCAGTTGGAGCCACTCCCATCCCAACGCGGAGACGTTTCAATTAAAATCGAATCCTGTTCGCCGTTTAAATACGCTGTATAGCTTATGTTTCCGCTGGAACTCGTCACAAGATCTCCATTGGAATCCGCCACACGACGAGAAAAATAAACCGATTCTTCGTCCTGTGCCGAAACCCATTGAGGCAGAAGAAGTCCCACCGCAAATATGAGAATCAGAAATGCTTGAAAATTAATAAATCTCTTCATGCTAAATATTTTTATAAATTAGTATATGTTAGATCAATCTCTGTTATAACGTTCCCCTATAAGGATAATTACCCTGACAACCCGAATCTATCGAATAACTTCGACGAGTTATGCCCTGGGAAGTCTGTCGGACTTCTATAAATCTACTGCAAAAAAGCCGGCAGGCTCCCAGACCGACCTTCTTCATAAACAGGGATTATATCTATTTAAATCCTTCTGGATGATAATTCCAGAAAAGTGGGCGGCATATCCCAACCCATCAATAATATAAACTTTACAATAAAAGTAAATAGTCAATTATAATGTCTTCAGTAATCCAACTCATTCATAGCGTCCCGTAAGATAGCGCCCGACTCTTGCAGCCCATCCAAAAAATTCACTCAATTCACATTCCTGAAATGCATATCCTTAAAACGCTTAAGATAGGCTTTCCGATCATCGTAGGGTATGGTTTTCAGGGCTTCATTCAGACTATTCCAGTCGAAATACCGAATGTGATCCCATATAAAATCCTCCACCCAGTCGGGATCGTGATCGTGAACGTCTCGAAGCAGTTGCCCGACAGCTTCCTTGCAGGTTTCCTCACGTCGCTTGATCACCACCTTGCACGCCTCGTAAAGCAAGTCCAGATAATCGCTTTGTCGATCAACCTTGCGAAATGCCAATACCGACGCCCGGGCCAGCCACTTATTATCCACTTTATGCCAATCCGATATATTACTAGCCCAATAAGCCCCCTCTTCCTCATCATTGATCACTTTCGACAAAAAAGCGTGGCTGAACAAGTCACAAATCTCCCGGTCATAAATACGTCGCTGTGTAAATAAATTAACGATATGCGGCAACACCTGTTCCCGATCAATTCCCCCATTCGGATACAGGTATTCCGACAACAACATAATTCCGGCGGTTTTTTCTTCCTCGTAAGCTTCACCAATCAGCTCAAAAGCCAGCACGACTTGTTCTCCGTGGCTCAATTTTTTGCTAATATGCTCTTGATGCCAATCGTCAAGTAATTGGCGAAGAGTGGACTCCTCAATTCCGATATAGGGAGCATTTTCCATATTATGATCTTCCCGGTACATTTTAAGATCGGTATCGGCCTGTTTTTGAAGCTGCTCCTTGAAATGAGAAATGACGTTCTGAAACATGTGAAATCCTCCGTAAATATAGTAAAAAGGTCATAAGCCAGTTAATTACTGCTTCAACTTACCTACACTGGTATTATTGCCATATTAACACTCAAACAAGATGAAGTAAAACAGAAAAAGGATAGGAACCAGCACTCCTTACACAACGTCGACTAAACCGGCATGTTGTTGTCCCTTGATAACAATCACTGGCTTCAGCCGGCGGGCCAGTCGGCCTGCTCCACCGTAGCTACCACGTCATTTATCTCTGGAACGGTACCTCTTGCGCAATGCCTCAAGATCACTATTGATTTTATCGGACTCAACCGCACTACCCTTATAAGATCCGCGCACCCGTCCCTTTGGATCAATCAAGTGAATACGATCCGTATGTACAAACATATAGGAGTCCGTATCCGAGGTCGTATCGTCGATCGTTTTTTTCCAGGCGTGGACTTTTACGGTATCCAGAAGCCGATACACCTCGAGCGAGTCTCCTGTTAGAAGCGTAAAACGATCCGAAGGCAAGTCAAATCGATCCATATAATCCCGCAAAACCGAAGGACGATCTCGCTGCGTGTCAAATGTAATACCGACAAAATGTACGGCGGAATCCGCCGGCAGTGCCTCTTCAATTCGTTTCATATTCGCGGTTATTGCGGGACATACACTTTGACAGTGGGTAAATATATATCCCACAACCAAGTAGGAACCGGACATATCCCGGGGATAATCTACTGTTTGGCTGTCTTGGTTAACCAACCGATAGGAAGAACTTAAATCGGCCTTGACGTTCAGTCGTTCGGGAGGAGCCTCGCAGCTGGTTGCAAGAAAAATAGCGGCCAGTACAACTATAACTGCAACTGCCGGATACATTCTATATTTCATCACATACGTCCTCATTTGTTGATTGTACGAACTCTCAACTGAATCAGGAACAAATAGCTGATCTTTTCCGTTCATAGTGTATGACGGGAATGTAATCTAAATGTTGATGAACATCGAGATCGACTTCTTAACCTTTGACGGATAAAATCAATAGCTTCAGAAGGTGACTCGCGATTGCTAACGTAAACGAAATTTACCCAATAGGATGGCAGAATTGCTCCCTGACAAGGGGTTACATCATATAACGGCCCTGGCTGGTGATCCACAACAAAATGTAGATTTCTATCAAGAAATCCCTGGATTACGGCTTATTAAAAAAACCGTCAACTTTGACCAGCCGCAGACCTATCACCTGTACTACTCCAATCAACAAGGAGCAGTTGGCTCCAATATTACCTTCTTTACCTATACCAACGCCACCCAGGGTAAACAGGGGAGCGGGGAGGCATATACGATTTCTTTTTCAATACCTGCCAACTCCGGAGAACTGCTGAAGTCGCGACGAGAACAAATTGAAAAGCGTCTTCCTCAACTGGAAACAACGATTTAAAAATCATAAAATATACTTATGAGTCTATTCCGCGCTGAATCACAACATTCAATCGATGGACCTCATCAAAATCAGGAAATTGCCAAACACGGACCCGACCCGGAAGAAGCGCGAGGCGGAGTTATTTTATTGCACGGCCGAGGAGCATCGGCACAAAGTATATTATCACTTGCCCGGGAGTTAAAAACAGAGGGCATCACCTATTTTGCCCCCCAAGCCGCGGACAACACATGGTATCCCCATTCCTTTATGGAACCGAGGGATCGTAACGAACCCGGAATTTCCAGCGGTCTCCAGGCCATCCACCAGGTTGTGAATCAATTTCATCAAGCCGGTATGAAAAACAAACACATACTCCTCATGGGATTCTCCCAGGGCGCCTGCCTTACACTCGAATATGCAGCCCGCCATCCTCACAGATATGGAGGTGTAATCGGATTAAGCGGCGGCGTAATTGGAGAGCGGATTGAATTTCAACACTACTACGGAAGCCTGGAAGGGACACCGGTCTTTTTGGGTTGCAGCCAAAAGGATCCCCACATTCCCAAACAGCGGGTTGACGAAACCGCTAAACTTTTTCGATACCTGGACGCCAACGTAACTAAAACAATCTATCCCGACCTGGGACACTCCGTGAACGAGGACGAACTGGAACACGCCCGTCAATTAATTAACAAGGCAAGCACTGCAACATAAATGACAAATAATCCCCCTCCTCATCCTAAAAATTAAAAAATCTTAATTTTTTTTGTAACACTTCCCGATCTCATTTCTCTTGTGAACAGAAGAAGTTGTTAAAAAGGAATTTCATTTTACAAGGTGCTCTCTCAGCCCCCTGCAGCCCCGGGATTTATGTATACACTACATACCCGGGGCTCTTTTTTTGCATACCAAAATATTTGAACCTTGGAGTCTGTCGGCCTCGGTGAGGCTTATATGGATAAATGGTGGGACGCCGATCAACTGGATGAATTTTTCTTCCGGGTATTACGAGCAAAATTGGATCGTG
>CAYQXO010000030.1:2633-23298 GCA_964421495.1 uncultured Balneolaceae bacterium | reverse complement strand
GAAGACTTTAACCAAGCCCTGGGTATGCTGCATCACATGATGTACGCCACCTCGCGCGAGAAATTCAATGCGATTACCCGAACCGATCCGAATTGTGCGATGGCTCATTGGGGAGTAGCCACCACCCTTTTCCAGCCCCTCTGGGGTACCCGTCCGACCGAAAAAGAACTGCAGCAGGGCTGGGAGCATATCAACAAAGCCACGGAGCTGGTCGATTCAAAACGGGAAAAACTTCTGGTTGAAGCCACCGCTGAATTTTTTCGCGAACCTGAAATGGCCGAATTCGCCACGCGCATCCAACGGTGGACCGATGCAGTGGAAAAGGCTTATGAATCCTACCAAAATGATCCTGACATCGCCGCTTTCTATAGTTTGTCGCGGTTGACAAAAGCCCAGTTCGCAGATAATCGAACACCACTTCTGGACGAGGCTGAGGCTATTCTGCGTAAGGTTTTTGAACAACATCCCAGGCATCCCGGTGCCATACACTATACTATTCATGCAACGGACGCAGACGGTCGGGCCGAAAATGCATTGGACATTGTGGAAGCCTACGGAAAAATTGCCCCGTCCGTCCCTCATGCCCTGCATATGCCCACGCATATCTATGTACGCCTCGGTGATTGGTCCAAAGTTATTGCGTGGAACACGCGATCCGCCGAAGCAGCGCTCGAACACCCGGTTAACGGTGCCGTATCCCACCACTTTCTCCATGCCGTGGATTACCTGGCCTATGCCTATCTGCAGCGAGGCGAACATGAAAAAGCGGAAGACGCTTACCAACGGGCGCTGGAAAAAGACCGTTATCAAACATCCTTTGTTTCGGCATTTCATTCTGCCGCCGTACCCGCACGTCTGACCGTTGAGCAAAATGACTGGCAGCGAGCTGCCGAACTGGATCCCCGGACCCCAAAATATCTGCCGTGGGATAAATTTCCATGGGCCGAAGGTTTGACCTGGTTTGCAAAAGGACTCGGCGCGGTCCACACGGGAGATATAACATCGGCAAACAATTCGATGCAACAACTTCAACAACTTCGTGACCGTGCCCGTGAAAGTGGAGCCGACAATATGGCCCGATACATCGAAATCGACCGACGGGTGCTGGAAGGCTGGATCGAACATGAAAAAGGTAACAAAGATAAAGCCGTGGAAACGATGAAGAGTGCAACACGACTGGAAAGCAGCGTGGAGAAACACCCCGTAACGCCGGGCGCCCTGCAGCCATCCAACGAAGCCCTCGGCGATCTGTTTATGGCTCTCGATCAGCCCAAGGAAGCCCTCGAATATTATGAAGCATCCGATAAAATCTGGCCGGGTCGCCTGAACACCCTCATGGGAGCCGCTCTTGCAGCCGAACAGATTGGGAAAAAGCAATTGGCGCGCAACTATATTGAACGACTTCTTCAGGGGGCCCGGGATCTTGACACCACCCCCACGGGCAAGGCACAAAAATCAACAGGTAATTAATTAAAATAAAGGCAAAAGGGAGGTATACCTTATGTTTGGACGCATAATCTCATTTATCTATGGCTTACTATCGTACATCATATTTCTGGGATCTTTTCTCTATGCTATCGGTTTTGTCGGAGATTTCGGGGTTCCCAAGACCATCAACAGCGGTCCGGAAGCGGCAAATCTGATACAGGCGCTGGGAATCAATGCAGTGTTATTATTGCTGTTTGCGGTCCAGCATTCAGTCATGGCGCGCGACGGGTTTAAAAAGTGGTGGACAAAGATCGTTCCCCAACCCGTCGAGCGAAGCACGTATGTACTGTTCACCAGTCTTGTTTTAATTCTCCTGTACTGGCAATGGCGTCCCCTGCCGGATGTAATCTGGAGTGTTGAGGCCGGAGTATGGTCTACGTTGCTCACCGGTCTCTTCGGGCTGGGTTGGTTGACAGTACTCGCGGCCACCTTTATGATCGACCACTTTGACCTGTTCGGACTCCGACAGGTGTATCTGCACCTGAAGGGCAAAGAAATCACGTCGCTTGAATTCCAGCAGCCCGGTATGTACAAATACGTGCGGCATCCGATTATGCTCGGATTTATTATCGCCTTCTGGGCCACGCCCCATATGACGCTCGGACATCTTGTCTTCGCGATAGCAACTACCGGGTATATCCTTGTCGGAATCTGGTTTGAAGAACGGGATCTGATACGGTATCACGGGGAGAAATACCGGAAGTATCGCGACAAGGTGAATATGCTGATCCCGACCCTGAAAAAGAAATAACACCTTAAACTTTAAAAAACTGATATTATGTCTGATCCAGAAACAATACAACAGGCTTTCTTACGGAATCAAAAAGCAGTAAAACTTCGACCGGAAAAAGGAAAGAGCACGGCGGTAACCAAAATCCGCTTGTTCGACGGCACCACCTGCGAGGTCGAACACAAACACTGGAAATTCAAGGTTGATATCGGCGAGGCGGAAGGAGGCAACGACGCCGGGCCGGGTCCCGGCATACTGGAGCGGGGCGCGCTGGGAAGCTGCCTGGCTATTGCCTACTCTCAGCATGCTGCAATCATGGGCGTTCCCGTCGAAAGTATCGAAGTGGAAGTGGAATCCGACTTCGATGCCCGCGGAATGCTGGCCGTCGACGATCGCTCTCCGGGATTTAAAGAGCTGAGATACACGGTCTATATCGAAAGTCCCGCGGAAGAAGAGGAAATCATGAAAGTGCTCGACAAAGCCGACAAACACAGCCCGGTGCTGGACGATTTTAAACGAGCCATTCCCGTCAAGCGGGAAGTGAAGCTGGTAAAACGTCAATCGTAATTTTCGACAAGAGTCGACCTTTAATCGACCGACTTGCAAAACGTATTTTATTAATTTAAATGAAACCGAATCCCTATGGAACCCCAATTACAACGACGCGTACAGCGGTACGGCTGGGATCAGGCCGCCGATTATTATGAAGACTCGTGGAAAGAGCAGCTAAAACCCGCCCAGGACCGACTGATGGAGTTGGCGGACCTGCAACCTGGAGAGGACGTTATTGAAACAGCCTGTGGAACGGGACTCGTGACCTTCCGTATAGCAAACTCCGTGCAGCCGAACGGCAAGGTAGTGGCAACGGATCTTTCTGACGTTATGCTGGAGATCGCCGAATCGGGGGCAAATAAACGTGATATTCAAAATGTATCCTTTATAAGGATGGATGCAGAAGAACTTGACGTGGAAGATGGGCAGTTTGACGCGGCACTTTGCGGACTGGGGTTGATGTATGTACCGAACCCGGTCCGTGCACTCGAGGAAATGCACCGGGCACTGCGACCCGGCGGAAGGGCCGTCGTGGCAAACTGGGGCGCCCGGAAAAACTGTGGATGGGCCGGAATATTTCCGGTGGTGGACAAACGAGTGGAAACCGACGTCTGTCCCCTGTTCTTCCAGCAGGGAACCGGCAAAACGCTGAAAAAATCGTTTGAAAAGGCCGGATTTGACAATGTAGAGCACGAGCGTTTTTCCGTAACCCTGCGCTATGAATCCCCGGAGCATGCGATTATGGCCGCATTTGCCGGCGGACCCGTTGCCCTGGCTTATCGTAAATTCGATGAGGAAACCCGCGAAGAGGCACACCAGGACTATCTCGAAACGATTGAACCGTACCGTAACGAGGCCGGATATGCAATTCCCGGGGAGTTTGTCATCGCAAGAGGGGAGAAAAGCGGCGGTTGAAAAGTAACTAACCGATATTGCAGCTTAGGAGTCAGTCGATCTTTCACTTCCAAATAATATTATATCGCTTATCACAACTAAAACAATCACGCAACAGCCACCTTGGGCAGCCGGACTTTGAAATTTGATCCTTCTCCGGGCCGGCTTTCAACCGTGATATCCCCCTCGTGTATCTCCACGAACTCTTTACAAAGCAATAACCCCAGTCCTGTGCCCTGTTTTTCACTATCCCCTTTGGGCCGTTCGGCCGGATTAAAAATATTTTTTCGCACCTCTTCTTTCATCCCGCTTCCTTCGTCTGCAACGGAGACTTCCACAGTTTTATCATGCGCTTCAACAATGATGGAAATTTCATCTCCGGCATCAGAAAATTTGATGGCATTGGACAGGAGATTTCTGAAGACCGTTGATATCA
Organism: uncultured Balneolaceae bacterium; assembly: GCA_964421495.1. Taxonomy (GTDB): domain Bacteria; phylum Bacteroidota; class Rhodothermia; order Balneolales; family Balneolaceae; genus CAJXOW01. The sequence goes on along the minus strand of CAYQXO010000030.1, from coordinate 19,198 downwards.
TCTCTTTATCAGCATAGAGTGTGGTGTTTTTAGCGTCAAAATCAATCTGAACCTCCCTGTTGCTCGCCTGTGTTTTATAAAGTCCTATGCACTCCTCAATGCATTCGGAAAGAGAAAATTCAGTAGGAGAAAGATTCAGGGCGTCCGACTGCAGACGGGTCCAGGCCAGCAGATTTTCCAGTATCTGGGTTGCCGTCTGTGAAGATTGATTGATCAAGCCAATTTTTTCCCTGATCTCTTCATTGACGACTTTTTCATCCAGATCTGAATGGAGTATTTCGGCAAGTCCCGAAATCCCGAATAATGCGTTTTTCAAGTCGTGAGCAATGATCGAGTACAGTTTATCCTTGGTTCCCGTTAACTCCTGAACTTCTTTCTGCTGACGGACAATCTCATCCCGCGCTTCTTTCAGGCTAAGGTGGGTCTGGATTCTGGCCAACAATTCACCGGACCTGAAAGGTTTGGTTACATAATCCGCCCCGCCCAGATTCAACCCCTTGACGATATCCTCTTCTTCGGAGCGGGCTGACAAAAATATAACGGGAATATCCGAGAGCTCCTCATCTTCCTTTAACTCCTCACATACCTCGTAACCCGTTTTATCGGGCATCATGATATCCAGTAAAATCAAGTCCGGCCTATGCTTTTCCGCCGTACTTCGCACTTGTTCCCCCTTGGTAACCGCTACCACCCGGTATCCGTTATTATCCAGGATTTTGCCCAGCAGCTGGATATTTTTCGGTACGTCATCCACAATAAGGACGAGATCATCCTTTGTATTTTGTTGATCACTTTCTTCCATAGAGATCTAATATGTGGGCATTATGACGGTTTGACCAGGCAATTTAATTTTTCAAATTGTCTAACAGCCGTGGATACGAAGTAACAATCAAATCCCGTAACTTCTCCACGTCAAACTGATCGATTGCCGATTCGAGCTTCTCATTAAACCGGACCAGTCGCTCTTCCGGCGTCTCTTTCTCAAACGCTCTCATATTCTCAAGAAGCTCTTTGTACTCATCCATAACTACCGAGTCCAAATCCATCTGTTTAATCTTGCCGGAAATATCACCTTCCAGTTTTTCAGCCAGCTGTTTTTTATCCCCCTTGCTTACGGATTGAGAAACATTTGCCCCGTCCGATCCTTCTACAGCGGATGTCCGTTCCTCCGTGGTTGTATATCCTCCTATATATTTGGACAATTCAGCAATAATCTGGGACCGGTTAACCGGCTTTCTCAAATACCCGTCAAATTCCCCTTCCTCTACCTGGACATCGTGGGCGTTAAAGGCGGAGGCGGTCAAAGCCACGACGGGAAGCGAACCCTTTTGTTTTTTGATCTCGTACATGGACTGGACTCCGTCCATTTGCGCCATTTTGATATCCATAAAAACAAGATCCAGATCTTCCTCGGACGCTATCTGCACAGCTTCCTTTCCGCTCTCTGCCTCCAACACCTGAATGGGATAGGGTTTTAGAAATTCCACGATCAGTTCACGATTCAACCGGATATCGTCCACAATTAAAATCTTCCCCTTCTTGAGCGTCACCTTACCTGCACCATCCGGCTTTTCCTGGGCCTCCTCAAACATCGTTGAAATGGTAACATCCGGCAGGTGCAGGGTAAACGTACTGCCTTCACCTTCTTCACTATCCACGGTGATAGAACCGCCCATCAGATGGGCCAGGCGACTGGAAATAGCTAATCCCAGACCGGTTCCGCCGTATTCATCCGATATTGAATAATCCTCCTGCTCAAACTCCTGAAAAATCTCCTTTTGTTTGTTTTCGGGAATGCCCCTGCCCGTATCGCTGACATAAAAATCCAGATGCACCCGGCTCTCTTTTTCCACAAAATTTTTCGCGCGAATACCTATTTCAACATATCCCTCCCGGGTAAATTTAACCGCATTTCCAATCAGGTTTAACAGAATCTGCCGCAATTTCATCTCGTCCATCAATACCGTCGCCGGAAGATCATCATCTATGCGGGTTCGGACCTCCAATCCCTTATCCGCCGCTTCCAGGGCAAAAATACTCTGAAGCTCGTCTATTACCCGTTCTACGTTCACCGCCTCCACCTTCAGCTGTTGCTTGCCCGCTTCTATTTTTGACAGATCCAGTACGTCATTGATCAATTTAAGCAGGTTTTTGCCGCTCTTATGAATGTTCTCGACATATTCTTTTTCCAGATCGCTGTCCACCAGGTCTTTCATCATATCGGCAAATCCGAGGATGGAATTCATGGGCGTCCGGATTTCATGGCTCATATTCGCAATAAACTGGCTTTTGGCCCGGTTGGCCTCCTCCGCCTTTTCCTTCGCTTCCTTAAATTGCTGTTGCAACTCTTTTCGATCGGTTATGTCTTGGGCCATTGCAAACAGGAGACCGCTCTCCTCATCATATGTGGCCGTCCAGGCCATCCAGCAATATGAACCGTTCTTGTGCCGGAACCGGTTTTCAAACTTCACGGTCATGTCACGATCTCCGGTAGCCAGCCGCCCGATCTCCTCCATTGTCGATTCCACATCCTCAGGATGCATTAGTTCCACAAACGGCTGGCTATATAATTCACTCTTCGTGTATCCGAGAACTTGTTTAAACTGGGGATTTACCTCTTTGAAATAACCGTCGGGCGTAGCCGTACACATCAGGTCCAGGGGCAGGGAGAAAAAAGCGCTCTATTTCCCGCTCTATTTGCTTGCGTTCAGAGATATTGCGAATCACTCCCAGGTAAGCGGCCGGTTGATCCTTTTCGTTGTATAGTTTCTGGATTACGGTTTCCGCATTAAGGACCTCTCCCTCTTTCGTTATATAGTGGGACTCATATGTATAGGTTTGTTGTTCCGGGTCCTCCATAAATCCCACATCTTCCAACTTTTCGATGTTCCTTGCCTCCGTGGAAAGATCAGCTGCAGATGTTCCGGTTAATTCGGACGGCTTATATCCAAGCATTGACCCGCACGTATCATTAACAGCTATAATGTCAAAATTGAGATTGGTCAGAATTACGGTCTCGGGAATGGCATCCAGAATCTGGTGGAGAGCCGAATCTTCCCTGGATAGATTCTCCAGCAGTTCCTGTTTTAAATCTTCATCCCAATACATAACGGTCGCTTTGATTTGAACTGAGTAGTTGGCCCGGGAGTCCGTCGGACTATCCGAATCGTAGCGAGAGAATTGTCCGGCATGAGGCAGGATTTGGCCGATTTAGAAGTCTAAAACGGCGATTCTATTGAAAAAAATCGACCAAAAGATATTCAAACCCGGTTTCCTCGCAGTAGATTTGTGAAAGTCAGACAGACCACTAAGTTAGTCAACCTGCAAACGCTCCCTCCACCAGTTTTAATCAATTTACCGCATAATTGATGGTTTTCAAAAGGCTCGTCCAGGAGGATGTCAGCGCTGCGTACCGAGCGAAGCGATTCCCACGAAGTGCACCGAGCGGAGCGATTCCCGCGTCAGCGCTCAGAGCGAAGCGTCACCCACGTAAGTGAAATCCGGGCTAGTCAACATAGCGATCAAGATCGATATAATTATGAGAGAGGGAGCTCGACAGCAGATCATCCGTTTTCATGATGGTCACCTCCCGGGGAAGATATTCCAGAAGAGGGTTTTCTTCATTGCTGAGTTCGACTAATATATCCGCATGATCGTTGATCTCCATGATACGACTGACGACGTGCAACGTTTTGGCATCCGGATCCGAAAACCTGTTATTGGAAAATACAAAAATAACCCCTGCTTCACTGACATTGGCTCGCTGCAGCGTATCCGGGCTTATGGGTTCGCCGTGTACAAATTTGTATTCGGGATAGGGGGTTCGATCAACCAATGATCCGATGATGACAATATCGCGATTACGATAGAGCCCGCGATCCTTGATTTCCTGGATCAACTCATCCGAAAACGCGGTGTATTCACAAATCAGGACATGTCCCCTGACGTTCACCGGCGCATACCCTCTCTCCTCCTCTTCAAACTTGAATTGAACCACACGCAGAATCAGACTTACGACATGGGTATAAGCGTACACTCCGATAATAATGGCAAAAACACCGGCTGCGCGACCTTCCATAGTAGCAGGAATAATGTCGCCGTAACCAACGGTCGCCGAAGTAACAACCCACCACCAAACTATATCCGTAAAATGCTGAATATTTCCCTGTTCATACTCAAAAACCCTGAATACATAGGTTGTCACAATTAAACTGAATGCCAGCAATGACACCAGCAATATGATCTCTCTTTTAATCGTGGTATGACGAATTCTTTTTTTAGCCATTCTGAAAAACCCCTTTTCTGCACTTTTCTACATTGGAAATGCAACCATAAATTACCTTGCACACTAGGAGTCTGCAATACAACTGCGATTAAACTGACGTGAGCATCCAATTACCGAAGTCCGGCAGACCCGTCATCATGCAACTACTTTAAAAATATATATTTATAGGAGAGTTTTTATTAAAAATTTTTTTCGTCATTTTTACTCAAGCAAGTCCAAAACATACATTTGCTGATCTTTATAGCCGATTTTTTAATCAATCGACCAAACAACCAAACTCCATGAACGCCAAAGAACTTCGCGAAAAACAAGCGCCGCTGAAAAAAGCCTATAAAAACAATCCGGAAGCCGCCCTCATAACCCATACGGCCACGGGAACCCTCGGCAACGAGGTAAATTGCAGGGTGGAAACCAAGATAGGCACCCAAAACGCGGGACTTCACAAGGCGGCTGGCGGAGATGGCTCTTTTGCCTGTTCCGGGGATATGCTGATGGAATCCCTCGCGGCCTGCGCGGGCGTCACCCTACAGGCGGTAGCCGTTAACATGGGACTCGATATTTCATCCGGAGCCGTCCGGGCCGATGGCGACCTGGATTTCCGGGGAACCCTCGGCGTTTCCAAAGAGGCGGCCGTGGGGTTCCGGGATATTCGTCTGCATTTTGACCTGGAAACGTCGGAAGATCAATCCAGTATCGAAAAACTGATCGAGCTCACAGAACGTTATTGCGTCGTCTATCAAACGTTGAACAACTCCTATGAAGTGGATGTTTCTTTCGATATAGACAGCTCGAAGTAGTCCGAGGAACTTCCAGCTTAATAAAAACCAAGAATGAATTTTATCCCTGCACAGGCAATTCCAATTCCTACCACGGCCGCAGCAAGAATCGGTCAAAAAAATAGCCAAATCCAGTGTTGATCAAGTTGGGTGTCAAATATACGACGGACTACCGGTCTATAGAAAACTCAATATGAACTCGGTCACTATATAAGCGACACCCCCGCCTACAATGGCCCCAAAAAGTATGGCCAGAAGCAAGATAGGGATCAAAATCCAAATACTAACATCCACTTTACCCCTGTCTATCAATTCATCTTCTATATAAAATTCATAGTTCGGAATCCAGAAACCCGCATTTAACTGGGATCTAAAAGGGACTTCCCTCCCTTTATTATTTATTACCCCCGTCACACTTTCATTGAATTTAAATCCGCCGGATTCCGCTTTTTTGACTCCATCGACCCAGACTTCCGTATCAAATGCCAAAAAAGCATATTTGGCCTTCGGTTTAGTTACCAGTTCAATCATGTGATCCTCCCATTGAATGACAATAGCCATGTCCCCCCTTTTTTAGTTCGCAAGATCTTTATAACGGTTTAGTGAAAAGCAGATCTTTACTGCCTTATTTCAAACTTAACACCGATTTATTTCCCCATCAATAAATATTGGTTTTGAATCTGGAATATGATCCAGTACTTATTTTGTACGAAAGAATAGTTCGCTACAGCCTGCTATCTTCCTACAGCGCAGCTTTCTGGGAGCTAACCTGCAACGTTCCTTTCATGCCTCCCGAAAAATGTCCGGGGAAAGAGCATATATACTCATAATCTCCCGGTTCTTCCGGCACGGTAAAGGTGACACTCACCGTTTCTTCGCCCCCGGCCAACCCGGTATGGGCGAGGATCTGCTCCTCCTTCATTTCTGGAGCTATGTATTCGTTTTTATGAGCCTTGGCCGAGGCACTTGCAACTTTTTGCGGATCGGCATCCAGGGCCAATAACACGAAATTGTGAGCCATCGCCGATTTCGGGAAGTCACTGACGGTCGTCAGTTTCACTTTCACGACTTCTCCCGGTCGGGCCTCGATATCTTCAACCGTAAACTTGAGATCGTCGTTTCCTTTCATCTCAATGACGCGGTCAGGCTCCGTCGTCTCGTTCTGGGCCTGCACGTCAAGCGGAATCGACAGACCCGCTATAAGCATTACCATGACAGTGTTTAAAAAGAATGTGCGTAATTTCATAGAATTAAACTTCAATTTTTAGTTTCAAATTCTGATTTTTCGTTTAAACTCTTTTATGCGTCGGGATTGAACAAGTGGAGCTGCTCCTCGCCTTCCACGCGAATAACTCCCAGCATACCCTTATTTGCATAGCGACTCAGGGCGTGATCTACCAGGTAGATGTCTTCCGGCACGGGAAATTCCATCTCAAAGACCCCGCAACTTCCCGGAGCTACCTGGCAAGTCTGCAAATACTCCTCGGGGCGATTCGTAAAGGCGCCCTCTCGCCAGGATTTAGTCCAGACATTGCCTATCGGATGAAAATTGCTGGTTATATTCGGACCGCCGGTTACCAAAAATACGCGAGCCGTTTCACCCCGTTTTACTTTCAATGCACCGTATTTGTCGGGCGTTATGGCCTTCTTCTCACCATTCAGGAGTACATAGGTCGGTATCTCGTCCTTCATTTTTTCGAAGTCAAAGGCATGATCCCCTTTTTCACCGGTCTCCAGTTTGGAATACACCTCGTGCTGACCAAAATAGAATTCGTGGTCAACCTCGGGCAGTCCCTCCGGCGGCTCCACCACGATCATGCCGAACATTCCGCTGCTGATATGCTGATCCACTTTCGGTACGGCGCAGTGATAGATGAAACTGCCCGGATACATCGCCTTGAATTCGATCGTTTTGGAGACGCCCGGCGGACACATAGTCGCCTCGGCACCGCCCCCGGTTCCGTAGACCGAGTGAAAATCGATGTTGTGAATCTCGTCGTTGTGCTCGGCCGGATTTTCGAGCGTAAACTTTATTGTATCGCCCTGTCGAACGCGGATCATCGGTCCCGGCACCGTACCGCCAAACGTCATATACTTAAAACGGACCCCGGGCTCAATTTCCGAAACAATTTCCTTGCACGCCAGGGTAATTTCATGCGTTTTAGCACTGCGTCGATTGATCGGCGGTGGAATATCGGTCGGATCAAGAGCAACCCGGCTGGCTTTGGTTACACCATTCGTTATAATAGACGGAGACTGAGGAGACGCGGCTTTTGTCCCGTTAAACAAACCGCCTCCGGCCATCGACAACATGCCGCCCGAAAACAGCGCCGTGCCCATATTTCGTAAGAACGACTTCCGGTCCTGCTTCATCACTTGAGTATCCTTTTTTTTGTCAGAAAACATAGGGAATTTCATTTTAAGATTTAAGATTACATTGTCTTAAATAAAGCTGAAAAAAAATTGCGCGGCTCAGAAGTAGTCTACTCGTGAATTGATTTAACCTAACATCCTAAATCATTTTTAAGAGTACTGTGTCTTAAATAAACCGTACATCTCGGAAAAAGTCAAGTTTGATGAATGTGCTGAATTTTAAAAACCTGCACTTACCTGAATCGCAAACACGTCGTCCCTCAATTCACCGATATTCCGTTCTTCAAGCTCATCGTTACGGGAAAGCAGGTAAGAGGCTTTCAACTGTATATTCCGATTAACCTGGTACCCCACTACGAATTCGAAACGCTGCTTGTCGGGCGTTGGCTGACCGGTAATTTCATTATTACCAAATCTTAGAGTAATCTCTTTGGGGTTATACCGCTCATATCGTACCGCACCGTATCCACCGACCCAGAATGGAAATCGCATTTTTAGGCGGGCCATATAATGTGACACATCATTATTCATATATCCATCCATCAAATCACCCTGAGCATTGATCCAGGGAGAGGACCAGCGATTATAGGTGTATTGTACCAGGAACTGGTAATAAAGGTAGGAAAATTCCGTATAGGCCGTCGCAATATTTTGCAGATAATCTCCCCTCTCCCGTTCATGGCTTTCCAACACCTGGTTGATTGGATCTTTAACCATATAGGGCCCGTTGGAAACGGATATGCCGATTTTATTCCAGTACACCGGTCTAAAAACCAGTCGACCGATGAGGGCCGGGCGACTTTGTTGCCCGACGTCCGTATAACCGGATACGCTCGTAAGGGTGGCGGCCAGCTGATATTCCAGGGTATTGTTCCCGGTTGAACCGCTCAACTTCAATCCCTGCGAATAGAGGCGCCGGTAGACCATCGACATGCCCGGAACTTCGTCATAGGAGGTTTCCGAAAAGACATAGCCCCGCTTGCGGTCTACCGGCATATTCCAGACATGCGTCAACGGTTTGTGAACAAAGGGGTTTTCGGAGGAGAGTAAAAGCTCGTCATAGCGTCCATAGGGAGTTGCAAATCGTCCTCCCGTAACGGTAAGGTAGCGAGAGGGATTCCAACTGATGTTTAAAGAGGAGAAGAAAATCTTGCTTTGCTCGCCCGCATAGTAATCACTCTGCAAGGCCCCCGAAACCCTCCAGTTGCCGGAAAAAGGGGCGTTAACAAAAATCCGGGCCGACGGCACATATATCAGCCATTGGTCGTTCGGGGTTTGGTTGACGGTTAAATCGGAATCCTCCCCGCCTTTTCGGAATTCGAAATCAGCTAAACCCCCGAAGTTTATTTGACCGTATCCCATATTCGCCAGTCCCAGCCCCATCAATAACAAAAGTAAAATGCATTTGCTTTTTTTCATACGGTCTGAAGTCTTCATTACGGGTCAATGTATTGTTATAAAAGTCACCCTTTGTATTGTAACGGGTCTTTGAAAAACCGGGGCAAACGGCCGCTCTTTCGATTGATTTTTTTCTTGCGACTTCCCGGTAATCAGTCAACTGATTTTCATTGCACTGCTTGCTCCTTTCTTCTGCTCTTTATCAAACACGACGGTGACGGTCGTCCCATTCTCCCTGTCCACCGTCAACTCCGCGTCAATTTGCTTGCATAAAATATTTATCAGCGTAAAGCCAAGCGTCTGACTATCATCAGACCAAACCTCTTCGGGGACTCCCGACCCGAAATCCTGCACCTGCAGTCGAATCCGGTTATTATTCTCTTCCAGCAATACGTTAATAGTGCCTGACGATTCATCCGGATAGGCATGCTTGACTGCATTGGTCACCAGCTCATTGATGATCAATCCACACGGAACGGCCTGGTTAACATTCAGGCGAATGTCTTCTACCTGGACGTTCGTACTGATCCCGACCTTTTCGGCGTCGTATACGTTGCGAATGGACTCAACCATCCGTGTAACCACCGTACCGAACGACAATTTGTTGAAGTCCTGCGCTTTATACAGCATCTCATGAATGGTAGCCATCGAATGGATGCGCATGCGGCTGTTTTGCAATACGTGCTCTGCACGATCATTCTCCAGGTTATCGCCTTCCAGCTCCAACAAGCCCGAAATAACCGCCAGGTTGTTTTTAACCCGATGGTGAATTTCAGCCAGCAAAGCTTCTTTTTCCTGCAAATTTTCCTTGATATTAGCCACCAGCTTGTTAAAAGTTCGCGTCAGTCGACCAAACTCGTCTCTGCTAACCACTTCGACCGGTTGGTCGTACTCGTTTTTTTCAATGCGTCGAATTCCGTCAAGTAACAAACTAATGGGACGGGTTAAGTGGTTCGTTAAAGTTATCCCGAGTACGATAGCGATCAGAATCCCACCGAAACCGATAAGATAAATAACCTGTTGAAGCTGGTGTAACGGCTCGAGGGCGCGGGTTAATGACTTGGCAACGGCATAATATCCCTTGATTCCGCTTGATGTACGGGTCGCCTCAACCATTGGCAATATATATATCAACCACTGTTCTCCCTCCATCGTTACATCTATCGTCGCACTTCCCTCTTCGTCTACCTGCTTAAACGGGGCTGACTGGATGCCCTCAAGTAAATCAGCTCGTTTCTGTCCCTCCAACGAGGAAATTGATGAAGCCAGCAGTTTATCTTCCACTAAATAGCTCACCTCATATTCAATAACCTCCGCCAGCAACTCGGCTTCGTGGTTTCGGATGGGATATCCAAGCGAAAGGGCGCCGACTACCTGTTCCTCGATAAATATCGGTATCGTAATGACGTTAAAATAGTTTTCGCCCCGTTTCCATATATACGACTGGCGCGGGAAATGTCCCTCCAGGGCAGTCCGAACCCCCGGTTTTTTTGCTATCGATTGCTCGGGCAGCTCTCTATCGGCCAACTGACCGAGCGGGGTACCCTGATCGTCAATTACCATCACCAGTCCGACCGAATCCACCGACGTTGCCAGCGGCTCCGCCGAGAGCGTATCCGATATGAGCGGATCAAAATGGAGTAGCGTCGCCAACTCTTCCCGAATTTGATTATTGACCGTATTCACATCACCGGTCGAAACCGCCGCCTTTAAATAAGGCATATCGGCCACCAGGGTTGCCGTCTGCCGAAGTTGACGGTATCGGATATCCTGGAGTTGCTTAAAAATCAACGCGGCTTCCCGGAAATTGCTGTTAATATCGTCACGAATCCGGTTATCCAGGATACGGCTTACGGCGAAAAGGACAACCAGCAATACCAGCAGGGTCAGCCCTATGAATCCTGCCGAAAGCTTCCAGCGTATTGGAAATTTTATTTTTTCCATAAGTTTATGGCCCTAGTCTGACTGGCGCCAATTCTACCATGGACGAATCGCTTGCGTTAACCGACACCGACTTTTCTCGATCTCCCAGTGCATACAAATGAAGTGTATACTTGCCGTGCGGTATATTTTCAAACTGAAATGAACCGCTTCCTTCCCGTTTCTTCCACTGTACGGTCTGTCGGGGCAACACTACGATTTCGGCGTGCATATCCGAATGTATGTCACAAAACACATCCACCACCCCGGGTTTGTCAAAACGTATATCTTCATAATCTCCCGGAGAGCGTCGACCTACGTCAAAACGTTTGATCCTGGAAAGGCTGAATACGTTATGATACATCGGATCCGAGTTCATTATGCGCACCTCGTGTCCCGCACGTACGGCCATCAACTTCGGTTTGAACGCTTTATCAACCTGGTCCAGCACCTGGACTTCATCCTGCCGGTCCGTATAATCAGTTTCCGTTTCCCGGTCTTCCAACCATAAGATTACAGTCTCGTTAGATGACTCTTGTACCGCATTCCCCCCTCCACCCGTCGTGGTCTGATATCCTCCCGTACTTTTTTCTTCCGGAGGAGCCTTTCCTTCCTCCAGGATAACCTCCCCCCGAATACTCACTTCCTGGGCCCAAACCTTCTGCGGGGAGAGCAGCATCAGTCCGAGTCCCACATATAGCAGTATCAGGAACCTCGACCTGCAGGCAATCCCAAAATATCCCTCTGACGTATGTTCCGTTTTGCTGTTCATTATCTAGCCTTATCCCCGTGCCGGTACTTATATTGAAGATTATTTATTAATAATTGTAAAAAGAGACAAATAATACAATTTATTACTACATAAACCGACCACGTATTCGTTTTCCCTGTTGAGAGCTTTCCCAAACTCAATATCAGCTATTCGACTCTCTTCCCGGCTGCTTTTATAACAACTTATTATAGACTCCGGCAATAACAGCACCCCAGCAAAAGCCATTGACAAAGCCCCATATCGCCCCTATCACACTACCCGTTAACGTTGGTCCGTATCCAAAATAAATCGTGCCAAGAAGACGCGTAAACTGAACGCCCCAATTCAATCCGGCGGCGGTTATCCCTGCCAGGAAAGTAAACAATGACCACGCTACTCCAAAGGCAATACCCAGTTTTCCCACATCCAGCGATTGCATAAACTGATCTTTTACATTAAATCACGGCTTTTGAATAGCAACGAGACCCGTCTGCTTATTTATTGCACACTTACTCTACCTGCAAAACACGGATCGACTCGAAAACATTCACGCCTGTGAGTCAGGGGCCGGCGGCAATAGAGTTTGAGACCTGCCGCTATTCAGTCTTTATCGGAATTGGAAATGTGGTATGTGCACGAATGGTCTCCTTCGGCAATGTAACGGGTGCGTTCAACATTCCCGTCAAATAATTTACTGTAAAACATCGCCTCCAGTTTACAGGGCAGCTGTGTTTCCTTAATAACTTCCCGAAACGGACAGTTACACTCCTTAACATTTATCTCCGATTCCTCATCTACAGAAAACTCCGGCATAAACCCCTCCTTCTCCAGCATATCCATCAGTCCCTCCAATTTCTTCGTCAACTCCGGACCGCTCTCATCCATTTGCTGCTGCGCCTTCTCGTATCGCTCTTCCCAGAATTTCTCGAAAAAATCTTCGATGAGCTCTTCCCGGTCGGTCGTCTTTAAATACTGCAGGAATTTTCGCATTAAATCGGATTCATGCGACGGGTACAAACTATTGCCCTTACTCGACATCCGGTATTGCAAACTTGGCCGGCCGGGCCCGGAGCGCTCGTACGTCCGTTCTATATAACCGTCCCTCTCGAGTTGCAGCAAATGCTCCCGCAAGGTCGTCTTGGCCAGATCCATTTTTTCGACGGCCTCATCGATCTTTACGGTTCCCCCGCGTTTAATTAAATCCAGCAGTTCTTTCTTGGATCTCGAAAACATTATACCTCTGTTTAAGTTGAATTTGAATCTCTCTAGCCGCAGTCTTGCATGACGAAAAGTACGACAAACTCTCACCAACTCCTCGGCCACACTGTCCAATATAGCGGGAAACAGATCTCTTTGCAATTTAAAAGGTTTCTTCCGTTTATACAGTTATATCAGGTGCGATATCCCGTCCATGATAGTCATTGCACCCGCCGCCGGTTTTTCAAAGAGTTCTTAAATTAATTTATTGTCTATACAGTCGATTTCAACTATATTAAATGCATCGTCGTGTATTATGATAGTATTGTATGGATGAAGTTGAATCGAGAATCAGAGTTCAAGGAAAAGCCAGTAAGTAATGAGTAACAACAAACCAGGTTCCGGTGAGACACGTACCGTTCTAATCGTTGAAGACGACCTCATCTTGAACCTTCTCTATGAAGGATATCTTGAAAAGCTGGGGTTTGAAACTGAGGGAGAACTAGTGTATGGTAAGACGGCAGTGGAAACCACCCGTCGAGTTGAGCCCGATTTGATCATTATGGACATCGCTCTTGAAGGGGAAATGGACGGGATTGAAGCGATGGAGGAAATTCGCAAGTTCTCTGACATTCCCGTCATTTATATTACGGGTAATTCCGATCTCTACAATGTGAAGAGGGCGAAAAAAACCGGGTATATTGACTTTCTTATGAAACCGATTACGTTCCAGGACTTAAAAAAGTCGATCGAAGAAAATTTTGAGCACGTGAAGTAGCTTTCCCGTTTTCAAGGATCTGTATTCAGACATCATCCTGCAAAATCGGGTTCAATGCGTGGCCGGAAGTCTCCTTGCTAAAAATATTTATTAATCAATCTCCAGCGGGATAATGCATGATTTCTTATTTTATCGTGGGATAGACACGTCCGTCATCATTACCATAATTTTCTTTCTGCTGTCCTGCAGCACTACGCAACAAACCCAAACCGGAAATCTCTCTTCCCAAAAGGGTGATCAAGACCGGTACAAGAACTCCCATGTTCAACCAATTGATGCTCCGTTCACTTTTGAGCGAGCGGTAATAGAAGGCACCCGAACCCGCACGGGAAAGCCGGGTGAGGAGTATTGGCAGCAGTGGACCAACTACGACCTTTCGGCCCGCATTTATCCCGATGAACGGCTCCTCGAGGGAAGTGGTACGTTTACCTACTTCAACAATTCACCCGATACGCTGGAGAAACTGCTGATGGAACTGGTTCAAAATGTACACTCCCGGGGAACGCTCCGAAACGAAGAAATGGAGGTTACCGGTGGCATGGAAATTAAAGATATATCCGTAAACGGGGTCGCCCTGCAAGCCGATACCCAGCAAGTACCGAATTACCAGGTTGAGGCCACCCGCCTGATCCTGGATCCGCGCGAGAAACTACCGCCGGGAGATTCCACCCGCATCGAAATTGATTGGTCGTTCGAGATACCGAGTCAGGGTGCCGGCGGACGTATGGGCTTCGATGAGGACAACCTCTTCTATATCGGTTACTGGTATCCCATCATGTCGGTTTACGACGATATCAGCGGATGGTTTTCTGACCCTTTTCGTGGTCGGGCTGAATTTTACAACGGGTACGGAAATTACCAACTGGACATCAGCGTGCCGGAATCGTGGGTTGTCATGGCAACGGGTACCCTGTTGAATGCCGAGGAGGTTCTGGATCCCAAAATTCTACAGCGTTATCGCCGGGCCGGCAAGAGCGATGAAGTCGTCCACGTCATTCAAAAAGAAGACTTCGGCAAGGCCACCCGCTCCTCGTCCGATAATCGGCTGACCTGGTCGTTCCGTGCCGACACGGTACGCGACGTTGCATTCAGTGCCACCACCGAATCCCTCTGGGATGCCGCCCGGGCACCGGTGGGGGATACCGACGGCGACGGACAGACCGACTACACGCTCGTCGACGCTTTCTATCGGACGGATGCAACCAAGTGGAAAGAGGCGGTATCCTACCTGCAACATTCCATCAGCTATCTCTCCGAATTCACCGGGTTCAATTACCCTTGGTCGCACATGACCGCCGTGGAAGGCGACGGTATTATCGGGGGAGGAATGGAGTATCCCATGATGACGGTTATTGGTCCCTACCACGACCGGAAAGCATCCGATTTGTATAACGTAATTGCCCATGAACTGGGTCATATGTGGATGCCCATGATCACCGGAACCAACGAACGACGATACAGTTGGATGGATGAGGGAACCACCACCTTTAATGAAAACATAGCACGGACTGACAAATATCCGGATCAGAATCACTGGCAGAATGATTATCGATCGTATCTCAATGTGGCGGGAACGGGTTTCGAGGGAGAAATCATGCGGTGGTCAGATTACCACTACGACGAATATCTGTTTGCGATCGCCTCTTACTATAAACCCTCTACGCTGCTTTATCTTCTCCGCGACGTACTCGGTAACGAGACCTTCAAGGAAGCATTTCAGGCACTGTTTGACCGGTGGGCCTACAAGCATCCGCAACCGTGGGATTTTTTCAACACCTTTGAGGACGTCAGCGGTCGCGAACTGGATTGGTTCTGGCGCAGTTGGTATTATGAAACCTGGGTGCTGGATCAAGCGGTAAAAGAAGTGCAGTCCGGAAATGGAGTATCCCGGGTTACGATTGAGAATATCGGGAACGTTCCCATGCCGGCCGACGTACAAGTAATGTTGGAAAACGGAGAAACCCTGACTCGCGAAGTGGCAGTGGAGGAATGGCTGAACGGCACTTCTGAAATAACGCTGATCATCGGCCGTAAATCGCCGGTGCAACGAGTTGTCATTGATCCGGACCGCACGTACCCGGAAGTTAACCGGCGCAACAACACCTGGAACCGGCAGTGATCGAATACTATTCGTTTATTTTATGTCCCGAGAGGAAAGTCCATACATCGTACTGGTTGAGCCCGAGGCTTCTCTGGCCCACACTATTCGTTCGACCCTCGAAAATAGGGGCTATCGGGTCAAGGAACTCACCAACGGTCAACAGGCCCTGAGGCAAGTCAGCCGTTCCCGTGCCCTGCTGATGATAGTTGACGCCGAACTGCCGGATATGAGCGGACAAGAGGTATGCCGAACCACCCAGTCCATGAATTATCATATCCCCGTTATACTGCTCTCCACCATGATGGAACCGGATCAAAATGTAACGTCCCAGCACGATTCCCCGACTGCAGACAAACAGGTTGCCTACCTCAAAAAACCGATTGAAAAACAAAATCTTTTGTACGCAGTTTCTCGTCAACTACAGGACCACCCGGATGGACCCGACGCAAATCAAAGTTCCACCGTCAACCTCGGCACCGTCCAGATCGACCTGTCCGAACAGTCCGTTTTCACCCCGGCAGGGACCCGGCATCTAACGGATCGGGAGACAGAACTCGTGCGCTACTTATACCAAAACGCCAACAAACCGGTATATCGCAAAAAACTGCTGGAAAACGTCTGGCAGTATCAAAACACCACCAGCACCCGGACCGTCGACGTACATATTGCCAAACTACGCTCCAAAATAGAACTGGATTCCTCCGAGCCGGAATATATCATTACGATCCACGGCATTGGCTATATGCTTAAAACGGATGGATAAGTAGTAAGTCGAATACACTTTTAGCCCGGATTTCGCTGACGCGGGAATCGCTCAGAGCGAAGCGTTACCCACGAAGTGCACCGAGCGGAGCGATTCCCGCGTCAGCGAAATCCGGGCTAGGGGTCTTTAAAACCTCCAAACCAATCACTCCAGCCGGGAACGAATCAGATCTTGTTGTTTTAGCTGATCCACGTATTCTATAAAATTCTCAACCTGGTTAATC
>CAYQXO010000030.1:0-2623 GCA_964421495.1 uncultured Balneolaceae bacterium | reverse complement strand
TCGAGACGGGAACGGATGAGTCCCTGTTCTCTGAGTTGTTCTACGTATTCGAGGAAATTGGCGACTTGTTTTAGTAACAGTTTTTGTTGAAAATCGTCCTTTAGCCCCTCCTCTTCATCAAAATTTTCCTTTACGCGGTTAATAAACACCCGCTCCGGAAACAAAAAAGCATTTCGGTAGCCGACAACGAGCTGAAGTTGTTCCACCGCCCGGAGCGCCCCGAAGGCTCCCGCACTCTCGCCTACAAAACAGATCGGCAGCTTTTCAAAGGCGTCCGGAAAAGGCAAATAATCAATCATTAATTTCAGAATACCCGGGTATCCCCCGTTATACTCCGGGGTCACAATTACCAATCCATCCGCCTCAAGGATCGGTTCTACAAAATCGCTGACCGGTTTGTTCGACTTTCCATACGGACCGCCCTTCACCGCCGAAAGGGGAAACTCCTTCAAATCTATAATCTCAATATCCGCCCCGCGCTTTTCATACTCCCCTTTCAGATATTTGGAAACGCGCAGTGCATTGGAATTCGGACGATCCGTACCACTGATAATCTTCAACTTTACCATAACCAGTCTGTTCTTTAAAATTCGAACTTCCTGCTATCCACGAAACGATTTCCGTTCTAAATGTTTTACAACGGACCTTGAACCATCGTTCCCGCCTTTCGAAATCCTCTTCCGCCAATCAACAGGAGTTATCCATGGTACAAACCCCGGCCGATAATTACAAAATTTGACGCTCCACATCCTGTTCCCGGAAATTTATTAGTCAACTAACAATTTTAACCTCATTCTCGCTGGAAGCGCTTTTATATTTAGGCTTAAAATCTAATTTTCTTTAAAAATTACTATTAACAACAGATTTGTAAATGTATTATTAGGAATTTAATAAGTTTAGGCTAAATTTATTTTGTTTTCTAATTGTACTGAATTATAATCTTACTTGTTAATCGAGTTCAGTCCAATTAATTAAAACCACTTTATTGCCATGAAACGAACGGGACGTTATCTCCTGCTCACCCTCTTGCTGCTAGCCTATCCCACGTTATCCGCCATTGCCGACGGCAGCGGGGATACAGTCAGTCTTTCCACCGCCATCAATACGGACGGCAAAACTTTCGCGGATTTTCTCTGGATGATGATGGCCGGTTTCCTGGTCTTTTTCATGCAGGCCGGTTTTGCGTTGGTGGAAACCGGTTTTACCCGGGCCAAAAACGTGGCAAATATCATGATGAAGAACATGATGGATTTCGGCATGGGGACCCTGGTCTTCTTCCTGGTCGGCTTTGCTTTTATGTACGGGACCGACGCGGGCGGTTTTATAGGGACCAGCAACTTTGCCCTTTCGGAAGCCATTAACAGTTCGGGCGAAATGAATCACTGGATGTATGCCGACTGGTTTTTCCAGGCTGTGTTTGCCGCCACGGCGGCTACCATTGTGTCCGGCGCCGTAGCCGAGCGGACCAAATTCTCCGGTTACCTGATGTACACGATCGTCATCACCGCCCTGATTTATCCCATCGTGGGACACTGGGTCTGGGGTGGCGGATGGCTCAGCCAGATTGGATTCTATGATTTCGCCGGATCGACGGTCGTTCACTCGGTAGGTGCGTGGGCCGGTTTGGTGGGAACCTGGATCATTGGTCCCCGGATCGGTAAATTCACCAGCGGAAAAGCCAATCCCATTCCCGGTCACAGCGTCGCCCTGGGCTCGCTGGGTGTGTTTATTCTCTGGCTGGGATGGTTCGGCTTCAATCCCGGCAGCACGCTCGGGGCCGATATCTCGTTTGCCCGCATAGCCGTAACAACGAACCTTGCCGGAGCCGCAGGCGCCGTCGCCGCCATGATCTTTGCGTGGTCGCACAGCGGACATCCCGACATCGGGTATACCCTGAACGGGGCCCTCGCCGGTCTGGTCGCCATCACGGCTCCCGCCGCGGTTGTTTCCCCGATCTCCGCTATTATCATTGGAGCGATCGGAGGCGCCATCATGTATTGGGCCGTACTGCTGATCGAAAAAATGGGGATTGACGATCCCGTGGGAGCCATTCCCGTCCACGGCTTCGCCGGCGCATGGGGCACCCTCGCCGTCGGACTTTTTGCCCAGGCTCCCTACACCACGCAATTCACCGGGTTGTTCTTCGGAGGATCGGCTTCGCAACTGCTGATTC
Source organism: uncultured Balneolaceae bacterium (assembly GCA_964421495.1). Classification (GTDB taxonomy): domain Bacteria; phylum Bacteroidota; class Rhodothermia; order Balneolales; family Balneolaceae; genus CAJXOW01. The sequence goes on along the minus strand of CAYQXO010000030.1, from coordinate 450 downwards.
AAATGGTCGGCATCATTGCCGTGCTCCTCTGGACCCTGGCAAGTGCCTATGTGGTCTTCAAGGCCGTCCACTCGTTTCACGGCTTGCGGGTCACCGAAGAGGAAGAACTCACCGGCCTGGACCGAAACGAACACGGCACGTTGGCATATCCTGAATTCTTTGGCGTCCACGATGCGCGGGAGCTGATGGACCTGGATGAAAAACAGGAACTGGAATTGATACGCAGTAACCGGCTGGATATCGATCTGGCCGAGAAATCATCATAACGCTGTTAGTCAACATAGCAATGTAAATTACGGATTCAATCCGAACACTTTGCCCAACAAAATGTATGGGATCCTCAAAGGGGATTCCCGCGTTCAGCCAACGGCCAAACCAACCCTAGGAGTCTGTCTGACTTTTCGGATCGTAGCGAAAAAAAGTCCGGTTTGAGGTAGATTTTGGCCGATT
>CAYQXO010000029.1:0-24828 GCA_964421495.1 uncultured Balneolaceae bacterium | reverse complement strand
TACCTCAAACCGGACTTTCTTTCGTTACGATCCGGAAAGTCCGACAGACTCCTAGCCCCCAATAATTATTATATATTTAATAAAAAATGGATAATAAGTAAAATATATTTACCTGATGACCGGAACCTGCGGGGAGAAATAGGCCAGATACGGTCCGAAGCCCAACATATAGAAGGCAGTGGCGAACATGAGTCCCGACCACATGCCCCAGCCGACGATACTGCCGAAAAATCCGCCCATGGCCGTATTAACATAGTAGTAGCTTCCGCCGGCCTTCGGCATGCCCGTGGCCAGTTCGGAGAGCGACAGGGCGGCGAGCAGCGAGACAAATCCCCCAATGAGAAAAGAGATCATGCTTGCCGGCCCCCATTGGCAACCGCAATGCTGGGGAGAACAAAGATGCCCGCCCCGATCATCGTTCCAGCTCCCATGGTATAAGCTTCCAGAAAGTCGAGATCCCGTGCAAGTTCTTGATCCGCCATATCGGAGTTATCAATAACAAACGTGCTTAAATTGAATATGTATTGGCAGAATGACAAGATTTATTTTTGAAATATGTTTTGTATTCTTTTTCATTACTTATTTTACTGAAGAATTGGAAGATGATTAGTAAAGTTACGACCCGATAGGCATTGTAACTGCCCGTACAGTTATTAAACGGGATGACCAGTTGTTGTTGGTCGGCACCAAGGAGAATGTCGATAAAATGCTTGATGTGAGCAATTGATTGAAACCTTAATTCCCTTTGCTTTTTTCCAGACAGTCATCATTTTACAGTGAATTTTCATGCGAAAAAGTGTTGATCAACTTTTATATTGTAGTGGTCAGGTTTGATATTATTTCCGGAAAGTAACTGGTTATATGCCGGTTGAATGAATGGAAAGTATGTTTTGAAGTTTGAAATTGTAGAAGGTTACATGGAATCAGTGCTGGTTGGGCTGACTGCTTTCGCTATAATTTCCGAGTTCGTTTATAAATTATGAATTGAATCATACTGCAATAACCCGATGTCATTTTCTTCTTTTATTGAGAATTATCGTGATCAGTTACGCACGTTGTTCAGGGGCGAAGGCGATATTAACGAAATGAGTCTGAACCGGGGAATCCCCTCTGACGTGTATGAAAAAATCATGGATTGCAATCCCCTGCAGGTCTGGGTGCCCGAGAAATACGGGGGACTCGGAGCCAATACTGGCGAGGCGATGTCAATGCTGGAGGCCAGTTCCTATGAATCGCTGGCCCTTTCGCTGATGATGGGGATTAACGGCGCGCTGTTTCTGCAGCCGGTCGTGAATTACGCCAAAGAGGAGACGCGCCGGGAGGTGCTGACCCGCTTTATGGAAGAGCATTGCACCGGGGGTTTGATGATTACGGAACCCGATTATGGATCGGATGCCCTGCAGATGCAGACGTCATTTACGTATGACGAGTCGGACCAGACCTATCATGTGAAGGGTACCAAGCACTGGGCCGGCCTGACCGGCATGGCGGACTATTGGCTGATCATGGCACGAAAGGAACAGGGGAATGGCAACGGTTTGGCCCGGGACATCGATATCTTTATCCATGACAGCAGCCGCGGTGGTATCGAGGTTGAGGAGTATTATAAAAACCTGGGTCTCTATATGCTGCCTTACGGTTTAAATAAGATCGATATACAAGTGCCGGAATCCTACCGGTTGCAGCCCGAAAGTATTGGAATTAAAATGATGCTCGATATTCTGCACCGCAGCCGACTGCAATTCCCGGGTATGGGAATCGGGTATTTGAAGCGCTTGCTTGACGAGGCGGTGGAGCATTGTAAATCGAGGGTCGTCGGCGGCAAGAAACTCCTTGAATATGACCAGGTGAAACGGCGCATCAGTAATCTACAGATGTCCTATACGGTATGCTCGGCGTTGTGCGCCTTTACCAGCAGAAATATCCCGATCGACAAGGACGTTTCGAATTACAGTCTTTCCGCCAATGCCATCAAGACCGTTACGACCGACCTGATGCAGGAGGCGGCGCAATCGGTGCTGCAGTTGATGGGTGCCAAAGGCTACCGCCTGGATCATATCGCAGGCCGTTCGGTGATCGACAGTCGTCCTTTCCAGATTTTTGAGGGATCCAATGACATTTTATATCAACAGATCGCCGAGTCGGTGCTGAAACAGATGCGCAAGATGAAGGTGTCGAACCTTTCCAACTTCCTGATAGAACACGAGTTGACCAGCCGATCCGCCGATCGATTTAAAAATCTACTCGATTTTGAAGTCGACCACACCTTGGTTCAGCGCAAGTTAGTGGACCTGGGACGTGCCATCAGTCGCATTATCTCCATGGATTTTACGCTCCGACTGGGGGACAAAGGCTTTAATCAGGACCTGATTACAAACAGTATCAAAGCCCAAAAACAGCGTGTGGAACAATTACTGGCCGCTTTCACCAGCAATGAAAATGCCGAGGTGGTGGAGAATTACGAAGAAGACAGTTACTGGTTCAGTTACGTGTAGTCTACGGGAGACTTATCATCTATCCATCATGCAATGTAAGACCTTCCTCGTTGGCAAATTGGAGATATGTGCCAGATCCAACCGGCAAGCCCGAAAGCGTAATCAGCTTACCCTGAGTAATTGGAATTATTAATGCTACTTGATAGCTTGCTACTTTGTGATATATTGAAAATTTTTTGTTTGTGATAACGAGGTTATGTTATCATGATTTACAAGAGGGGGTTGAGTCAACGAGCTGTTATAAGGGAGCTTTAGATGCGTTATATGTGTAACTCTTGGATAGCAGGGTTATACCGCGATCGAATCCGCAAATTCGAGAATAAAATACTGCTTCATGCCGATGACTCAACGATGCTACGACTATTATCTGACTTATGCTTTAACCGTTCTTTTTGTTTTTTTCGCCTCGTATTCGGTCGGGCAAAGCCAGAATATTCAAACTGTTCAAACAAAGAACTCCCAGAAACAGGAGTCTGATATTACGTTTGAAACCGAGGATACGTTGGATAGTATCGATCCGGGCGAGTATAAACCCATGCCTCTTCCCGAGTTGGATACAACCGAACAGGCGCCGCTGACCGATGAGCAGAAAAAGGAATATGAACGGGCAATTCATATAAACTTGAAGACCGGTGAACGCAGCGTTCAACCCACTCTCCAATTTGATGAATCGAAAGAATCCAACAAGAAGCCGGGATTTAAGGGGATACCGCTGAAGCCCTACAGGGGCATTCCGCTGAAGCCTTCAGAAGAAGAAACCGGCGATTCCGGGAATAATACAATTCAAACCTTCAACTCCCTGAGCCAGGTAAGTCAGCCGGCCACACATCCCTGGAGGCAGAATGTAAAGGTATTTACAAGTTATCCAAATGGAAATAGGGTCTGTTCGGGAGCGCTAATCGATTATGAATGGGTGTTGACTGCCGGCCACTGCGTGCATAAAGACAATCTGGGCGGAGATGCCAATGCCATCAGTGTGGCTCCGGGCTTCGAGTCGGGAAAGGAGCCGTACGGCAAGATCCAGGCTACCGGATTTACCGTGCTCAAGGGCTGGTCTGATAACGACAATTTTAATTACGATATGGCCTGGGTGCATCTTAGTCAACCCGTAGGATTTAAAACAGGGTTTTTTGGAACCGGGTATGACAGTGATAATGATTTCTTTTACAACAATAATTTTGAGAATCCGGGTTATCCCGGCGGCAGTTTTTCGAATGCCCAGATTATGTATACCTCGAATGGTACGTTTGATTCGCAATTCTGGCGAAACGAATCCAATGCTCTCTACCAGGACAGTCGATCTTATGATGGTCAGAGCGGAAGCGGCGTATACCGGACCAATGGCAGTCCTCGCATCCAATATGCAACGCTGTCCAGCGGCAACAATAACTGGACGCGCTATGCCCGTATAACGCAAAATCGATTCAATAGTATCAATAATGACATTGCCAGTTCACGTCCCTCGATCCCTGATTTGGTGGCTATGCATGTAAAAGCCAGTCCCGATCGATTGGCGGAGGGAGATCAAATCAAGGATCTTTCGTTTATCCTGGCCAATCGTGCGAATGTCAGCCACAGCGGTACCTGGGATATTGAAGTCTATCTGTCTGCTGACCGCGATATCAGCACGTCGGATACACACCTGAGTACCCAGAGTTTAAATACAACGATAGGGGCCGAGTCATATAAAAAGGTTAACATGCACCCGGTATCCATCCCGATAGGACAATCGGGCAAGAAGTACATTGGCGTCATTGTGGATGCCGGCGACGATAATACCTCCAATAACGATACGGACGGCAAGGATGCCAGGGAGATCAAGATAACGCCGAGTCATACGGTAAATATCAATTCAAATAATCCTTCCTCCGGGGTTGATATTTCCGTATACAAACAGGACAACCGGGGCGATGAAGATGGAATGACCTCTTTTGGCCGTCGATATCCGGAAGGAGAAGCATTTGAAGTTGGAGCTCCTTTATTTGTTGGCACCAATGAGTTTAAACAGTGGAATAAAAACGGAAGTAAACATAGCGAAAATCAGGTGATTTCGGTGTCTATGGGATCATCGGACATGGATCTGACCGCCGAGTATTCCATACCGGATATTCCGGTCAAACCTCTTTCCATAGGGGTGCGATTGCCTGAAAACGATACGGAAAATGACAAGACCCGAACGATCAAGGTGGTTAATAAACATAGTACGACGCTGGAGTGGACCGCCAGTGAGTCGGCCGAGTGGTTGAGTCTTAGTCCCTCGTCGGGCTCCACAGCCCCGGGTGACAGTACCACTATCACTGCAACTTTCAGTACCGATAATACCCCGGAGGGCAGCTATAGCGAAAGTATTACCTTCTCGTCCGGCGACCTGGGAGACAATGACAATACGGTTACCGCCAATCTGCGGGCCGGGGGAGTACCGGGTGCGGCCCCAACTCCCGAAGAAATATACAAAAACCAGGAACTTGCCGATCGGGATTTGTTTGGCATGGCGGTGGACGTGGATCCCCTGGAAAAATTCGTAGGTATGGGAACTCCTGGTCTGGGCGACGGCAATTCGGGTGGATGTCCCATGTTGCGTTGGGTTGATGGCCAGTTGACGATGGATCAGGTATTAACTCCCGAAGAAGCTATAGACGGGGCGCATTTCGGGCAGGCGGTTGATGTGTTCACGGCCGGCGGTGTGCCGATGGCGATGGTTGGCGCCCCCGGCGGCACGAATCGTTATAAAAGCATCCCCACGAGTGCATACAGCGGACGTATTCACCTGTTTAGTCGCAGTGAAACAGGTTGGTCCCCGATCGTGAGCGAAGTGCCGCAATCGGCGGATCACGACGGCAGTCGCTTTGGGGCCTCCATCGATGCCGAGCCTGTTCCCGGCACCTCGGGAACCGAATATTTTGTAGCTGTCGGTGCACCGGGAGCCAATTTTGAAGGGTTCTCAAGTATCGGACTTGTCTTCGTGTACCGGGTGACTTCCTCAGGTATCGAGGGACCGGTTAGACTTAATCCGGATGTCTACAACAATGGTATGAATATGGGGCATGATGTGAACCTGACAACCCGGGGCGGACGGACGCTGCTTGTTGTGGGAGTGCCGGCCCGGGATAATGCGGATGTAAGTGGACATACTTTGCTGTTTGAATACAGCAGCGAAAGTTGGAATCAAAGGCAGTTGCTCGAAGCTGCAGAGCCGAGCGCCTCCGATCACTTTGGATCGTCCGTTGCGTTAAGATGGAGCGAGGAGAACCCTGCGCTGACTGTGGGAATGCCAGGCGCCACCGTCGAAGAGGAACGGGACGGGCTGATTCAATCCTTCCGTTATAGCATTGAGCAGGAGGGATGGGTCCCCAGCCATCAGTTGATAGCCGATAACCCCGTTCAGAATGCAGGGTTGGGCGAGTCTCTGACGATGCGAAAGACGTCGAACCGGGTCGTACTGGTTGCGGGAGCTCCCGGTATAGAGAGCACCATTTTTGGTGGCGAGGCCTATGTGTACCAGAAACCCGACGGTGGAAATGACTGGCAGCGGCGGGCAACGCTTTCGCACGAGGAACTTGACTCCAACAGCAGTCTAGGTCGATCAGCCTCCATTTTGCAGACGGATGGAGAACTCCGGTATCTCGCCGGAGCTCCGGGAGCGGACGGAGAGTTTGAAGATGAAGGAAGTGGACTCGAATTTGTAGTTCCGAATCCCTTGAATTTGCCGGCCTTTAATCTTTCGAGTAGCACGTTCACGGATCGCGTCCGGGAAGATGATTCGACCGCTCAAACCCTGACTATTGAAAGTACCGGCGAAGCGGAATTAACATGGGACCTGGTGGGCTCGATTCCCGATTGGCTCAATATCGATCAACGTTCTGGTGCTATTCCGTCCGGCGGATCGCATGACATTAACGTTGAATTTAATTCCACGAACCTGGATACCGGTACGTTTACTACAACGCTGGATTTCGAATCAAATGAAGAGGGACGCGAAGTACTGCCCATAGAATTTGAATTAACGGTATCCGATCGACCTGAAATTGATCTGGGGCTTACCAGTTGGAAGTCCCTCGAAAAAGATACCGTTCAGGCGGGTACGCGGATGCCGCTGGATCAGCAGGAGATAATCGTTTACAACCAGCGTCCCGATCCCGTTGATTCCCTGTTTCACGTGGGACTTTTTGCAGCACCGGATAGTAGTCTGGAGAATGCCACCCTCATCAGTTCAGTGGCCGTTGATTCCAGCCTGGAAGGAGAAGGAGGCCTCCCCCTCGATTTCTCTCCCGGTGCTCAGATGCCGGAGGACCTGGGCAGCGGTACGGCATACTTGGTAATGGTCGCCGATTACGAGAATAAAATTCCGGATATGAACGAATCCAATAGTCAGATGTGGCACAGTATTTATGTTACGGAAGCCGAACACCCTTCGGTTGCATTCCTGACCGATATTTCCACGCTGGAGGTGACGCTGGGAAAAGAAGAGACCGATACCCGGGATATCCGATTCACAAACAACGGGGAGAGCCCGCTGAACTTCACGATTCCCGGTTTTGACGAAGGAGGGGAGCGGGATCTTTCGACCCGGCAGGCCAAGCAGTCCAGCCGGGATACGATTCCCCCCTATATCGAGAATGTGGAGCCAGGTTCCGGGCAAGTGGCGGTCGGTGACACCGGCAGTTTCACCCTGACAATGAACGCGGAAGGCGTCTCAGCCGATACCTACCAGGATACAATGGAAGTCGTTACCGATGATCCAGACAAGAGGTCCTCGTTGATACCCTTGCAGGTCGAAATCAAGGAATCCACCGGCCTGGGAGATAAGGATGGCTTGCCGGAAAAGTTTGTCCTCGAGGCCAACTACCCGAATCCCTTTAACCCGGAAACCATCATCCGTTATGCTTTACCCAAAGCCACACAAGTCGAGATCGATGTCTACAATACCATTGGCCGACAAGTTAGCACCCTGGTTAACGACCACCAGAAAGCGGGATATCACCGGGTAACTTTTGACGGATCCAGATTGACCAGTGGCGTGTACTTGTACCGAATAAAAACGGATGACTTTCAGAAAACCCGCAAAATGTTGTTGGTTAAATAAGGGCTCACTACGTTCGCCCTGTCGGAAGACGGAGGTCGGAAGGCTATTCCAGCAAGTTACTATGTTGTATATATACACCACGCCGTTACCGATCGGTATAATCTTCCGGCATCCGACCTCCGATAAGCGAACGTAGTGAGCTTACTTCCGATGGGCGAGCGAAGCGAGCCTTATATATCATTATTCGTATGTCGATATATCTATGGTATTTACATAGAGGATTCGCCAGTCCCCGTCAACTTTCTTAAGTACCCTGGCTTCCATTTTATCGGTAATTCGTTTTTCGGCGTTGACGTTATCCGTCGACATAAAATACACCCAGGCCATATCCTCTTCTATGATATAGTGAAACTGCCGGCGTTCCATCACTAGATTTTCCCGGCTAATTTGTGATACGGTATCCATAATGGTCTCTTTCAGGGAGGCCTGGATGGTTTCCCATCCCTTCCGTTTGTGAAAACCGATATCACTCGCACCGGTATGAAGGGCTTTGGAACTGTGGACCCAGGTTGTTTTCCACTTTTCGAACTCTCCGGATGCAAAGTAGATGGTTTCGTTGTCTATAACTTCCTTGATCGCCTCTCTGTCATCATGCGCTTCCTGACCAAGTACCGGCGATATGACCATGGCGACTATAAACAGGGCACTTATTAATCTTTTCTTCATAGTGACTCCCCTTTTATTCGGCAAAACAGTTAGTTTAGTGTTAGTAATTTAATAAATACAGCAAGCATGTAAACATTAATTTTTTAGGATAGACGGAGAATGTAAAAATTTGCAACAGAAATCCGGCCAGGAAAGGCCTGTTATCAAGGATCCTATCTTAAAATTCGATGCCGGTTTAAGTCCATCGGACCACCTGCCGGTGACTGTTGATTTCAGGGTCGAATGAAAGCAAAAAACTCACTCAAGGGAACTATTTTCCCAGTTTTTCTTAATTTGTTATATATCAGTATAATGACATTAACTTATACACTATACGACAGAAACTAATGCATCAAGACAGGATCAAATCCTTGTGGCGGGGAATTGGCACCATCATGTTCGTTCTTTTTCTCTTTTCTATAGATATGGCTCGGGCTCAGTCAGTATGGACCTTGGCCGACCAGGAGGAGGGAGTAGCTATCGAATGGCTCAAGTTCGATATGGATAATGATTATCGAAATAATACCGACCATCCGTCTGCGCTTTCCTCGTCGATGTTTATTACGGGCAGGATTAAGTTGGATCCGCGATTCCATCTGGTGGGGGGATTGCCGATTTCGCACTGGCAATATATCGACCCGGTAGGACCCGATGCCCAGGATCCGCATACGGCAATCGGGAAGATGTATATTGGAGCCGAATGGTATCTTTCGCCGAATACAGAAGACGCATCGAGTTACCTGGAAATGGGCTTTCGTTTTCCCAGTATGAAACAGCCGGATTTTCCGGATGAACGGGGAGCTTTTTCGGGAAGATTGACCGCTTTTGAGCGGACCGATGCGTTCAGATATAGATATACTCCCATTCACCTCTATTATAATACCAGGTTTGGTTTAACGTCTCATTTGGATTTTCGTGCAAGAATGGGGTTGGCCTACTGGTCTTTCCGCGAAGAAAGCGGGTACGGATCGACTGATGAGAACCTGGATCGAGGATATATTCATTATGGGGGCGTATTTTATTTCCAATCGGAATACGTTAATGCTACGGCCGGTATTTTGGGCCGCTATTTAGCGATTAACCAACCTGATGGGGTGGATCATATGTCGGCACGCTATGAAGTGGGTTCTCATATTCAATATAACGGGAATACCATCAGACCGGGACTATTTTTGAAAATTCCTGTCAATGGTTTGTACAACGTCAGTGCTGTTTACGGTATCACCGCTGAAATACCATTACGCAAACGCTAGGAATCCGGCTTTTTTACAGTAGATTTGCAAAAGTCCGAGAGACTCCTATACTATAAAATAAGTTTTTTGCAGTTGATTAAATCGATATTGGAATGGACCATTTAGAAGCTCTCCGGTTTTTTATGCCTTTCCATCGCTCAAAAACTACTATATTTAATATATGGTGTCGCATGGCGCTGGTTGGGATATTGGTTGGTTTATTGGCATCCTGCGATACACCTGTCGAGTCCGGGGATGATTCCGGCAGTGATGATGATATTAAGGAAGGAGATATTAAACCGTTTACGGAGGGAATCAAAGTGGGATGGGACTACCGGACTTTAAATGAAGTGTACGGCGGTTCCTCGAGTTATGCGCGATTCCACCGTTTGGATGACGGCAGAATTATTTGCACGTTCGAAAGGCGGGGTACCAGTATGGTTACGTTTAGTGAGGATGAAGGCCAAACCTGGAGTGAACCGAAAACAGTGGTGGAGTCGAAAAACGGGGTGATAGCTGCGGTTCCGGAATTGATACAGTTGGAAAGCGGGGAGATACTGCTGGCTTACAATCCCCGTCCCCCGGATGACAACCAGGATCCTTCCCGGCGATTCAGTATAAAATTAAAAATCAGCCGAGACGGTGGTTCTACGTGGGAGCACCTCGCGGACGTATACGAGGGGGGATACCAGGGGACCAATAGTGTAGCGGAACCCATTATGATTCAGTTGGAGAGTGGTGAGATCCAGTTGTACTTTGCCAATGAATACCGCTATCCGAACAGCAACGACCAGGATATTACCATGTTCCGTTCGTATGACAAGGGGGAGACGTGGGAAGACGAGACCATTGTAAGTTATCGGTCTGGGTACCGGGACGGTATGCCGGTTCCGGTAATACTGAAAAACAATGGCGGTATCGCCATGGCAATCGAGGATAACGGCCTCAGCGGCGATTTCAAGCCGGTTTTAGTCTGGAGTTCGATGAGTGACAACTGGACGCAGGGATCGGTCGGTGGTAATTCGCAGAGGCGGTGGAGAGCATTGGATGATGGGAGTCAACTAGCCCCTGGAGATTACGGGGGCGGACCCTATCTGGTGCAGCTTGATAATGGTCCAACCATTTTGTCTTTTCAAAGTAACAAAGGTCGCCAGGGTCCCTGGAGAGAATCCACGATGATGGTTGCTATCGGTAATGGGTCGGCCCGTGATTTTAACCGCGTATCCGAACCGTTTGACGTTCCCGAAGGACGTCGGGCACTTTGGAATTCTTTATTCGTCAAGGATCAACAAACCATAACGGCTGTTTCGACCACCACTGCGTTTAATACCGAAAATCCTGATTTTCAACAGGTTTATGCGATCGACGGCCATATCATCAAGGAACAGACGGCGGTAAGGGGAGAAGTAGATCTGGATGGTACGTTGAACGAACAGGTTTGGGAAACTGCTGCGAGCTCTTTTGTCGGTGCCCGAAGCCAGACCGCAGCCCGAATGTCAACTGCCTGGAATGAGGATTATCTATATGTTGCGTTCGACGTTGAGGATCCCGATTTATGGAGCGATTCTGGAGCCTGGGAGGCAGACGACGGCATTCAGTTATATTGGGCTGCAGAAAAATTGATTCAAGATGATCTTGAAGAAAGGGTCCGAAGGGTGGCAGTACCGGTTCAGGGCGAACCCACCGCCTACAGGGGAACCTCTGATGGTAACCTGGTCGTGATGGATGATGACGGGATAGAAGTGGAAGTAGAAACGAAAGGTACGGTAAATAATGCAGGAGATCTGGATGAGGGCTATACCGTGGAAATGCGCATTCCCTGGGATACGGTTGGAGACAAACCGGAAGTTGGACAACCCTGGGGCTTTCATTTTTCTCTGACAGCAGATTATGAAGGGGGAAAGGCTGAAGTTCAGGAAGGAATAGCCGGTAACAGGGCCGATAAACCCTCTACCTGGAGCAAAATAACTTTGGTGGAATGAAGGGCGAGCGATGCGAGCCCTAACTTTCTTTATATTCCTTTCTTTGCCGGCGGGCTTTTAAATATCGTTCATCCTCATCGTAGGTAGTGGGATAAATCTGTGGAACCGGCTGTGGAATCATGTCCTCGTCTACGTTTACGAAGGTGAATTCGCAGGTATTGGAGAGGGCGTGGGTGACCTTGTCGACGCTGGTTCGCTCGATATTGATGTCCAGGCTGATCGAGGTGTTGCCGGTATAGACGATGCGGCTGGTGAAATCCAGTCGGTCGCCGATGCGGATGGGCTGCAGGAAGTTGATGCGGTTGACCCGCACGAAAACGGGGCGGTGCGAGGCGATCTCGTCGGCGTGCATGTAGGAGAGTTCAAACGCCCGGCGAATTACATATCCCCCGAAAATCTTCTTGGGGACGTTTTCCAGGTCCGGGTACATCCGCTCCATACTGTGGCGAACGAGGTCACCGGCCAGAAGTCCGTCAAAATCCGGTTTGTCCTGGGCCTTGTGCAGCTTGCGCAGATGGAGATATTCTTCCTTGCTTGGAGGATCCTCCAGGGCGTCAATCTGCTCGCGGTACCTCTTGCGCTGCTCTTTGGCTTCCCGATAGCGCCGCTTTTCGGTTTCGCTTTCATACTCCAGCGGCGGGATTTCCAGGCTTTCGGCCTCGTCGCCTTCCCCGATACGCGCCACCATGGTAAAATAACAGGCCGCCAGCGAATGTTCCGCTTCCTTGTGCTGATCGACCCGGATACCAACCTCCATCGACGTTCGTCCCACGTAATTGATTCGTGCCCGCAGATGCACGTCTTTGTGAATGTCGGCGGGCACATGAAGGGCGATATCGTCCACCGCAGCCGTCACCACCCGTCCCTCGGGTTCAAACTGGTGAATATAGTCCAGGGCGATATCCTCGGCGATCTTGTCGAGCTCCTCCAGCAACCGCCCCCATCGTATGTTGCCGGGAATGTCCCGGTCCATGATCATGAATTTTTTTCGAAGATCCGGATTGTTGTGAAATGGAAGCGTTCGTTCGATGGAGGTGTCTAGTGGACGCATGAGCGTGTCGGTTTTGACGGAAGATTATTTGAAAGACAAGTTATGAAATTAGCGCAAGAGGAACTAAGAAATGAATCTATCAATCACCATCAGCGGTTTACTTTTAAAAATAACCGGTTTTCTGCTTTTAAACCTTGGAACTTACGCAACGCATAAGGTAAAGAATAATTTCAATCACAGCCGCGTTTCTTTATTTCAATAAGGTGGGTAATGTTTGACCGCAGATTGTGGGATTTTCCGGACCTACACCCTCCACGCTTTGGTTAACTGCTCTTTTGTGATTGCCTACACCCGGTTTCTTCGGATAACTGTCAACCGGATTTGAAATCGTAGATCGTTTCCGGAATAGTATAATAAGAATCGATTTACTAACGGGTTTTTCTTTAAATATTTTTTTCTTAAAACATTATATGATTGCGATAATGAATAATTCGATTCTCGATGGAAGAATTACACTGACATTATTCACTGCCGTTTTCCTGTTGTTTGCGGCCTGTACGGAGACTGACAAGAATAGTCGGAACAACTCTACCTCTTCCGATTCGGAGGTGGCTTCCTCGTCTGATATCCCCGACGTCTTGGTCGAACAAGATCGGAAAGAGGCCCCGGACTTTACCCTGGAGAGGATGAACGGAGAAACCTTTACGCTCTCTGAACAGATGGGAAAAGTGGTCGTGTTGAATATCTGGGCCACCTGGTGTCCGCCGTGCCGGAAAGAGATTCCGGATTTTATCGAAATTCAGGAGGAAATGAGGGAAGATGATGTCCTGTTTGTCGGTGTTTCAGTGGATGAAGAGGGATGGGAGGCGGTCCGTCCCTTTGCCCTTGATTATGGAATCAACTATCCCCTGGTGTTGGATGACGGATCCATTCGAAACAAGTACGGTCCGTTGCGCGGGATACCGACAACGTTTATAATCAATAAGAAAGGAGAAATCGAATATGCTACGGAGGGCGTAATGTATAAAAGCCGGATTAAACCTGTTTTGCAAAAACTGGCACACCGTTGAGCTTACGTGAACTGAGAATGATAAACTGATGACTTATTTTATGAATATGTATCCATGTAAGAAATCGTGCTTGTTCCTGTTTGTTTTTTTGCTGTCTTTCTTCCTGCCCGCGGTGGGGCAGTCACAGATATCCGCGGCAGGCCAGGAGTCTTCGTCGGGTAAAGTGGATATTGAAGTCGTACCCCGCCAGGATACCATCACGGCCGGATCGGAAATTGCCTACGCCGTTTTAATGGATATTGAGGAGAAATGGCATTTAAATGCCCACAATCCCACCCTCGACTACCTGATCGGGGTAGACCTGGAAATGCGTTCCAGCGAAAAAGCCCTGGTGGCCGATGTGCAATACCCGCAGCCGAAGCGATTGCCATTTTCGTTTGCGGAGGATGAGCTGGATGTATATGAGGGAGAGGCGACTATCCTGGTGAAGATGAAAACCTCGAGTAAGCTTGAGGACGGGACGCACCGGCTGGAAGGGATGCTGACGGTTCAGGCTTGTACCGACCAGGTGTGTCTGCCGCCCGATGACGTGGAGCTCGCGTTTCCCGTAACCATCGGCGACAAAAATGTAGCCTCGGATCGAGCCGAGCTGTTTCAGGAGCTTGAAAATCGCGAGCGGGCCACTATATCTGAGGCTGAAGGAAATGAGATTGCCTCGATGTTTAAGGAGCAGGGATATTTCTGGGCGTTCCTGGGGATCTTTTTGATCGGACTGGCCTTGAATCTCACTCCCTGCGTGTACCCGATGCTTTCTGTGACGGTGGCGCTGTTTGGCGGGCAGGACGAAAAAAGCGCCGCCTCGATGACGCGTACGTTCAGCAAGGCCCTGGTATATGTGCTGGGAATCGTATTTATGTACAGTGCTTTGGGAGTTGCGGCGGCCTATACGGGAGAACTCTTTGGTAGCTGGTTGCAGAGTCCCTGGGTACTGGGCGGCATCGGTGTGCTGATCCTTTTGTTGGCCCTGAGTATGTTTGGCATGTATGAATTGCAACCGCCGGCGTGGGTTATGGAAAAACTCGGAAATACGCAGCAAACGACCGGGTACGTGGGACATTTTCTGTCTGGCCTTTTGGTCGGTATTTTTGCCGCTCCCTGTATCGGTCCCCCGATTATCGCACTGCTCGCTTTCGTGGGATCGCAGGGCAGTCCCTTCTTCGGTTTCTTTTCCTTCTTTATTATGGCCGTGGGATTGGGTTTCCCGTATTTAATACTCGGCACGTTCAGCGGACTGCTGAACAAAATGCCGAAATCGGGGCTCTGGATGGTCTGGGTGAAAAAAGTCTTCGGCGTCGTGCTTGTAGGCGTGGGTCTGTTTTACCTGGCGTTGGCATTCGTGCCCGGTTACACGATGTACGCCGTGCTGGCAACGGTGGTGGCGGGAGGACTCTACCTGGGCTTTATTGAACAGTCGGGCAGTGAAAAAACCGTGTTCCGTCGCATAAAATATGCAGTGGGAGTAGCGGCCCTGGTGGTCGGAGTCCTGCTATATCAGAATCTGCAAAAAGAAAGCATCACCTGGCAGCAATACAATGCCGACCGCATCGCGGATACCGATCAACCCGTCATGCTTTATTTCTTTGCCGACTGGTGCATCCCGTGTATCGAGCTGGATCGCAGAACGTTTACCGATAACCGGGTTATTGAGCAAACCGAAGCCTTTGTTAGAATGAAGGTGGACTTGACGCATTTTGATTCCGAGCGGGCCGAACGACTTCGCGAGAAATACGACATTGCCGGAGTCCCCACCATCAAGTTCCTCGATTCCGAGGGTGGGGAAGTGGAGGATGCCCGCGTGGTCGGGTATCTTAGCGCTGAAGAGTTTCTCAAGCGGCTGGAAATAGCAAGAGAGGCGTATAACGAGTAGAGCTTTTGTAAAACATAAACCGAGCGGGGTGCCTTTAGATTGTAATTCTCGTACGCAGCGGCTGCTGTTTTCAACCAGCCAAAATGGATTTAAAAAGGACTTTCTCCTCGCTTCGACCTACCGTTCGATGCCTTATTATTTTCCCGCCTCCGGGCTGCCCACGGAGTTCCGCAGCTCCTATATCCCGTCTACCTATGTAGTATCCAGGGAGGGTCGAGTAATCTATAGAAAAGAAGGACTGGCCGATTATAGCTCAGACAGTTTTAGAGAGTGGCTTATTGAAGAGGCCCAGGCGGAAATAACTACCCGATAACCTCAAACCTGCAAATTGATCTCTGTCTAAATTTCGCTCTGGTTCTACTGTTGAAATAGAGAAAGTAATCCTGGTTTCAAACGGGACTTACGCTCGTTCCTCCATCCACTTGCGGGTATGACGGTCGATCGAGATCTCGAAAAATGTTTTCAGTTCCTCGAGCCGGTCGGGATTAACCTGCACTGCCATCTGCCGACCTTTTTTGATCGACTCGACCAGTCCGGCGCGACGAAGTTCCTTGAGGTGCAGGGACAAGGAGGATTTGGAAATGTCCAGTTCCTCTTTCAGATCCCCAAAATCGCACGTCGGTTCCTCCAGGCAGCACTCCTCTCTCTTATTCGCCTGGCAGCACGTATGCACGCGATCAAGCAGCCGCTGCACGATTTGAAGCCGCTTGGGATGTCCAAGCGCTTTGAAGGCCTGGGTTAATTCTTCGTTTTCCATGTTGAGTATGATCTTCCTTTTCTTTATTGATAGCGCTTTAAAGGTTAACTGTTTTAAATATACAAAACAATCCTTGACATAGATCTCAGCACCAATTATGTTTTATTGTTTTAAAATACTAAAACAATAAAACTATATCACGTATTGGCCATGAGCACCGGGAAATTTATGAAGAAAGGAGCAGGTTACGGTTTGCTGGGCACGCTGTTGATGTCAGTTATCATGCTGATCGGCATGGGAAGTGGGGCGAGTCCGATTCCCGAACCTATACCATTGTCCATTGCCAGGGGACTTTTGGGAGCGGTGGCCAAACCCTTGCTCATGGTTTTTGCCGTCATTACTCACTTTGGATATGGGGCTTTCTGGGGTGGATTGCTATTTCTGCTTGTTACGACGGAAGGCGGTATCTGGCATGGATTGGGATGGGGAATTATGCTTTGGTTGATTATGCAAATTATTGTGCTGCCCCTGTTGGGATGGGGGGTGTTCGGAACGGACGTAACGCTGAAAATCGCGGTTGCCACGCTCGTACTCCATCTTATTTACGGCGGTACCCTGGGATGGGGGCTGTCTCGTATTTCTCCGTCCGCGGAACGCGCAGCGGTGAGTTAATTGTACATACGTATTGAATTCGCTCAGCCAGATTTTTATGGCAGACGTTTATTAGTTGGCCTCCGGGGACCGGAAATTTCCTAAATTAAAAGTTTTGTCGTACTTTGGGGTAATTATTGGCTCATTAAGAGCGACCAAAAGGCAAAAAATCGCCGTCTAATTTCAACGAACCCTATCCCTTCCATGCATAACGGTAATAGAGGAACTACGTCAGTACTAAGTGTTTTTTGTATCATGGTATTTTTATTAGCGTCTGTGAGTCGGGCACAAATCGGGGACCCGCAGCAGATATTCAGTCCGGAACTGAATACGCCGAACGATATTTCACTCGCGGATCTGGATAATGACGGGCGGATGGATGTCGTCAGCAACTCAAGAGAAGACGGGAGTGTAGTGTGGTATCGCAATAAGGGAGGCTCTTTCTCTGAGCAACGGATTATTACCGAAAGTGAACCCGGTATTATCGGTTTGGAGACGACAGATATCGATTCGGACGGGGATCAGGATGTCCTTGTACTTTCAGTGGATAATCATTCGCTTGTATGGTATGAAAACGACGATCAGTCTTTTGCAACGCGACATGTAATTGATGACCAGTTGATGAATCTGGGTTATTTTATGGCCAAAAACAATGTGCTTGCCCGGGATGTCAATGTGGATGGGAATCAGGATATTATACTGGTCAGTTCGGATACCTCGCTGGTTTGGTACGAAAATGAAGGAGGAAGTTTCAAATCGCCTCACATCATTGAAAATGAATTCCAGGGGTTTACGAGAATCAGGGATGTAACTACAGGTGAACTGACTAAACATAACCTTCCCGATATCGTATATGCAACCCGGGATGGTATTTACTGGCACAAGAGTAACGGTTCGGGCTATAGTTCGGATAGTACGTTTATAACGAGTAATTCCTGTTTTTGTGATTATGACAATGTCCATTTGGTGGATCTGAATCAGGATGGGAATCTGGATCTGTTGACTACGGAAAATTCAAATACTAACGGGGGAGAAGTCCGGTGGCACGAGTATCAGAATGGAGACTTTGTAGATTCCGAATTGATTAAGGAATACATCTTCGATGAAGTGAAAGTGATGCCGGCCGATGTGAATTTTGATGGAGATATGGATATTGCCGTGTACGATTACGGGACGATCACCTCACTGGAATGGATTGAGAATACCGCAAGTGGATTTTCGGAACCCAAAGAGTTTTTCGAGGGTGAGCGACGGTTTTACGGGGAAATTCTGGTAGCGGATATGGATGGAGATACGGATCAGGATGTCGTTCACGTCGATCATCGGTGGAATCGGGTGGACTGGATTGAAAATCTGCGGCAAGGGCGTTTTGAGCGACGTCCTGTCAGTCGTTATCCATCTTTTAATGGCCTGCAAAACATGGTGACGGCCGACTTCACCGACAATGGGATGATGGACGTGGCGATGACGTTTAGTGCGACAAAACAGATTGCCTGGATGCAGCAAACCGACCAGGGATTTTCGTTTCCGAGGGTAATTGATCATATTGAAGCTCGCGCTCTTGCGAGCGGTGATATGGACGGGGACGGAATCATGGATCTGCTGGTTTCAACGACTTTTGACAGCCTCAAGATATACCTGAATTCCGGTACGGATCTGGGCGGACGGTTCACAAACGAAGTACTCGTAACGGATTCCGCCTTCCGGGCTAATAATATCCATGTAGAGGATCTTGACGACGATGGGGATATGGATATTGTAACTACCGAATTTGGCGCCGCCAGGTTGGCCTGGTATGAAAATTTAACCACCGGTTTTTCAGCTCCGCGGACTATTAGTAAGAATGTGTCCCGAGCCGGGAACCTCACCACCAAAGATATGGACGGTGACGGGGATCTTGATATCCTGGTTGCAGTTAGCAGTTCGGGAGAAATCGCCTGGTTTAAGAATCAAAACAATAGCCTGGGAGATCGATTCGGCAGCAAGATTCTTGTCAGCGACAGTGCAAGCATTGCCGCTGATGTTGATGCGGCGGACCTGGATAACGACGGGGATCTCGACATCATATCGGCTTCACGAGGGGACGATAAGTTAGCCTGGTACGAGAATCAAGGCACCCAATTCGGAAGTCAGCAGCTTTTGATGGATCCTGGACTCTCCAAGGGAGCAAATCATATATCGATTGCGGATCTGAACGATGATGGATTGAAAGATATTGTGGCGCGGCACGATAGTGCCACCGTCTGGTTTACGAATGAGGGAGAGGGTAATTTTACGGATCCCGGGATTATCCATGATTTTACTTCGATCAGTATTGGACTCGAAATAGTCGACATGGACGGGGACCAGGTTCCCGATCTGTTAACCGGCTACACTGATCGGGACCAGGTAATCTGGTTTAAAAACGAATTTACCTTCACCCCGATTCCCACAGAGGATCCGGTTACGGTAGAGAGCTTTCAGCTTTCGCAAAATTATCCGAATCCCTTTAATCCCTCTACCCGGATTAATTTCCACCTGCCGCGTTCGTCAAATGTTACGCTAACGGTCTATAATCTCCTGGGTCAACGCGTGGCGACCGTGGTGGATGAATTTCTTACGGCCGGAAGTCACGCCGTGACGTTTGACGGCGGAGGGCTGTCGAGCGGAGTATATGCCTACCGTTTGAAATCGGATGGGCATGTACGAACACGTAAAATGCTTCTGTTGAAATAAAGCTATTGGATTGAAACGCTCCGCCGACCTTTTACTGGCGGGGTGTTTCGATTTTAGTCTAATTTCATTTTCTACTTCTTGTGAATTTTACGGGAAAATGCCCATCTGTTCATAAATAACGCCGACTTTCTGGATGGAATTGATAAAGGCGGCGGTGCGCAGATCCACCTCATGCGTTTTGCGCAACTCGTCGATCTCCTCGTAGGCTTCGACCATGGTATCTTCAAGACCTGAGTCCACCAGGTCCGCTTCGCTTGCTCCCTGGGCAATGCGGTTTTTCTCTTCCTGGCTGATCGTAATGTTGGCATGCTCTTCGATAACGTCCAGAATTCGTTTATTGCTGGATTCCTCGAACCGTTTTTCGAGTCGGCCGAAGCGAACGTGCGAAAGATTCTTGAGCCACTCGAAATAGGAAACCACGACTCCGCCGGCGTTGAGATAGGTATCGGGTAATATCATACGCCCGCGGGAAGTCAGAGTTTTATGCGCTTCCGAGGTTGTTGGTCCGTTGGCGCCCTCGGCGATGATCTTCGCTTGTATCTGATCTTGATTCTTTTCATTAATCTGATTTTCAAGTGCGGCGGGGACGAGTATGTCGCAGGTCATTGTCAACACTTTTTCCGACGTGTCGAAAGATTCGGAATTTTCGAATTCCAGGATCGTTCCGTGTTTTTTTCGATACTCCATGAGCGATTCGAGCTCGATACCCCGCTCGTCATAGATAGAACCTTCCTGTTCTGACACGCCTACGAGTTTGGCGCCGCCTTCTGTCAGATATTTAGCAGCGTGATATCCCACGTTGCCGAGTCCCTGGATGATGAACGTTTTGCCCTCAATACCCGTTTCCAGGTCCAATTTTTTCATGTCGTCCTCGCGTTTGCAAGCCTCGCGAATGCCGAAATAGACGCCTCGGCCGGTGGCTTCCGTACGTCCCCGAATACCTCCCTGTGTAACGGGTTTGCCGGTGACGCATCCATTGCTGTTAATGTCGTCGTTGAACTGCCGATACGTATCCAGGATCCAGGCCATTTCCTGGGCGCCGGTACCATAATCGGGTGCCGGCACGTCTTGTCCGGGTCCAATAAATCCCTTACGCAACAGTTCATAGGTATATCGACGGGTAATACGCTCAATCTCTTTCTGGGAATACTCGCTCCGTCGAATTTTGACTCCACCCTTGGCACCGCCGAACGGTACATTAACAAGGGCGCACTTGTAGGTCATTAGCGAAGCAAGCGCCATAACCTCGTCTTCATTTACAATTTGGCTGTAGCGAATTCCGCCTTTGGTCGGTTCTTTGTGATGGCTGTGTTGTACTCTCCATCCTTCAATAACTTCGATGCTGCCATCGTCTCTTTGAAGGGGAAAGGTGACGTGATATACATTATTGGTAGCCTTGATCTGGTTTAAGAGCCCCTGGTCGTACGAGGTATGTGAAGCCGCCAGATCAAATGCCTGGTTTACCTGCTTATAGAATTCAAATGAGGACATATTAGTAAAATATTTTTATGAGGTGAATTAAATGAGCTTCCGCGGTGATGTAAAAGAGAATGGAGAATAACCGATCGATTCATGGAAATGCAATGTTTATTAGCGGTTTCGAGAGAGGACGTTTTAATTAAGATCGGTCCAGGTGGTTATCTCCGGGGCGGCGGAACTGTCGCAAAAACCGGCCAAGTGGGTATTATAACTCAAAGCCTGACTATTCTTTAGATACAAAGAATAAAGCGTAACCCAAAATAGTCCGCAATGTCAGATACGCAACAGAAACGTCAACGAAAACATTATCTGCTTCTTTTGTTTTGTTATCCCTTATTGTCCGCACACCTGCTCGAGTGCCTGAATATCCTGGCGGGTCGGTTTCAGATCGTAGAAATTTTGCTTTTCCATGATCTCATGCATGATCGATTCCGGGTTCGATACGTGATCAAGACCCATGGCGTGACCGAATTCATGGGCGAGTACAGCAATGAGCTTGGCCCGGCTACCGAACTGATAGATATTAATGCGTTCGCGGTCTCCCTTCTTCTGGTACTCTCCCTGGTTGAATGCCTCGCTTTCCGTGAATTTATTGTTGTAATCGGAAATTAACTCGTTTTGTCGGTCGACGAGCTCGTTGATTTCTTTGGTCTTCCGGTTGACTTTTTGACGGTGTGATTCCACTACCTGTTCTTTTTGCCGTATGTTCGATTCGAGTTGTTTGAGATTACGCTGTCTTCGCTGGGCTTCCTGCTTTTTACTGGGGGGGACTCCTCCTTCGACAAACTCCTCGAACGTCTCGACAGCGTTTTTGTATTGCTGAACCTGGTTGTCAAGCTCCTCTTTATGCTGCTGGTAGGTAACGGAAAGCCGCTCCCGCTCTTCTTTTATTTTCGAAATTTTTTGCTGTACCTGTTCAATGCGGCGGGAAAATTCTCGTTCCCGCTCGGTGCGTTCTTGTCTTTCTCCGTAAATTAGGTGGACGGCCACATCGCCGTCTTCTTTGAAATTCATGAGCTCCCGGTTGAAGTTGGTCTCCCAGAGGTTTTCAACGTCTTTTAACGCGTTCAGCAATTCATGATTGGTAATATTAAAACGGTCATCAACTGAACCGATGCGATAGGTAAGGGTTTCCGAACAGGGATTGGCGGGGGAGGGGTCGGAAGTGGCGTCTATTGGTCGTGAAGACGATTTGTTTTCACCGGTTTGATCCCCGTTTGAATTGAATGTAATGAGCAGTCCTATAACAAGAAGACCCGCGACGGATGTGTATGCTATCCATTTGAGCATAAGGTCAGTATAATAGGTTAAATATACAGATTAAATAAATATCATTCTCCTTACAAACAATGAACCTACAAGCCGGAAATATAATCCAGGATTCGCATCCGGCTATCCCGATCAAGCAGTTTGCCGCGGCAGGCGCCCATGTTTTCCCGCATATGCTCGATTATCTCCCACATCGAAAGTAATCCATGTTCCCATGCCTATTACGGGAACAGTTGCCCCGCTCGAGGGAATGGTCTTGGTTATCAATGGGTCGGAATACGGATCGTTTCGGCCGCTGAAAACGGGCAGACTCCAGGCGGCAGTGCCGAGGGCTAGCGTTTGGAGAAATTGTCGTCGTTTCATTATAAAGGGATTCTTGTCAATATTCAGTTGGTAACGATATACAGTCGAAATAAGAAAATTTTATAACATCGTTAGTCCCTTTTGAAAAATTAATAAATTTAATTCGGAAAATGGGGCTAATGATTTTTTTATTTAGTTTTTTATGGTATTGATTTTATGTTGCCGATTGAAATAATAGTAAAATCCTGAGTAACCCTCTTTTAATGTGATATGAAGATAGCCATGTATCTATCAAAATTGTCTCATGCCAAAGATTTTAAGGTAATCTTCTACCTTGTTGTTTTTTCTTTCACAATTTCCATATACGGATTGTTTCTCGTTAACCAGGTAGTGGCCCAGTCGGCCACAATATCGGGACTGGGAGAGTTTAATTATCGGTACTTCGGACCTGGAGAAGGACAGGAGGAGGCGAACAGCGGATTTTCAATCGAGGATGTGATGTTTTTCGTCAAGGGATCTTCCGGTGACAAGGTCGATTTTTTCAGTGAGTTTATTATTAATCCCAAGTCGGCTGACGAACATCTTGAGACGGCTCATGATCAGAGCGTTGCGATCGAGCGACTCTATGTATCCTCTTCAGCCGTGATTCCTCATCACACGGTAAAAGCCGGCCTTTTTCACGTATTTGACGGACCGATTCAGGGATATCATTCGGCGAGGGGTAATCCGCTTCCCGGAGATCTTATTTTCTATAGAAATCCCTGGCTGGGTCATCACGGTCCCCGATCGCTGCACGATATTTTTCACGAACTCGGCGTTTCCATAACCGGCATGCAGCTTCCTGTGATGTATACCGTGTCGGTGTTTAACGGGCTTGGTGAACGCACCCCGTCTGGCAACCAGTTCGATAACGCGAAACTCAGCGGCACGTTTGCGAAGGTGCAGTATATTTCGCAGCAACTGCGCGGTTTGCGCGCCGGACTTTCCTTTTATTATGCGGAGGGACTGGAAACGAAGGCGACGGATCAAGACGGTAATTTCGTGGGTCCCGAAGTCGCCCCGGTCAACCAGTACTGGGTGGGCGAAATTGTTTATCAAAAACCTTTTGTAAAACTGACCGCCCTTTATCTTCAGGGAGTTCAAAGTCGGGCCGTATCCAATGGTATGTACGAGGAGTATAATATGCCATATGGAAAGTTTGATCATGAAGGCCGTAGCCTAATGGGTGAGGTGATGTACAACTGGACCGATTCCTTCGCCACTATTGGCCGCTATCAAGCTCTCTTGCCGAATGACCGTATAGGCACCAATTTTATCGGAGCGGGCGCGCAGGTAAGTCATGGAAGTGTTGAGGATCGGGGAGTGCTCAACCAGGTGGAGGTGGGCGTTAAATATGACTTCACCGAACGTTTTTCTATAAAAGGTAGCTGGCTGGGCAATTATGAAGAGGAGGCCGACATCCTGGGTAATATCGTAATGGGTCAGCTGACCGCCG
Source organism: uncultured Balneolaceae bacterium (assembly GCA_964421495.1). Lineage (GTDB taxonomy): Bacteria > Bacteroidota > Rhodothermia > Balneolales > Balneolaceae > CAJXOW01. The sequence goes on along the minus strand of CAYQXO010000029.1, from coordinate 854 downwards.
CTTTTTAACGGACCGAATAAAATATTCTTAATCCACGTAGCATAATTAAGGAAATGATGAAATCCAGAAGATATCGGAATCTCCCGGGCGGCTTACGAACTTTCAAAAGTCTAATACAATCCGGAATGTTCAATTGCCTGCTAGGGCTGGTTTCCGTGTTTATTTTGGCGTTTACCGTCACGCCAGACAATCCGGCGGATCTCCGGGGGACACTCTTAAAGGTTGAAAATAACGACACGTTGCGGATTGATGGGGCCCGCGTTTTTCTGCTTGGCGTACCCGGCGAGATAAGTTATACGGAGGTCCATGAATCGCAGTTGATGGACCAGGTAAATCAAACGTTTACCCCGCATATACTCACTACGTTGATCGGGGAATCAGTAACATTCCAAAATTCAGATCCTGTCAATCATAACGTACGTCTGAGCCAAATGGGAGAAGAACAAATGCTAATGAATAAAATGACCTATCCGGGCCAATCCGTTTCCTATACGTTTAAGAAAAAGGGAGTGGTCAGTGTTCAGTGTGACATGCACCCCAGTATGCAGGCCTACATACCGGTCCTCGGCAAACCCTATCTCCAGAGCCGAACCAACCGGGAGGGAGCTTTTTCATTCGATCTGCCGGACTCGTTGGCTGATCGCTCCTATACGATTCGGGCATGGGATGATGAGTATGGCTGGTCGGACGAACAACAAGTGTCCAAGTCATCGGGTCATGCCTCCTCCGTCACCTTGCATTTTAAGTAGAAATAGAATTTAGAAGTAGGAGGTTATAGATCCATGTCTACCGGTAGCGTTGTTGTGTATATACACGACTAAGTTAACACCAAGAATATAGCCATCCGACATCTG
>CAYQXO010000028.1:0-25230 GCA_964421495.1 uncultured Balneolaceae bacterium | reverse complement strand
CGCTTCGCTCTGAGCTCACAAGAGAAATTTATGTGTGACGCTATGTCCATGATATCCAAATACTTAACTTAAAATATAGATTTTATCTTAGATAATAAGTCTGTCAGCGCTGCGAAATTTACGAAATTCCAGCATTTTTTCCACGTCATCACGGCACTTTTCACACCTGCCCGGTGCCTCCTCATCCGTGCGTTGGTCTTAGGTTCGCACTTATTCACCCCGGAACTCTGGATTTCGCTTTTCAAGGAAAGCGGATATCCCTTCCCGTGCATCTTTTGTCTGGCATAATTCCCCGAAAAGGACGGCCTCCTGTTCAAAATCCATGTGACCGCCTTTTAATACAGCTTGCAATGCTTTTTCTATAGCCAAAGGCGCATTATTGGTCACCGCATTCATAAGTCCCCGGGCTTCATTTTCCAATTCAGAGTCATCCACCACACGATTGATCAACCCGTACTCGAGTGCTTCCTCCGCTTCAATCGGCTCACCCGTCAAAATCATTTCCAACGCCATGGTACGGCCGACAATTTGGGGCAAACGCTGCGTGCCCCCGTAACCCGGGATAAGTCCCAGTCCCACTTCCGGCAGACCGAATACCGCTTTTTCCGAGGCGATTCTCAAATGACACGCCATGGCCAGTTCGGCTCCCCCGCCCAGGGCGTATCCGTTGACCACGGCAACGACCGGAATCGGCATATCTTCAACAGCCTGCAAAACCTGTTGACCTTTCCGGGAAGCTTGTTCCCCGGTATTTCGGTTCAGCTGTTTCAACTCCTCCAGTTCCGCACCGGCTACAAAAGCCTTATCGCCAGCTCCCTGGATAAAAATACCCCGCAACCCCGGTTCGTCCCGAACGGCCTCCATCACCTCATCTAATTCCGACAAAACACGGTCATTAAGGGCATTTAATTTTTTCGGGCGGTCCACCATTATCCAAACAAGGCCTTCCTCCGTTTCGACTGACAGCGTCTGGTATTGATCTGATTGAATCATGATCGCAAAGTCCCTTTATCCATATTATCTGGTTGACTGACTTTTCCCTTCGTCCTTATCACAGGTGGACTCTTCCCCATTTTTGATATCCCTTTCAACTTCAGGCTCACCGATATCCTTAAACGTGGAGAAAAGATCTTCCACCGTATTCGAAGTTTCCACCAATTCCGACAACAGGTCGTCCAACTTGGAATCGCTCATCGTAATCACCCGTTCATCAATATAACGTATGGTATCCTCAATCGTTTCAAGAGCAGACGTGCAGACCGTATTTTTTTCTTTGGTCAATTTACGTTTCTCGAGTCGATTCTGCAGAACCTGCAGCCTCCTTTTCCTGCCTTGGACCAACTTTTCGGAACTTGTTTCCCGAATTTTTTTCTTTTCTTCGCTAATCTTTTCATTCAGCTCCTCTTCGTCCGTTTTTTGCAAATGGGCCTCATACCGATCGTACAACTCGAGCATCTGCATATATTTTTTTACCAAACGGTCCAGATTATCCCCAATACGATCGATAAGGGGCTGCGCACTGTATGGCAGTCGTTCAAATTCTTCACGAATAGAACCTATCTGGTTTTTCAGTGAAAGAAAGCGATCCCGGCCGTCTTGGCTCAGCATTTCGAGAATCGTCATTTCACCGGCTTTGCGGCCGTGATCCCCCCCCCTCCGTTTCCTGACATGTTCATGAAATTGAGGCAAATGAGGAGCTACACCAAGATAAATCAACTCCAATCCCAATATGAAAGAAAAGATAACGTTAGCGAGCAGCCCCGAATCGCTAAGCACAAACACCGTTAAAAATGCACCCAGCAGCACGCCAATATTCAGTGGATGCAAAAATGCCGCCCTCGAATAATTAATATGTTTAAACATATGCATTTACTTTTCCTCCAGGCTTATTCCAAACTTTGATTTTTCTTTCGAAACGTTCACCATCTATATTTTTTAATACAATTTCGGAATTACGAACTTCAGTCCGTTATTAGAGGAGTCCTTTAAAATAAATCAGCTATTTGCTGGCGGAACTCTTGCATTTATTAACTTGACTTCCTATACAAGTTACCGTACCTATGTTATTCGTATTCTGGAAAATTTTGTTTCAAACATACAGCAAATCAATTCATCGATTAAGTGATTAAGGTACTTGCCGATCATAACCTCTTTAAAATTCACCAATTTATACCCCCTGAAGCTGAACTGGATGTGTTCGATCCGTCCCGGGGATTGCCTGATCACTGGGGAGAATATCATGCCTTGTTGATCCGCACGGTAACACCGATCAATACCGGGCTTTTTCGCAATAACAAACCGGAGCTACTTTCCTTCATTGGCTCCGGATCTGCCGGATTCGACCATGTTGATTTATCCGTCCTGCAGAAATATGACATTGACTTTTCCCATGCCCCCGGTTGTAATGCCCGCGCCGTCGCCGAATATGTAATAACTGCCTTATTGAACTGGTCCAATCAGAAGAACCGGAATTTGGAAGATATGCAAATCGGCGTCATTGGAGTGGGTCATGTGGGAACCGAACTGATTAAACTATTGGATGTCTTTGAATTTCCCTTTGTATCCTACGATCCGCCGCGGGCATACACTGAAGAATCTTTTACCTCGACCGACCTGGAAACCCTGCTGGAGTCTGATATATTAACTTTTCACACACCATTGACCTATAATAGCGAATATCCGACCTATCATTGGCTGGATAATCACATATTGAGCCAAACAGGTTTTGACCTGATTATAAATGCCGCTCGTGGAGGAATAATTGATGAACAGGTCTTGTTAAAATCAAAGGAAGAAGAAAAAACAGGTTCTTATATCCTGGATGTCTGGGAGCGTGAACCCCGATTTCGGGACCCTGTTGCCCGGAACGCATTTATACGCACCCCCCATATTGCCGGGTATTCAAGACAGGCAAAATCGCGGGCCACCCGTATGATCTGTGCCTCCCTCGCCGATCGGTTCGACCTTTCTTCGCCCCCTCCGCTTCCCCAATCCACGATTGATTACGATGATACTTTCGAAAACATTGAAACCGGCACTTTGTCGGAAATACTTCAACGGATTCACCCCATGAGTGAATACCAAAAGGCCCTGGACCAACTTATCGGACTTCCTGATTATAAAAAGGCCCGTAAATTTGCCCGAATTCGCACCGAACGAACCTTCCGTAATGAGTATGGCTACATTAAAATACCCGAAAGGCTGTTTGACCAGCATCCCGCTTTAGCCAGATTGGGACTGCAAAATTTTTAACGTTTTCAGAGAGCACCCGTCGCTGGTTTTTCACGTGCTAAGAGCGAGGGGTACCAAAGAGTTCCCGGGCATTTTGATCGGTAATCTTTTCCACTTTATCCAGTGAAATATCGAAAATATCCGCCAGCTTCTGAGCGGTATGGACCACAAAAGCGGGCTCATTGCGCTTTCCCCGATGAGGTTCCGGGGCCAGATAGGGAGCATCGGTTTCCACCATCATGTGTTTAAGCGGTAAATCAGCCACGGACTTATCCACATCGGCATTTTTAAACGTAAGCAATCCCCCGATGCCCAAATACAAACCCAGATCAATAGCTCGTCGTCCCTCTTCGGGCGATCCATCAAAACAGTGCCATATTCCCCGCAAATTTCCGTTTTGTTCCTCTTCGATTATATTCAGCAAATCCGTCGTGCTTGAACGGTTATGAAGAATCACCGGTTTGTCCACCTCCCTGGCCACTTTGCAATGGGTCCTCAGCATATTTTTCTGCTGTTGCTTGTACTCCGTACTCCAATAGTAATCCAGACCGGTCTCGCCCACTGCAACTATGGAACTTTTGCGAACATACTTTAAAAGTTTCTCTTCAACCCGGGTTTGCGTTCCGTCTATCTGGGTCGGATGAATACCCGACATCTTATGAAACCGGATCTCCGGGTGCCGAAGGCGATCCATCGACTCCAGGGAATCGAAATCGATAGCCGGCATAAAAATGTCATCTATGCCAACCTCAACCGCCCGGTCCAGGACTTCCCCCAGATCCGTTCGGAACTGTTCTAAAAACAAATGGCAATGCGTGTCAATCAAAATGATCCTTGTTTATGATTAAAGTAAGACTATTAATATCCGGGGCTTTTGTTTTATTTAGTGACTAAAATTACCTATATTTGTACATAATTCATACATATATTATTTCGTCTGTAAGGAGTAGGCCTGTTACGTATCTACAGATTGTGGAGATCGGTTCTCATACTTATTACGTTACTAGGGTCCGTCAGACTTTGGATTATCTGTTACGATAAGTCGAACTTGATTATCTTAATCCGGTTGCTGGTTTCATAATCAACGCTATTTGCTTCAAATTCGGGCAAAATTTGCGGAAATCGACTTTCCTTCGTTCCGAAGATCAGGTCGGCGGACTTCTTGAATATTTACTGAACTCCGGTCCCGGTACACAATAACCGAAAGAGCTGATAAATAAAATAAATTTAGTTATGGCATCCAATTCCAAAAACAATAAAAAAGACAAGAAAGATCGTGAAAAAGCCCTTGATATGGCGGTAAACCAAATTGAGAAGGAGCATGGCAAGGGTACGATCATGCGATTAGGGGACAACCCGATAACCGACGTGGACACCATATCCACCGGTTCGATTTCGGTTGATTACGCGCTGGGAGTCGGCGGAGTACCCCGGGGTCGCGTAACTGAAATTTATGGGCCGGAAGCAAGTGGAAAAACGACCCTTGCATTACATATAGTAGCCGAGGCTCAAAAAGCGGGTGGATACGCCGCATTCATTGACGCCGAACATGCTTTCGATCCCAAATATGCCAAGAACCTGGGCATAAACACGGATGAATTGCTGGTCTCGCAACCTGACAGCGGCGAACAGGCGCTCGAGATTATGGAAACGCTCATTCGCTCAGCCGCCCTCGACGTGGTCGTAATCGATTCGGTGGCCGCGTTAGTCCCCCGTGCAGAACTCGAGGGAGAAATGGGCGACTCGCATGTAGGTTTGCAGGCACGGTTAATGTCGCAGGCCCTGCGAAAAATAACCGGAATAGTAAGCAAAACCCGTACGTCCTGTATATTTATCAACCAGATACGGGAGAAAATCGGAGTAATGTTTGGAAATCCTGAAACCACTTCCGGTGGACGTGCGCTTAAATTTTATTCCTCGGTTCGTATCGACATCCGCCGAATTGGTTCCATTAAAAAAGGCGACGAGGTAACCGGAAATCGAACAAAAGTTAAAATCGTGAAAAACAAGGTCGCTCCGCCTTTCAAACAAGTTGAGTTCAATATCCTGTACGGTAAGGGGATTTCCCGGCTCGACGAATTACTGGATCTTGCCGTCGAGTTTGATATCATCGAAAAACGGGGCAGCTGGTATCGATATGACGGGGAGCCTATTGGCCAGGGAACAGATGCGGCAACTCAATTTCTTGAGGAAGAACCCGAACTTACCCAGCAAATCGAAGAAACGGTTCGCAGCAAGATGCTGCCTGACGAAGGTGAAGAGGAGCAAGAGGATAAATCGGATAAAAACAAAAAAAACAACGGCAAGAAGAAGTCCAAGTCAAATAGTAAGAAGAAAAAAACCAAGAAGGATAAATCTTCATAGGTGTGTACCTTCCTTGCCTCTTTAGAGATCGGAAATCCGGGTTTCAGGAGCAAGGGAGGTACGTCATCGCCGCCTGTTTGTTAATCGATCGCATCCGAATATGGATTTGAAGTCAACAAACCGGGCCGAATACCTTCTGCCGGGAACGATCAGCGCTATCACTCCCCAGAAGAAACGTCGCCGTCGATATTCCATTTTCGTCAATGACGAATTTTTACTCGGGATTTCGGAGTCGGTACTCGTTGAATACGGTCTTGAGACTGGTCAGACCGTCACCATTGAGGCCTTCCGGGATGTCAATCGGGCTGAAAACTATCAATCCGTGCGCCACTACTTTTTAAAATTGCTCGGCAGGCGCGCTCATACCCGCAAAGAATTACAGCGTAAAGCCCGAAAAAAGGACTTCGAGGATTCCGCTGCAGTTGAAATGGTTCTCGATGAGCTGGAAGAAAAAGGGTGGATTGATCACGAAGCTTTTGCTCAATCTTTTATTCGTGATAAATACGGATTAAATCAATGGGGGCCGCTTAAAATTGCGCGTGCGCTTCAACAAAAGGGAATCGACCGAACCACCGCTCAGCGCCTAACTGATAAATATTTTAAGACGGTGGATCTTTTTGAAACTTTTAATAAGCTTGTTGCCAAGAATTCCTATAAATTCAATAAGGAATCCAGTCTATACAAAAAACGAAAAAAAGTATTTGATTACCTTCGTCGTAAGGGATACCATACTCAACAGATTAATACACATATAGATCGATTGATGCAATCCCTGGATCAATGAGTACATTGACTGCGGAACGTGTTACAAAATATCTGATAGGAGTGGGCATCCTCGTCCTCTGCGGGGTTCTGTTATTGCAATTTGCCAACCTTGTCATTTACCTCGTTATAGCCCTGATTATCACCTACGCACTTGACCCGATCGTAAACCGCATGGAAGCGGCGGGTATGAACCGGGCATTTTCCGTGATGCTAACTATCGCATCCCTTGCTCTGATACTGGTCTGGATATCTACCAATGTCTTTCCCGTCATCGCTGCTCAAATGATAGAACTTGCTCGCCAACTCAATGTTGAAAATCTCCAGATGATCGCCTTGAAAGTTGAGGAGCAGATCCACCAGGTTATTCCATTTATGCCGCAGGGTTATTTGGAAGACAGCGTAATACAAATGGCACGCAACTTTTTTGACGTCGGGCAGTTGCCCAACGCCCTGAGCAATATGATCGGTTTATTCACCAATATATTTTCCGCGATGCTGGTGATTCCGGTAGCTACCTTCTTTTTTCTCAAAGACGGCAGCAAGATACGCCGTAATCTGCTGCAGCTCGTTCCCAACAAATATTTCGAATCCACCATCAGTTTACTCGACAAAATAGAAACTCGCCTCGGCACCTATTTTCGAAGTGTATTGCTGCAATGTTTCCTGGTGGGTCTGACCGCCTGGCTGACGCTGTCGTACGTGGGACTCAATAACTCTCTTTCCGTTGGATTGGCCGTCGGTCTTGCGAATGCAATTCCCTATTTCGGGCCCGTACTGGGGTATTTTCTCTCCGTAATCGTCAGCATTATTGAAACGGGTAATTTTTCATTGGCATTTGAATGTTTATTGGCCATCCTGGTCGTACAAACAATGGATAACATGTTATTTCAGCCTCTTATCTTTTCCCGGGCGGCAAATATGCATCCCGTTGCCATTTTGTTGATCATTTTTATTGGGGCCGAGCTGGGGGGGATCATCGGAATGTTGCTTGCCATACCTGTGGCAACCATCATTCGTATTACGATAAGCCAGGTTAACTGGTGTCTCAAAAACTATTATGTATTCCAGATGAAAAATGAAAATTAAATATCCACATCCCCTTCCGAGCAACGGAGTTATAGCCGTTACCGCTCCTGCCTCACCGGTTAATCCAGACAAATTACAACGGGGTGTTCAATATTTAAATAAACTTGGATATAGCGTTCAAGTCGGTAACAGCTGTCATCAAAAAAAATATTATCTGGCCGGCAGCGACCATTCCCGGGCGGAGGAATTCATGGAATTCATACGTAATCCCGAAATCGATGCTCTTTTTTGTGCTCGGGGCGGTTACGGTTCGATGCGGCTGCTGCCGTTGTTGAATTTTAATCAAATCCGACAACAGGCCAAACTCCTGGTCGGTTTCAGCGACATCACCGCCCTGCAATGGGCCATCTGGCAAAAGAGTCGACTCGTAACCGTCTCGGCCGGAATGGTTGCCACCGATATGGCTCGCGATCCCATCAATCAAGATTTTGAAGAACTTTTCTGGCAACTGCTGAACGAAGGAACGTTCTCGTATTCCTTCGATGCCAGTCCCCGAAATAACCGGCATATCGAAGGGCATTTGCTGCCCGGCACCCTGTCGGTGGGCCTTCGTTTACTCGGCAGCGAGTATATGCCTCGAGACATGCCCTATATCCCCATACTCGAAGATATCAACGAACCCTCCCATAAGCTGGAGGGGCACCTGCTGCAACTATACAGGGCCGGTTTTTTCCGGCAGGCTCCCGCCGTGTTATTCGGACACATCACCCCGCCCGAGCGCGAAGAATACGACGATCCTCTTCCCTTCGATAAAATAGTTTCCTATGTCTTTGGAGAGACTGAAACGCCTGTTATCAGCGGTTTACCGTATGGTCATATTGATCACAAAATTCCATTACCGGTTGGTGCTCCAATATCCTTATATTTGGGCTCGGAATCATATTTAAAGTCCCAGGACCATCTATTTCGTTCGTGAATAACATCGTAGTCTTTGCCTCCGGAACCGGAACCAATTTTCAAGCCATAATAGACGCCATTGAGCGCGGTGAAATTGTGGATACCCGCATTTGCGGGTTAATAGCCGGAAAACCGGGTATTCAGGCGATTGAGCGGGCACACCGGAATTCTATACCGGTCCATATTATAGAAAAAAGCCAACATCCCGACTCCGAAGATTTCAGTAACCGTTTATTGGAAACGCTGGAATATCTGGAACCGGATTTGATAGTTCTCGCCGGCTATTTGCAGAAAATTCCTCCGAAAATCATTGAAGTATACGAGGGACGAATTATCAACATACATCCTTCACTTTTACCGAAATACGGGGGGGAAGGATTTTATGGACACCATGTTCACAAGGCCGTACTGGATAACGATGAGGCCATGACGGGGTGTACGGTACATTATGTGACGGAAGAATACGACCAGGGAGCTATACTGCAGCAGCGACAAGTTCCCGTTCATCCTGATGATACTCCGGAAAGTTTGAGCAAACGGGTCTCCCGTGAAGAACACAAGGTGCTCCCTCAAGTGATTGAAAACCTTCTTCATAATAAAAACTAAATTATTCCAACTGTGTCTCTACAACCTCTTTCTGAACTGCCAACGGAACCGCTTACCATTCGACGAGCCCTCATATCCGTATCAAACAAAAACGGGTTAGTGCCTGTCGTTCAGCTACTCGATGCTCAGGGAGTTGAAATTATTTCGACGGGAGGTACGGCAAAGCATATTCGCGATGCAGGTATAGAAGTGACCGATATCCAGGAGCTCACGAATTTCCCGGAATGCCTGGATGGACGGGTCAAAACCTTGCATCCCGCCGTGCATGCGGGAATTTTGGCACGAACTTCCTATGAGAAAGACCGGGAGGAAATCGAGCAACTCGGAATAGCTCCCATCGAACTCGTGATTTCCAATTTATACCCATTCCGCGAAACCATTCAGGAGACCCCAAAACCGGCAACCGCAACAGAGTATATTGACATTGGCGGACCCACTCTTATCCGGGCGGCAGCCAAAAACTTCGCTCACGTCACCGTTTTAACCGATCCCGGACAATACTCCTCCTTCACCGAACAGCTGGGAGAGAATAAGGAAATTTCATTTGACCTGAGGCAACAGCTTGCCCGGGATGCCTTTAATCATACAGCCCAATACGACCAGTATATCGCCAACTATTTTAATTCACTGGATCAAGAAGATAACCCCAGTCAATTCAATGTATCCCTGCCTCAATCCCAAAAACTTCGCTATGGTGAAAACCCCCATCAGAAAGCAGCCGTCTACGGATATCAGAAAGAATTCATAGATTGCTTCCACGGCAAGGAATTGAGCTATAATAACTACCTGGATCTGGACGCTGCCGTTAATCTGTATTACGACTTTCGACATTCCGATCCAACCTGTGCAATTTTCAAACATACCCAACCCTGCGGTGTGGCAAGCGCACCGAACCTTAAACAAGCCTACGATAATGCGTTTGCTACAGATAAGATTTCTCCATTCGGCGGTATCGTACTCGTAAACCGCGAACTTGATCTTCCCACCGCAAAAGTCATTGACAAAATATTTACGGAGATTATCGTAGCTCCCTCGTACGGAGAAGAAGCCCTTAAACTTTTGAAACAGAAGAAAAAAAGGCGGTTGGTTCAATTGCATACTATATACGATGAACCGCCCGCCCGTACCTACCGATCCATATTCGGAGGAGCGCTGATCCAGGAACCCGACCGCGAAAACATCGATCCGGCCCACTACAAAGTCGTAACACGTCGTAAACCGACCGACAAGGAGTGGGCTGACCTGGCTTTCGCCTGGAAAATTGTAAAGCATGTTAAATCCAACGCAATTGTATATGCCGGGAAAAGCCGGACACTCGGCATTGGGTCCGGACAGCCGAGCCGGGTCGACTCTTCAGAAATAGCAGTACGGAAAGCGGAAAAAGAAGGATTGTCTCTGGAAAAGTCGGTCATCGCATCCGACGCCTTCTTCCCCTTTGCCGACGGAGTTGAAGCCGCGGCAGAGGCCGGAGCCCGGGCCGTTATACAACCCGGGGGCAGTATTCGGGACGAGGAAGTGATCGAAATGGCAAACCAAAAAGATATGGCGATGGTATTCACCGGCAAACGACATTTTCGACACTAACCCGTTCCAATGAAGCGTATACAGAAATTTGGAGGGGTCTTTGAACTACTCGCGGTTTAGCTGATCAGAAATCTTATTGTACTCGACCCGTTTAATTACCCCCGACAGGAGGTTATCGCAACTAAATAATAAAAAACAAAATTTGAAGGATAATTTTGCAACAAAAGGGGATCGCCCCGATTTTCAAAGACCCCTCTAATTTTCGCAAAAAAACCTTATATTGTGAACTTGATCATAAAGATGCTGCATTATAGTATTTTTACTCTACTGTAGGACATTTACACACTGAAAATTACGAGATTGGAATTTTCTATATATGGCTAAAACCTTAGAAAATAAGAAAGCAAGTAATACGCAACAGTATCCCCGCAGCGAAGGATCCAAAAATGGGTTATTCGACTGGTTGTACACCGATATCGCCATCGATCTCGGTACCGCAAATACGCTGATTTACTCGCGCGGTGAGGGCATTGTACTGAATGAACCATCCATCGTCGCGTTAAATACGCAAAACCAGCCCGTTGCCAATGGCCACGAAGCCCGCCTGATGCATGAAAAAACGCACAAGAAAATACGGACCGTGCGACCTCTGCGCGACGGCGTAATTGCGGATTTTGAAGTCGCCGAACAAATGATCCGGGGGATGATCAAAAAAGTTAAAATGAAGTGGTACTCCAGCACCCGGAAAATGGTGGTTTGTGTACCCAGCGGCATTACGGAAGTTGAAAGGCGGGCCGTCCGCGACAGTGCCGAGCACGCCGGAGCCAAAGAAGTTTACCTGGTGGACGAACCTATGGCAGCCGCTATCGGAATCGGCTTGAATGTTCACGAACCGGTCGGAAACATGGTAGTTGATGTCGGCGGAGGAACAACCGAAATCGCTGTTATCGCATTATCCGGCATCGTTTATTCTCAATCCATCCGACTGGGCGGCGATGAACTCAATGAAGATATTATCAATTATTTCCGCCGTAATCACAATTTACTGATCGGTGAACGCACCGCCGAAAACATCAAGTGCGAAATTGGTTCAGCCTCACCATTGGGGGAAGAGATCGAAATGGAGATCAAGGGACGGGATCTGGTCAATGGGGTACCCCGAACTCGTACGGTATCCTCAAAAGATGTACGGGAGGCGATTTCCGAGTCCGTTAACACGATTATTGAATCCATTACGAAATCGCTGGAACAAACACCTCCCGAATTGTCAGCCGATATCCTGGACCGGGGCGTTATGCTGACCGGCGGAGGAGCCCTGCTGAAAAATCTTGACAAACTCATCATGGATACCACGGACCTCCCCGTGCATATCGCCGAAGATCCTCTAACGGCCGTAGTTCGGGGGACCGGTATGATACTGGAAGACCTGGAATATTATAAGAGCGTCTTATCCTAATCCCGGCATTAAATGAACCTCGCATGAATGCGGATTAAATTTCCATCCATAGCGGAAGCCCGCGACCACTTCCTTACCGCGCTGATTTTGGTATTATCTCTTCTGCTCCTTACAGCGAGGCATCAGGATGGTATACACAAATTACGCAAAGTCTCCATAACCTTTTTCAGCTACCTGGAGGAGCCCCTCTCTGATTTTCGCAGTTTTCGCGAAGCCCTCAAAACCAATCAATATCTGCGAAGACAAAACGTGCTACTTTCGGACAAATTAAGTCGGCTCAGGTCTGCCTAAGAGTAAAATAATCGACTCCGTGAACTTTTAAACCTCAAACAAAAATCGGAGTATCCCCTTGAACCGATTCAAATCGTGGGAAAGGAACTCACCGGTCTCCACAATACACTGACGATTGATGCGGGGACTTCCACCGGCATCATGGTTAATATGCCGGTGGTCAATGAGCAGGGACTAGTTGGGAAAGTAATCCTGACGGCACGTAATTATTCACAGGTTTTACCTCTATATAACACCTTGTTCAAGGTTAGCGCCCGTATTCAGACTTCCCAGGCCTACGGTATAGTTTCGTGGGAAGGCGAACAATCCACCCGGCTGGTGATGAACTACGTGCCCCAAACTATCCAGGTAGATTCCGGACAGGTTATCGAAACCTCCGGTTACAGTAATCATTTTCCACCAAATATACCTATAGGAACCGTCACCGAAACCCGTCCTATCCAGGGGAAGGAAATTCAGGAGATATTCATCGATCCCTTTGTTTCCCTCCATAAAGTCAGTGAAGGATTCGTCGTCAAATATACGCCGGACTCAACACTCATCAATTTGAATGCTCAATACCGGGAACGATTTAAATGATGAATGAAAAAGTGAAGGCGTTTCTACTCGGTTTACTGGTTATCCTGATACAAATATTACTGTTCAGAAACCTTAAGCTTTTTGGCCTGGAACCGGACGTAGTCTTGCTTTATATTCTCTGGCTCGTGATGCGACAGGATCGAACCACGGCAATACTTATAGCGGCGGGTCTTGGTTTCGTAGAGGATGCTCTGTTAGATCTTTGGGGCTTGAATATGTTCGCCAAAACGGCGATTACTTTTTTCTCCTACCGATTTATTCCCAAAGTTCATGATTATCAACTTTTAATGGGGCAGGCTTTTTTACTGATATTGTCAGTAGCGCTTTTTCATAATATTATATTGATCTCGCTTTCGTTTTTCATAGAGGCGTATACCGCAGAACACTCGTTCTGGTTATTAATATTCGGAAACACCGTTTATACAGCGCTGGTTGGAATGATACTATATCTTTTCAATAGGTGATCAAAACGGACATCGTTACCCTATATGAATCAAAAAAACAAACAACACATACACACATCCATCCGGGTTTTACAATTTGTAATGCTCGGACTGGGTCTCATTATCATGGGGCGCATTGTCCAGCTTCAAATTATTGATCATGAAAAATATGTCCCCATCAGCCAGGAAAACTCCCTTCGCAAGGAAACGGTTTTACCCGCCCGAGGATTGATTTATGACCGTACCGGGAAATTACTGGTGGACAATCAGCCCATTTATACCATTACGATCACCCCTTCAAAATTCGAATCTGAAAAAATACCGCTTCTATCCAGACTAATAGACGTTCCCGACTCCACCGTGCGATCGCGTGTTCGGGAAGCGCAGAAATATTCCTGGCACCGTCCCTCCCGACTCTTTACTGAAGTCGACTTTGAAGTTTTTTCACGCGTCCAGGAAAACATCTGGCGTTTGCCCGGAATCGGCCATCAAATTAACAGCAAACGGCATTATCCGACCGACCTGAAGATTTCTCACGTGCTGGGTTATCTGCGGGAGGCGTCAAAACGGGAATATGAATCGAGCAAAAACCTGCATTTGGGAGAGCAGGTAGGGAAAAGCGGACTTGAACAGGTGTACGGAAACTATCTCCGGGGAGAGGATGGCGTGGAATATGTGCGCGTAAATGCTCTGGGACAATCCGTAAGTTCATATGATAAAGGCAATCTGAACAAACCACCTCAAAAGGGAAATAACCTCGTCACTACGCTGGACGCCGACTTGCAACAAACGGCTGAAACACTTATGGAAGGGAAAATCGGCGGCGTCATCGCCCTCGATCCCGATGACGGTTCCATACTCTCGATGGTCAGCGCTCCTCAATACGACATTCGCAAATTGTCCGGTAAAATAGATACGGCCTATTGGAATAAAATCAACTCCGATACTACCGATCCACTCTATAACCGAACCGTATCCAGCAAAAAACCTCCGGGATCAACGTTTAAACCCCTCATGGCCTTGATTGGACTTAAACTCGGACTTATCACACCCGAGACGGTGGTTCACTGCGACGGGGCTTATTATCGAGGACGCGCTTATAAGTGCATTAAGGCACACGGCGACCAGGTCTTGCTCGAGGCCATTAAAAATTCCTGTAATACCTACTTTTTCTCCCTGATGAACAAAATTGCCGTAAACGGTCATTTAAACAAATGGCATCAAATGCTTAACGAAATCGGGCTCGACCGCACCAACAACATTGATTTGCCCAATGAAGCCCGCGGAATAATCCCTGACAGCAGTTATCTTAACCGTGCCTTTGGTGAAAACCGATGGGGTATCGGCGAACTTATCAGCCTTGGAGTGGGTCAGGGCCTTGTTTCCGTTTCTCCATTGCAAATGTCCGTAGTAGCTTCAGCAATTGCCAATGGAGGATATCGGATTCAGCCTCATATAGTGCGGTCCATCCGTCATAACAACGGAGACATTCAGCACACGAGTGTCGAAAAGGAAAAGGTTTCGTGGATCGAACCGGATCACTTAACACTTGTCCGCAAAGGTATGCGAAAAGTGGTTACGGAAGGAGGAGGTCGATGGTATGCAAACCTGGACAGCATCGCCGTTGCCGGGAAAACAGGTACCGCACAAAATCCACACGGCAAGGACCATTCCTGGTTTATCGCCTTTGCCCCGGTCGACGATCCTGAAATTGCAATCGCCGTTTTGATTGAAAACGCAGGGTACGGATCACTTACAGCCGCCCCGATAGCGTCCCTTTTAATCGAAAAATATTTAACCGGTGACATAAAACGGGACTGGATTTACCAGAAAATGCTCAATTTCACCTATCAAGATTCGATTAGAGCTTTAAACGATGAATAAATCCCGAGAATTAAACTGGTCATTAATATTTATCTGGCTCTTGCTAACCACTATTGGCCTCATAGCTATTTATAGTGCCACGCAGGGACCCGTGTCTCAATTTTTACCAGAGTATATCCAGAATAATTTTTACAAACAATTGGTATGGGCGGGAATTGGAGTGGTCCTCATGATCGGCATACTGTTTATTCCCCCTGAAGCTTTTCGTGAGCTGTCCTATATAACATATGGGATCGGTTTAATACTCATGACCCTGACCCTCTTTATTGGAGTCGAGGTTCATGGGTCGCTCAGCTGGCTGCAAATCGGCTCATTACGTTTTCAGACGAGTGAATTCATGAAGCTGGCCACTATCCTCGCAGTAGCCCAGTTTTTAACCAGTCGTCGCGATATATCCGCCGAGAACTTAACATACGCCCTCATCGCAACCTTTTTAATAGCGGTCCCTACCGTACTGACTATTATGCAGAATGATATGGGAACGGCCCTGGTATTTATGTCGTTGATTCCCATACTTCTTTTTTGGTCCGGCGTTCCCTATGGAATTTCGCTATTCATGATATCTCCCGCTCTGATCGGCTATTTATCCATTATCGACTGGCACTGGGGCTTGCTGGCCACCATCATTTTAACGATTATCATCTTCTTTATTCAAAAGCGACACTGGTTGAGTTTTGCCAGTTTTGCCACCGGCATCATGGTAGTGATCGGTGTCCAGGTTGCCCTTTTCCATTTACTTCAACCCCATCAAAGAGCTCGAATCGAGGCCTTCACCAATCCTTCGTTTGATCCTCAGGGAGCCGGATGGAATATTATTCAGGCGAAAACAGCTATCGGTTCGGGCGGATTATTCGGGAAAGGATTTCTGGAAGGCACTCAAACGCAGTTACGTTTCTTACCTGAACAGTGGACTGACTTCATATTCTGCGTCATTGGCGAGGAGTTCGGTTTTATAGGAACTGCTATCGTTATATTACTATTCCTCTTCCTGTTTTATAAACTCCTCAATATAGCCGGCAGCCACAAACATCCATTTGCTCAACTATTTATTGTCGGTGTAACCGGCGTATTCTTTATTCACTTCTTTATAAATGTCGGAAGCGCCACTGCCCTTCTGCCTGTCATCGGACTTCCCCTCCCCTTTATAAGCTATGGCGGAACGGCATTTCTGATAAATACCCTCATGCTGGCCATATGTGTTAATATGGATTTCTTTAAGCGTGAATTCAGCACCTATCTTTGATTACAAGCAATGCCGGGTAACCAGCGAACTTTCATCACTTAATTCGCTTACGCGGGAATCCGGGCTAGAATTCTGACTCTTTCTCCTGTAGCTTTTTGCTCGTTCGAAGATTAAATGTTCGCCGATGATACTTACTGAACCCATGTTCAAGCAATCCCTCATAATGTTGGCTCGTCGGATATCCCACGTTGGTATTCCACCGGTAATAGGGATATTCCCGGTGCAGATTGCGCATTAAATCATCCCGATAGACTTTAGCAATGATGGACGCTGCGCCAATAGTGAGCGAGCGATCATCTCCGTTTACAAGACAGGTATGCGGTATTATGGTGTCTACAAAACGATTCCCGTCTACCAACAGATAATCCGGGGCTGCATCCTCCGCCTTCACACATTTGTACATCGCACCAAGCGATGCCCAATAAATATTGTTCTTTTCAATCTCTTCCACTGTCCCCCATCGGATGGTCCAGAATAAAGCTTTTTGTTTAATTTGGGATGCCAACTCCACTCGATCAGGCTCTTCTATTGTTTTACTATCCCTGATACCCTCAATATCAATGTCCGGTTGAAAAATAACTCCGGCCGCCACAACGGGACCCGCCAGACATCCTCGCCCCACTTCATCCAATCCCATAATCCTTTGGTACCCCTCTTCCCATAAATCCCGCTCATATTTTAATCTATCGTTCATAAAGAAGTGAAATTAAAGATACCTGCACTTTTACTGCTACCAGCCATAATTGATATTTTTATCTTTGCACCGATGTGTATAGATTGAAATACGATGGTAAATATCACGTTTTATGATAAGAAATTGTTGTATTGAAGTTTAATTAAATTGTAGTGGTCTTTAGTACTCTTAATCTAAAATATAATTTCTATGCGCTTCAGGTATTTGGCATGGGATGAACGTTTCGCACAGGACCAAAACAATTCCCCTTTTGATCAATTATGGGACCTTTTCCAGGAACTCCTGACCATCACCGGCGGGGATGTAAATGAAGCGCTGAACTGGCTAACTGAATTAGACCGCTCCTATGACATAACCGACGAGTTTGAAGATTATAATGTCGGGGATTTCATCGAGGAACTCGCCGAACGCGGTTATATCGAATATGACGATGAACAAAACCAGGTCATCATAACCGGGAAAACGGAGCGCTCCATTCGGGAGCGGGCGTTAGAGGAAATCTTTCGCTCTCTGCGTAAAGGATCTGAGGGAGGGCATAAAACGGACTATGCCGGCAAAGGTCTTGAACGCAAGCCCGAAAGCCGAAAGTGGGAATATGGAGATGATATCGGCCAACTCGACAACACGGGCACGATGATGAACATGTTAAAGCACAGCTCGCTGGATCAATTTGACCTTAGAGAGGATGATCTGCAGGTATATGATACTGACCATTATACTTCTGCAGCTACTGTGTTACTGATCGATTTGAGCCATTCTATGGTGCTTTACGGAGAAGATCGCATCACTCCTGCCAAAAAAACCGCAATGGCTCTTTCCGAGCTCATCATGAAGAACTACAGTAACGACTCCCTTGATATTATTGCTTTTGGCAATGACGCCTGGAAAATTGACATCAAGGACCTTCCCTATTTGCAAGTGGGCCCCTATCACACTAACACGCAGGCCGCCCTTAAAATGGGGCGCCATTTACTGCAGCGAAAGAAATTCAAGAATAAACAGATATTCATGATAACGGATGGAAAACCCTCCTGTATGATTGAAAACGGCCAGATATACAAAAACAGCTTTGGACTGGATCGAAAAATTATCAACCGCGTGCTGGATGAAGCAGTCAAATGCAGGAGAAACCAGATCGATATAACCACATTTATGGTCGCCCGCGATCCCTACCTGCAAAATTTTGTCGAGGAATTAACGGAAGCGAATCAGGGCCGGGCCTACTACACCAGCCTTGACAATCTCGGAGGATACATATTTGCCGACTACATTCGGAATCGTCAAAAACGCGTACGTTGAAAATTCCCCTTTTCGTCAATGACCCATAATATTAAGTATATCAGCGGGTTAAGAAAGTCCTCGATTTTCCTGTCAGGGACACCCGTATTATGAGAAGCAGCCCATCCTCCCAATCGAGCAAGACACAGCAAGCCTTTTAAATCCCGA
Organism: uncultured Balneolaceae bacterium; assembly: GCA_964421495.1. GTDB lineage: Bacteria > Bacteroidota > Rhodothermia > Balneolales > Balneolaceae > CAJXOW01. The sequence goes on along the minus strand of CAYQXO010000028.1, from coordinate 6,721 downwards.
GCTCCTGCATTACCTGATCGGTGATGTTATACTTTGCCTGGGCACTATCCGATGCATATAAAATGATAACATCGCCGTTGGTAGTGGTGGTATTGAGCACATAACTCAGATTCTGACGTGAAGCTACGTTATCGATAGCTTTTTCAATTTGCTCATAGACGGGACTCATCAATTCCTGCTGCTTTTTTTGTATTTCCTGCTGCATCTGAGTCTGAAACTGCTGAAGCTCAGCATTCATCTCTCCCAACCTTTCCTCTTCTTGTTTTTTTGCCTGATCAGATATCACAGTCGACTTTTGTTGTAACTGTTCCATCTGTTGTTGGAAATTTTCTTGCTTCTTCTGCAGTTCTTTCTGCTTACGTTCGGCAAAATTACGCAGTTCCTGCTGAACGGCTTTCATTTCCGGCATTTTACTCAAAATAGTCTGCGGATCCACATAACCAATTTTCAATTCAGAATCCGATTCGGATGTCTGGGCCATTGTGGAATCAACAGGAGTCCATACCAGGGCTACCATCAATCCCAATACCCATAAAATGCTTCGCTTAGTCATAAGAAATATGATTTTTGCTTAAGATTATCAGTTACTGTTTGCATTAGATAATAACTCGTCAATAACTTCGTCTGTTATATTTTTTTGACGGCCATCGGCATAATATACGATATTTTGTCCGCTGCTCGATCCCTCATTCAGGACAAATTCCAGATTATTACGCTCGGCCACCGTTTGTATGGCCTTGTCAATCCGCGTATATATGGGACGTAACAACTTGGCCCGTCTGCTTTGTATTTGCTGCTGTACTTTTGAACGATACTGACGAAGCCGCTGGTTAAGTGCATTCGCACTATCTTCTAACACTTCCTGCTGTGCCTCTGAAGCGTTATTGGCTTGTTCCTGAAGTTTGGCAATCCGTTGTTGAAATGAAACAGTTTGCTGTTCCAGCTCTCCTTGTTTCTGTTCAATGAAGGAATTGAGCTGCTTCTCAACCTCCTGTTTAGCCGGCAGTGTATCCATCACGGTCTGGGGATTCATGTAGCCAACCTTAAGCTGTCCCTGGGCAGACAAGACAAAAAAGATAAACAGTACAGCCAGTGTGGTAAATATTGAACGCACAATTCGTGTTAAAATCATAAGCTAATTCAGTAATTACGTGGTTAAGTTTAACAGTCTCAATTCAGTTCTGAGAATCATTCACACTAATACCCAGTTCTATTAGAACGTCTTCATTTAAATTCCATTGTTCTCGAGCAAACATCAGGCTCACATCCCCTGCTCGATCAAAAACATAGTCATATCCCTTGTCCTGGGCAACTTGATTGACGGCTTCCATGACTTTTCGCTGAATGGGTTCCAACAAGTCCTGCTGCTTTTGAAAATATTCGCCGTCGGAACCAAATTTCTGTTCCAGGTAATTTTCCCTTTCATTAATTTTAGCCTGGATTTGCTGTTTTTTCTCCTTACGCACTTTATCCGTATATAATATTTCCTTGGCTTCAAACTCTTTCCGCATCTCTTCAATTTCCTTGTCAAGTTCTTTTAACTGGCTTCGCCATTCATCGCTCAACTTTTGAAGGTTTTGCTGGACGCCCTCATATTCCGGCATCTCAGAAAGAATCTGATCCGTATTAACATATCCAATTTTTTGATCTTGTGCCTCGGCATTCAAAGAGGTCAACAGCCCTATAAACGCCCCGATAATCAGCCACGTCAAACCCATCTGATATCTAAAGTAAGAATACATAGTAATTGCCCTATTCACTTATTTAAAGGGTGCACCTATATTAAACAGGAATTCCCATTGACCGGCATCAACCGCTGTGCCGGGTATACCGTCAAGGCGATAACCGTAACTCAAGTCAACCAATCCGAGAATCGGCATATATACGCGAGCACCGAACCCGGCCGCCCGTTTTACCTCAAACGGATCAAATCGACTGAAGTTTAAAAATGCATTGCCGGCATCCATAAAGGCATAGGGAATCAACCGAACTTGCTGGTTGTTAACGGCCGGATATCGCATTTCCATGGTATATTTGCTGTAAACGCGTCCTCCTACATGCTGCCCGTCAACATAAGGTGATATGGAGCCGCCTCTGCCTCCCGGAAATCCACGCAAATCTATATTGTCATTAACAAAGCTCTGCCGCTGCTGAATTTCCGTACCGCCAAGATAGTACTTCTTGAAGCTACTCTGTTGTTGCGATCCCAGATATCCGTAATACCCGTAATTTACCTCATTGGTCAAGACCAGATCGCCCCACAAAGGCGTATGATGCTGGTATTTTGAACTTAATTTATAAAACTGAGAAAATCGTGCAATCGGGGGAGCAACTTCAGCCGACAAAATAAACTTGGATCCCTGGTTGGGTGAAATAAAATTGTCGAGTGAATTACGCTCCAGCTCTCCTTTCAAACTAATGATGTTAGAGGTGCCATCCGCCAAAAATCGACTTCCGCCGGCAATATCGAAGAGTTGATATTTCAGCACGGTCTGAACACTAAAATAGTCATCAGGCCATTTCAAGCGTTTACCCAGCGATACGCTGGTGGACAACAGTTCGTTCTTTTGATTGCTTCCCCTGTATTTGAGAATATCGTAGGAACCGTTAACCCCGAAAGAGGTTGGGTACCCCATCAACCAGGGCTCCTGGAAGCCGAAACTATAACTTTGAAAACCGCCGCCGGTCACCTGAACCCCGAGCGTAAGTTTCTGGCCATCCCCCGAAGGCAGCGGGCGCCATGCGGAACCGTCAAAAAGGTTTTGCGTTGAAAAGTTATTGAAGTTAACACGCGCCGATAAAATAATACCGATATTACGTCCCCCGAAACCACCGGAAAACTCGAAGTTATCAGTACTGGTGGATTCCTCCAGTCGGTAACTGATATCAACCGTGCGTTCCTGGGGATCGGGATTCAGATCAGGCCGTATTTTCTCTTTTTTGAAATAACCCAGGGTACCCAACTCGCGTAAGGTCCGTCGAACGGCCTGGCGACTGTACTTATCACCGGGAACCGTTCGCAAGGTGCGCCGTACCACATCGTCGTGGGTTTTGCTATTACCCTCGAAGGTCACTTCCCTGATCGTTGCTATTTCATCTTCCAGAATATAAACATCAATATCCAGCGAATCGCCCCCGGTCGTTTTAATATCAGGCTGAATACGTGAAAACAGGTATCCCGCATTTTGATACATACTGGTTACGCTTTTGTCATCCTGCGAAGGCTCCCTTCCAAATTTTTTGTCGTACTTTGTCTTATTAAATACGTCCCCTTTTTCAAACCCCAGCACCTCGGTCAATTGCTCGTCTGAAAACACGGTATTACCTTCCCAGTTTATATCGCGTACATAATATTGGGAACCTTCATCCAACGTTATTTCAACCCGTATCCCTTTTTTATCCTTCTTGTAATTATAGACGTAGACCGTATCGTCAAGGATGCGAACATCCCGGTAGCCGTGTTCTCTATAAAAACCCAGGAGATTATCCTTCGCTTCTTTATAGTCTTTTTCCTTGAAGAGTTTTTTTGAAAAAATCTTCCACCAGCGGTCTTCCTCGATGGTCTCCATCGATTTACGCAGATCCTTTTCTTCAAATGCATTGTTGCCCCTGAACCGAATATCTTTCACCTCCAACTTTTTACCGGGATCAATATCAAATCTTAATCGCACCCGGTTTCGGGCTGTGTCCGTTACGGTGGTTTTTATATTAACCTTTGTATTCCAATAACCTTCATCTGAGAAATATCGCTTGATCGTATTCCGTGCCTGTTGCTTGGATGAGGTGGTCACGGTAAAGCCGCTGAGTAGCGAAAGTCTCTGTTTCAGATCCTTACGCTCGGAATTGCCTATCCCCTCAAGGGTGTAGCTTTCCAGTCGAGGTTGCTCCTGTACGATAATCTCAAGATGGATCCCATTAAGTGAGGTTCGTTTCTTATTAATTTGTATATCGGAGAAAAATCCCATTTGATACAATCGGCGAATGGCCTTGGGGATATCCTCACCGGGAACCGTGATCGTTGCTCCCTCGGTCAATCCACTGGTACTCGGTATAAACCCCTCCCGCACCGTTTGAGCTCCTTTCACCTCAACCTCTTCGATGGTATACTGCCTGGGAGACTGAGTGAGTGGATTTGTTAAATCCAACCGGGTGGTATCCTGGTCTTCCCCGCTTTTCTGGGCATTCACCGGAGTGTTAAAGCAGAGTAATAGACCGGAAATTAGAAAGAGAAGCGTACATCCAACTGAAATTACCCGTTTAAATTTTCGGTTATTATCAAACATAAAAAATTTTTATGAAAATGCTTTCTTAATCCACGATTCCTCGGACTTATCACCCGTTTGTTCCGACAATTTCCCAAAACGTCGGTCTCTCTGCTGAAACCAACGTAAAGCTTCATATAATTCTTCACGGCGAAAATCAGGCCACAAAGTGCTCGTAATATACCATTCGGAATAAGCAAGCTGCCAGAGCAGGTAATTACTAATGCGATACTCCCCTCCGGTGCGAATAATCAGATCCGGATCCGGTTTGCCCGAAGTTGACAGATAGCGGGAAAGCATTGCTTCGTCTATATCCTCCGGATCCACCTCACCTTTCTGAACGTCCCCGGCAATGCGCCGGGTCGCCTGGGTTATGTCCCAACGACCCGAATAACTCAAAGCCAGGCAGAGCTGCATGCGTTCGTTGTCACGCGTTAACTCTTTTGCTTCTCCCAGCTCCTTGCGACATACGTCCGGGAAGCGATCGGTTTGACCGATAGATTCAAGTTGAATATCGTTCTCATTTAATTTCTGAGCTTCTTTACGAAGCGTGCTAACCAACAGTTTCATCAGGGCGTTGACTTCCCGCGTGGGCCGCTCCCAATTCTCCGTTGAAAAAGTATACAAGGTCAGATATTCAACGCCCAACTGGGCACATGCTTCCGTAATATCGCGAACTGATTCAACCCCCACTTTATGACCATTCGCCCTGATATCGCCTCGCTGCCTCGCCCAGCGGCCATTTCCATCCATTATGACGGCAATATGGCGAGGTAGATCTCCGGTGTCAGCAAGGTTTTCCTGCTTATCCCGGTCTGCCCGGCTTTGATCTTTATTTGTAAGTGAATATGATTTCAAATGACCCGTATTGACTATTAATTAAAGCTTGACATATTAGAAGTTAAAGTGCGCACATTCAAGTAAGAATCATTGATCCTTGATCTTATCCACTAGAGAAAGCATCTCCAACAACGCTAACGCTGCTTCACCTCCTTTATTCCCCGATTTAATGCCGGCCCGTTCCAAAGCTTGCTGCACCGTTTCCGTGGTCAGCACTCCGAACGTTATCGGTTTACCGTATTTCCGATTCAATACCGCAATGCCCTCATTTACCGTACTGCATATGTAGTCAAAATGCGAGGTTTCTCCGCGAATTACCGCACCCAGTGCGATCACCCCGTCAATCTCCTTCTTCTCGACCAATTTTTCTGCCGTCAGGGGTATTTCGTAGGCACCGGGACAATAGGCCGCCACTACCTGTCCACCACCAATGCCGTGTTGCTCCAGGGCCTGTAGCGCTCCTTTGTAAAGTTGATTCGTAACAAATGAATTCCAGCGCGATATTACAATACCGATTTTTAATGACTCGAAACTCTCGTCAAAGGATCCTTTCAATTCCACAACATCCATAATCTGAACCTGTTTTGTCATTTATTAGTCCCGGTCACGACATTCAAGTAGAGGATAATTTTTTCCGGTGGCGTGACAATCTTTTAACGCGATGAGCCAGCTCATTATTGACAGCCAATATACCAAAATTTTGCATATGGTAATTATTACTGCCATGGAAATCACTGCCTCCCGTTACCAGTAACTGATTCCTGTCGGCCCACTCCTTGTATTTCTTCTGCAATTCATAGTTATGGCTCGGGTGGATATACTCCACTCCGTCAATGCCCGCACTGACAAATTGCTCAAGGTCGAAGTCGGTATACGTAAGTCCCGGATGGGCAATCACGGTAACGCCGCCCGCTTTCCGAACATTGTGTATAACGTCCTTGTAGTCGTCATATCCGGTTTCAACACCTTGTATCATATGGTCGTTGAGATAGCGCATGAACGCTTCGCGGAAATTGGCTACATATCCTTTGCGAATCAACACCATGGCAATATGAGGTCGGGCGATATTCAAGCCTCTCGCTTCGGCTTTAACCTCTTCTATATCCAGCTCAAATCCCCATTCATTCAACATATCGATGATTTGTCCGGCTCGATCGAGTCGCGCCCTGCAATGACGACGTTGAAGCTCAATCATAACCTCGGATTCTATATCGAAGCAATAGGCCAGCAAGTGGGCTTCGCGCCCTCCGTAATCTGCCGTTACCTCCATGCCGGAAAGCACTTCAACCCCATTATCCTGTCCCGCTTCGAAGGCCTCCTCGAAACCGTCAAACGTATCATGATCCGTAAGCGCCACAATATCCAAATCCCGTTCCGCGGCGAGATCAACTACATCAGCCGGGGATAAGTGTCCGTCCGATGCGGTAGAATGAATATGGAGATCCGTTTTTCCCACAGTTTATTGCTTAAGTGAGAGGATCGAACGATATTCTTTCGGCTGCTCCAATAGCTGAAGCGCATCTTGTATAAAGGGATCGAAGCGAGTAGCCTCTCGTATTCGGCCGTTCTTGCCTCTATATCTGCTCACCATTTCCAGATACAGGTCCTTCTTGATATCC
>CAYQXO010000027.1:0-25349 GCA_964421495.1 uncultured Balneolaceae bacterium | reverse complement strand
GATAGCTCCCAAAAACTGGACGAGGTAACTTTTTTTCATCTTAAAAGGATTGAATGGTATTCCTTGCATATTCCGGTATGCTTTTCGCCTATTAGGAACCGATGGTAAATGGTTAGCTCAGTTCAATATAAGTGGCAGTGGGTTATTTTAAAAGATTAAAATCCCCGCAAAATTTAATCATTATACCAAAAGGCCCCTTCAAAATGTTTTATGTCGGGCGATGTATGCTGGCTCTTTTGTATAGTGACTACATCAAAACGTACGGGAGCCCCATCCATTTTTCGTTCATATAGCCATGCTTCGGCAGCTTTGAATATGTTTTTTTTCTTCTGGGAGGTAACGGCGTCTTCGGGCGAGCCAAAGCCGTCTTTTTTCCGTGTTTTTACTTCCACAAAAACGATATACTGCCCGCCATAGGCAACCAGGTCAACTTCGGAGCGTTCAAAAAAGTAGTTGCGCTCCAGGATGGTGTACCCTTTTGATTCAAGGTAGGCTGCTGCCAGGTCTTCTCCCTCCCGGCCTGTATTTTGGCGGCTGGATGGTGTCATCGAATCAATAAGTATAAACTCGTCAGGTGCGTACCTTAACTGTCGTCTGTGGAGTTATTGGTTTGATTGGAGGATCCGTTGCCGTTGGAATCGGAACTGCTTTTTTCCGTATTATCGGATGAAGAGGAACTGGAGGAGGATTGCTTGTTTTTCTTATAGTCGTTTACATAAAATCCTTCCCCTTTATAGACGACGCCCCCGCCGCCGCTGATGAGGCGCTTGACTTTTTGTCCCGTGTCAGGACATTCTTCCAGGGGTTCGTCATTTATGCCTTGCCAGATTTCAAAGGTCGTTCCGTCTTCCCGCTTATACTCGTAAGTCGGCATAATCTCTAAAGTTTATTGGTTGTTTGTGATTCCAGAACGCTTAACGGATGTACAACTCCAAATCGTATACCAGAAACCAATATAATCACTGGTGGTCCAGCATTTTTGGGGCAGGCAGCTCATCAGTTGGAAATATCCAGCCAACTGCTGCTTTACCCGGGACTTTATCGCCTGCTCTACTTTATAGTGTTATTACCTCCCTTGCTTCTGGCTGCATAATTCAAATGCTGATGAGCTGCCTGCCCCGAAAATGCTGGACTACCTCATAAAACGTTTTGAATTCTTATTCTTGCAGTTGCGCTAAACCCTGTTTCAATCGGCGTAGTCCTTCCCTGAGATCCTCCAGGGAAGAGGCATAGCTCAGCCGAATACCGTTCGGCTCGCCGAAAGCGTCGCCGGGAACTGCTGCCAGGCCCTGTTCGTTCAGTAAGTAAAGGCAGAGGTCGGTGGAATTTTTGATCCTATCTCCTCCATCGGTCGTGCGACCTAAATAGGTGGAGATGTCGGGAAACACGTAAAAGGCACCGGACGGCCAGAAACAGTTAACTCCGTCAATCTCGTTAAGTGTTTCAACGACATAATCGCGTCGTCGACGGAATTGGTCCCTCATAGTATGGACGGCGTCCAATCCCTCGGTATAAGCCGCCTCGCCGGCTTTCTGGGATATGGCGGAGGGGGCGGACGTCATCTGGCTTTGCAGTTTTGAAACGGCCTCGGCGATGGAGGAGGGGGCCGCCAGGTAACCGAGACGCCAGCCCGTCATGGCAAAGCCCTTGGAAAATCCGTTGATGACCACGGTGCGGTCTTTTAGCGAGTCGTCCGCCTGCAGGATGCCGACGTGCTCGTCGTCAAACACAATGTATTCATAGATTTCATCGGATATTACAACGACGTCGGGATAATTCTGAAGTACCCGGGCCAGGTCAGCTAATTCACTGCGGCTGTAACAAGCGCCGGTAGGATTTGAAGGGGAACACAGAACCAGGGCTTTGGTTTGCTCGTTTAACGCCTCGTCAAGCTGTGAGGGAGTTAGTTTGTAATTGTTTTTGAAGGACGTCCGCACGGTCACCGGCTGTCCACCTGCAAGTTTGACCATCTGGGGATAGGAAACCCAGTAGGGAGCCGGTATAACGACTTCCTCTTCTTCGTCGACCAGGGCAAGCATGGAGAGGGCCAAAGACTGTTTGGCGCCATTTGAGGCCACGATTTGATCGGGAGAGTACTCAAGCCCGTTGTCCCGTTTCAGTTTATCGACAATAGCCTCTCGTAACTCGGGAGTCCCGGTATTCATGGTATATCCGTGGAAACCGTTTTCAATAGCTTGTAAGCCGGCTTTACAGATGTGTTCAGGGGTGTCGAAATCGGGTTCTCCGGCGCTGAGTGAGATAATGGAGCGTCCCTCTCGTGCCAGTGACTTGGCTTTGGAGGATATTTTTAGTGTTTCCGAGGGAGAAATAGCTTGTGCGCGTTGTGATAACTTAGTAGTCATATTATGAAATAGCTAACTTGCAAATTCTTCTTTAATAAGGGGATTAATATTTGTGATCCAGGGCTTCCGCGACGTGTGGAGGAACAAAAGAGGAGAGATCCCCTTTCCAATAGGCGATTTCCTTGACGAGCGAAGCGGAGACGAAGGTAAGTTGTTCATCCGGCATCAGGAAAACAGTTTCCACTTTGGGAGCCAGGCGGCGATTCATGAGCGCCATGCGAAATTCGTATTCAAAGTCGGATACCTGTCGAACGCCCCGTATGAGGGTGGCTGCTCCGCGTTCTTTGGCAAAGTTGACCAGGAGTCCCGTAAACTGGGCAACCTCCACCTGGTCGCGCCATGGCTGGTCTTCGATCGATTGTCGAATCAAATCGGCCCGCTCATCGCCGGTGAATACGGATTCTTTCTGGTTATTGACCGCGATTGTGACGATGATCGTGTCAAACAGTTCAGTGGCCCGTTCAAGAATGTCAAGATGACCGTAAGTTACCGGGTCGAAAGAACCGGGATAGAGTGCTGTTCTTCTCATAATGGTGGATGTATGCCTTAATCGAGCTTTTTGTCGTCTTCGTCTACCGTTTCTGCCGTGAAGATGGTTATGAGCGTTCGGCCGTATTCTTTGGTAATGTAGCAGTTTGGATGGGTTTCAAATCGATTGAATTTGTTATGCTCAACTATAAGCCATCCCCCTTCATTGAGCCAGCCATTCTCAAAGATTGGATCCAGTATGCGTTCGAAGCTTTCGTATTTATAGGGCGGATCGCAAAAAATAAAATCAGTGGAAAAAGGCGGTCCTTGCAAGAAATTCTCTACCTCGGCACAACGGGTGCTGACCTGGTCCACGACCTCAAATTCTTCTGCATATTCTTCTATCCTTCGCAGCAGGTACTTGTTATGGTCAACAAAAGTAACCTCACGGGCCCCGCGTGAGAGTGCCTCAAAACCAAGATTTCCGGTACCTGCGTACAAATCCAGAATCCGGGCATTTTCCAGGAAGCGCCGGGAGTCGATAGTAGAAAAAATACCCTCCTTTGCACGCCCGGTGGTGGGACGCAGATCCTGGTTTTTGGGAAACTCAATATTGCGGCCTTTCAACAGACCCGTGATAATACGCATAAAAAACCAATCATTTTATTTGAAATTCATATATAAGATAAAAAAATATACACTTCATCGTATATTCTCTGTTAAAGGTACTCATTGAGGGAGCGGCTGCGGGCACTCAGAAGCACTTAAATTATGCAGCTAAAAGCTAATGGGGTTAATAGCCTTATTACAAAATAGTTCATAAGGCACTATCGGAGCAGAACTGGGAATTGCTGGATATTTTTGGCTGATGAGCGCCCGCAGCCGCTCCCTCAATGAGTACCTTTAATCCCGCGTGGAAAATCTTCCTTTTTGCATTTCGGCACATGCGGTACAGTTTCATTCACACTTAGGCAATGGCCATTAAAATGGCGGGAAATGCACGGGTGAGATCAAAATTATAATTCGATTCCGGAGCACCGATGTCCATTTTGTCGAGCGAATCGAGTGGATAGACCGTTGCGGCCTCATCCCAGTAGGGATCCAGGATATCAAGAAGTTGCTCGGTCCGTTCGCCGTAGACATAAATGTACTCATGGAGACCGTTGAGCCACGTAAGGTGTTCAGACTGCTGAAGCCACAGGTATGGAAGGTCGGCCAGATCATCAAATTTTATATAGGTGGCAGCACGTAGTTTGCCGAGTAGAAAAGAGGCTACGCTTATAAGGTTATTGTGTATGGAAACGGTCAGGAAAGAACCCTTTTCGCCGGTGTGCTGCATCCAGTACTGGCCGAGCTCAAAGTCGCTGAAATATTCTCCGTAACCAATCATATTGGAGAGTGCCCGGTATCCTTCCATTACTTTTTTATTGCGAACCAGCAGGAATTTGAAATTCTGGTTGCTTAATCCGAACCAGAGAGGTTCAATCTGGCGTCGGTCGATACCTCTCATCAGGATATTCAGGTAGGCTTCGCGTTCATCGGCCTTGTCATAGATCAATTTGGGAAGTACGCTCCAGCACTCATATGCAGGATGGGTCTGGATGCGAATACAGTCAACACTAAATTCTTTTTTTAATTTGCGGATGGTGTTTTCTACGGCCGCAAACGTATCGTCGGACTGTGTTACCAGTGCCTGATGGGTATTAAAATTGAAATCGACGGCCCCCAGGTAGCTCAGCCGTTTGTCAGCCGACGGATCACTTACCGCGTAATACAGATTGCCCGATGAACAGCAAACCCCCAGATTAGTGGCCGACGTTTCCATGCATTTTGTTATCTCCAGTTCGGCGCATTAAGATTCGTGGTCTTTTCAAGACTTCCGATTTTATCGTCCGTGTCGGGATCTCGTAATTCATAAACATTGGGACGCAGCGTGTCGTTTAATGCATATTCAAAACGCTTGTGAGGAGGACGCGGGGAATATATCAATGAATCGGGATTAAAGGCGGCGTTAGGATCTTTGGGTTTGAAGAGCGAGTCTCCGACTTCCTGCATTGCAGAGTCAGTCTTTACAAACTTGACCAGGCTGTCCAGGCCGCCTTCGGTAGGCGGGAATTCATCCTTTTTACGGTTGTACTGCACAAGCGCATCTTTCACATTAATCATTCGATGCCGTACGGTTTCCCGCATCCGCTCACGTTCCAAAACTTTTTGATAGGGATCCACAATCGCATGATAGAGCATATACCCCAGGACGATAATTATAATCCCCAAAACTACGCTCAGTATCCGGTTCCGTGTGTCAATATCCATTTTAAATCCAGACTGTGTTTATAAATATTCGATTGTTAATAAAATAAGTAAGTTAACGGAATGTACGAAAATACACGCAGGTCTGCTTACATGCAAGCGGGCTTTTAAAAGCTGAGTGAAATAAACTCGTCAGAAAGTATAGGTCGTCTGCGAGTGATATGAATTACAGCATCAATCATCGTTAAGAGGCTTTTAGATGATAGAGGTTAAGATCCATATAGCTTGTAAGTCCGCGTCGGCGAAATGCCTCGGCCTGGTCCAGGATAGATTCGTTATAGATGAGTTCGATAGAAAAGTACTTTCCGTAAAGGGTTTCGATTTCCGAACGAGGGACACTGAAGGGAGGACCTTGCATTTCGTCCTGATTATACTCATAACAGATGATCAGCATTTGAGTATGAGGATGGGTCCACTGGTTCAGGCAGCGGACGTAGCGGGGGCGCTCGGAACGGGGAAGTGATACCAGGCTACCTCGATCGTAAACGGCATCGATCGACGGCAGATGACCGGGACGGAGGCGGAAAAAATCGCCGTTCCAGATTTGCAGGGTATCTCCGGTAAAAACATTGAAACCATCCAATTGCTGTTCGTCATATGAGGAAGAATGCCGGCTGATTACTTCGCGGCTGGGAGCTTCCACCCATTCAACTCCAATCACGCGTTGGTGTCGTTCAGCCAGCCATTTCAAGTCTAAACTCTTGCCGCAGAAAGGGACCAGTACCGTGGCCCGCGAATCGAGTGACAGGCGAGGCCAGAACTGGATCAGTTTCGGGTGAACCCGTTCCAGATGCCAGCCCGTCTGCCGTTTCTTCCAACGGCTTTTCCAAAAGTCCAGGTTCATGTTTTGTGTATTGAAACGATTAGCAAATAACACGTGCAATAAGAAAAAGATAAATGGGCCGCAGATAGTCATTCCGAATATATAGGATTATTTATCGATTGGAAACTTCCACAGCTTAAGAATGACCAAAGGGTGAAAATTGGTCCTTCGTATGGGACTAATATTTATTAAGTTATTCGGCCGGTTTTTAATCTGGAAGAGGAGAGCACTTTGGAAAAGTTCTAATTGTAAAAGCTGTCGACTGTGAACAAACGTGTCCTGCGACTGGCGATACCGAATATTCTGAGCAATTTGTCGGTTCCCCTCCTCGGGGCGGTCGATACTGCACTGGTGGGGCATCTCGAGGAGGTCGCCTATCTTGGTGCCATTTCGGTGGGAGGTATGATCTTTAATTTTCTGTTTTGGGGATTTGGTTTTCTGCGAATGGGCACTACCGGGCTCACCGCCCAATCGCTTGGAAAGGAAGATCATACGGCCGTGATGATGGATCTGTCCAGGGCGATATTGGTGGCAGGAGTGGGCAGTATATTGCTTATTGTGCTGCAGGGAGTAATCGCTCAAGTCAGTTTTTGGCTTATCGAGGCATCGCCGGAAGTTGAGCGTTACACGCGTACCTACTTTTTTATACGAATTTACTCTGCTCCCGCCGTATTGGGCGTGTATGCACTGAACGGCTGGTTTTTGGGCATGCAAAACGCCAAGTATCCGATGATCGTGACGATTTCCCTGAACGTACTGAATATAGGACTTGATATAATATTTATTTACGGTTTCGGAATGCATGTGGACGGAGTGGCGTGGGGAACGCTCATAGCCCGCTATTTCGGTCTTATGCTGGCAGTGGGACTGCTGTTTCACTCCTATCGTACATACATCGGCTATTTCGTCAGACAGAAATTGCTGGAAATGCAGGAACTGAAGAAATATATAGTCGTCAATCGCGATATATTCATTCGTACGCTATGCCTGATATTTGCATTTTCCTTTTTTACGGCAAAATCGGCGGAAAGCGGCGATGTAATACTCGCTGCCAATACCATCCTCATTCAGCTCTGGATGATTGTCTCATACGGAATTGACGGATTCGCCTATGCTGCCGAAAGTCTGGTGGGACGTTATACCGGTGCGAGGGATGAAAAGGGGCTCAGGCAAGCCGTGGCCTATACGTTTCTTTGGGGTATAATAATCGGGGTTGCCGGTTCGCTCGTTTATGGATTCTTTGAACGGCCCATACTGGAAATTTTCACCAATAAACCCGATGTAATCGGACAGGCGATGAGTGTTTTTGCCTGGACGATAGCGGCTCCGCTAATTAGCAGTTTTAGTTATATATGGGATGGGGTTTTTATCGGGGCTACCGCTTCGGTGCCTATGCGTAATTCAATGTTGATTGCAACTCTCCTGTTTTTCCTGCCGGCCTATTATTTGGGACAGGGCTCGTTGGGTTCCCATGCACTGTGGTTGGCAATGACGTTATTTATGTTCGCCCGAGGCATGACGTTGACTCTTTTTTCGCCTTATTACATCTTTAATCGTCTTCAGGGTTGAATCGATTGCCCATTCGTTGAAAGTGGTAAAACCGGTTTTTTCAATGTGAACGCAGTTGACGGCGGATATAGATATATTTTTACAATTATCGTTTAGGTTGTATCTTTAATGATCTGCAGAACATAGTATAATCGGTGGCAATAGACGCCGGTTTTGTACAAACAAGTAGATTGATCGCGGTAGTTTGCCAACGGATCGCTGCTATAGGTCTGCCAACCCGTGCATCACCCGGATTGGTAATGGCCGGCCGGTTATCGCTCAACTGAACAATACGGAATCGATCATGATTTATAAGCAAAAATTCTTTTATCTGTGTAAAATACCTCTCAGCGCAGAAGGTCCAACAGACGTTGAAATTGTGACCAGAGCCGAGGATAACAAAGATTTTCCCCGGGTATTCAGTAAATATGAGGAGATGCGCTCCCATGCATTTAATGATGACGGCCTGTATAGTATCGTGCGAGCGGACGACGTTTACGACCTTATACGGACGGGGACCAAAGAGGAAGCCCGGGAAGAGGCCTATGAAAAGGCGGAAACCGAAATCGTGACCAATCTGCGCCATCGCGTGATTCACAGCAACGATGAGAATGCAAGGGCAATCCTGGAAGAGATTCACGATATTGATGTAGACCAGGCTGATGCCTGAAGAAAGTAAATAGGTGTGATCAGCAGGTAGGATAATGGGCAAGAAACCGTTTTACATCATTGACCAGGATAAGTATTTGGCGGTAGTTGACAAGCCACCTGGTATGCTGGCGGTTCCTATCAAGAACAGCGATGTGGAAAATTTGGAGGATCTGGTTGCCTATGAAATGGGAAAGCACGGTGTGACGATTGGAACGGTTCATCGAATTGACCGGTTTACGAGCGGAATCATGGTCTTTGCCAAGCGGCGCAAAGCCTATGAAGAGTTGGTTCGACAGTTCAGAAATCAGGAACCGGAACGGGTCTATCTGGCGGTTGTTCGGGGAAGATTGGAGCAAAAGAAGGGGGAGTTAACCCACTATTTAAAGCTTGTAAAAGAAGGGTTCCGCAATATTGTAGTTGATCAAAATGAACCGGATGCTACCTATGCACATCTGTATTATGAAGTGTTAGAGGGGTTTAAGGAAACCACCCTGGTGGAAGTCCGCCTGGATACGGGCCTTAAAAACCAGATACGGGTGCAATTTGCGGAGGAAGGATATCCCATAGTGGGAGATCAGCATTATGCGCCGGCGGAGAAAAACGAAAAGCGAATTAACAGGCAGGCCCTGCATGCATATAAGCTGACGATCGAGCATCCCCATAAAAATCGCCCCGAAACCTATCAGGCGAAAATCCCGCCTGATTTGAGAGCTTTGCTGAAATATTATCGACAACAGTAAATGAAGGATTTGCGCTTATAATGTTTTGTGTTGCCCGACATCAATGCTTAAGAAGGATGTGAGACGAAAATTGTCAAAGCTGATTATTTTAATAAACGTAGGCTATGAGTCTATCGAACTTTTTGGATCGTAGCGAATTATAAGTCCGGTAGACTCTTATTTGAATCCCACAAATAAAGAAGGTGCTCTATGATTGATTCTTTGGTTGATTTAGTCAGGTACAATATGAATGATATTGTGGCCGCCGGGGTGAGTCTGCTGGGAGCCGCCGTTATTCTTGTTATCGGGTGGGGCGCCTCAAAATGGTTTGGATATAAAGCAGAAAACGGGGCGCGCCGTTCAAGCAAGATTGACGATACGCTGGTTCCCATAATCGGCAAAACGGTGCGGATATTTATTCTGATCGTGACGGTGCTTGCCGTACTGAATCAATTCGGAATTCAAACAACCAGCCTGCTGGCTGTTCTCGGTGCGGCCGGACTCGCTGTGGGACTTGCACTGCAGGGAACCTTGAGTAATATTGCATCAGGCGTATTGTTAATGGTGCTTCGTCCTTTCAGGGTGGGAGACGCCGTGGAACTGGACGGGTTATACGGAGTAATTGATGAAATCGGTCTTTTTGTGACCGAGCTCCACACTTTTGATAATATTGCCGTTACCATGCCAAACTCACAGGCATGGGGGCTGGTTAAAAATCTTTCCAAAAATGACCAGCGCCGAATGGACCTGGTCATCGGAATTGGCTATGATGACGATATGGATTCCGCCATTGAGTTGATTCGGGATGTATTGGATAAGGAGGAGCGGATCCTGGACGAGCCGGAGCCCATGATTGTAGTGGGGGAACTGGGTGACAGTGCAGTTAACCTGTATGTGAGACCGTGGACCAGGGCCGAGGATTTGTGGCCGACCCGTTATGACCTGTTGAAACGAATCAAGCAAAAACTCGACCGGGAAGGCATCAATATTCCATATCCGCAACGGGATGTTCATTTACACGGTAAGGCTGATGTGGAATAAAGGCCGGTAGAATAGAAGCCTTGCAATCAGGCTTTTTAATTGCGTGAGTATGTTATCTTCATTAAAATTACAAATTAAGACCATTTAATTGCGACCGATTCTCTGTGTTGTGCGGATAATTGGTATGACGGAAAATATCAGGGTGGGTTGGTTACGAAATGCATGTTAGCTGTAAATCCCGATCATAGAGTGAAATGGAAGACGAGGTAACTGAAAAGGAAATGGAGACAATGGAAACCGAAGAGACCCATGACAAAGAATCCGATCAACAGAACAGGCAAGAAGCCGGGGAAGCTTCTTCTTCCGGGACTTCGTCGGAATCCGGTAAAGACGAAGAGGAAAATAAGCTTGATTACTACCGTGACCTGATTGAGAAGGCGGAATCGGTGGCTAAGATGGATGATTGGTCCTATGTTTCCATGGAGTTGGATAACCTGGGACATCGATGGGATGAGGGACCTCAATATGCCAATACGGAGTTGGAAGAAGAGGGACATGAGCTTTATCAGAAGTTTCAAAAGATCCGCGATGATTTTGAAGAGCGTAAAAAGAAACACTATGAGGAATTGAATCAGAAGAAGCAGCAGAACCTGGAACGTAAACAGAAGCTGCTGGAGGATCTGAAAAACATTGTTGAGAATGAGCAATGGAAGGCCGAGGACAAGGTTAAGCGAATAAAACGAGAATGGGACAAAATTAATCTTTTGCCCAAAGGAAAAGGGGAGGGTCTGAATAAGGAATACGAGGAATTGCTGCAAACCTTTGACGAAAACAAGGTTGATTATTTTGAGAACCGTGCCCAGCGTGAAGAGGAAAACCTGCAGGGGAAGCTGTTGATCCTGGACAAGATGACTCAACTGGCCGAGTCTATCGACCACGAGGATGAAAACTGGAAGGAACTGCATAATAAGTTTGAAGACCTGAACCGCCAGTGGAAGAAGATTGGAAAAGTGCCGAAAGAAAAGCGGGGTGAGGTTTGGGGACGATACAAAGATGCCCAGGATAATTACTTTAACAAGAAGTATGAGTACGATGAAATTTTCCGTAAAAAATATGATAAGCACCTCAACAAGAAGGAACAGCTTATCAAAGAAGCGGGAGAGTTAATGGATTATGAAGACCTGGCCAAGGCCTCCAGCAAAGTAAATAAATTGCACCGGCGGTGGAAAAAGGTGGGCAACCTCCCCCAGAAGAAAGAAAATGAGCTGTGGAAGCGATTTAAGAAAGCGACGAACAAGTTCAATAAGAAGAAGTCTGATAATATTGAACTTGTCAAAAAACAGGAAGAGGAACATTACCGGGAAAAACTGAAACTGATTGAAGAAGCCGAGGAATTAAAGGAAACGGACGATTTCAAGCGCGGGCATGACAAAATGCAGTCGCTGATGAAAAAATGTAAGGATATAGGTCCCGCCCCCCACAAAAAATCGGAAGAGATATGGCAGCAGTTCAAAGGGGCGATGGATCATTTTTATGACCGCCGTCGCGAACATCGTCGCAAGGTGCGTGAGAAACAGAAAGAAAATCTGAAAAAGAGAGAAGAGATTATAGAGCAGCTCAGAGAGCTCGGCGATCATGAAGATCCTATCGAGGCTGTTGAAGAGGCAAAAAAATTACAGAAAAAATTTAAGGACGTCGGGTATGTTCCGATTAAAGAGAAGAATAAGATATGGAACAAGTATCGCAAAGCCTGTGATGTAATTTATGATCGCTATCGCGCAGCTAAAAAAGGCAAGAAGTCGGCACCGGCCGGCAGAGGGGATAAAATAGATCCCGAGGTGCGCTCCGAGATACGCAGTAAACAGAAGAAAATCGGCAGATTAAAGAAGGAAATTAAACAACTTGAAAAAGACGTTATACAGTTTAAGGAAAGCAAGACATACTTCAGTGCCAGCAGCGAAGAGGGCAATGCTTTGCAGAAGCAGATAGAGGAGAAGATAGAAAATGCTGAAAACGAGTTGGAAGCCAAGGAGGAAAAACTTGAGGAGCTTAAGGACGATATTGAAGATTTGAAAGAACAGGGAAAAGAAGATTCGGAAAACGAAGAGGAATCAACCGGGGCGGAAGAACAGCAATCGGAGGAAGCTTCGGAAGAAAACCGCAAGCAACCTGATGAAACATCGTAGATAATTGCAAGCGCGGGTTTGCAAGAAGTCCATTGACCGGTAGTGCGTAGGGGGGGTACGTTTAATAAACGCTGGGAGTCCGACAGAGTCCCAGGCTAAAGAGGACGATTTCCGGCGGACGATTGCTGATAAAAGTTGCAAAGGAATGATTTAAATTAAATAAACAGCAGATGGAAATTATCTTTTGGGGAGTACGTGGCTCAACGCCATGTGCCGACAAAAAGTATATGCAGTTCGGGGGTAATACGACCTGTGTTCAAATCAAAAGCGACCGGGAAGAGAATATACTTATTCTGGACAGCGGAACCGGTATTCGAAATCTGGGAAACGCTTTGTTCGGAAATACAAATGCGGTAAATGGCCATCTATTCGTGACTCATCCTCACTGGGATCATCTGCAGGGATTTCCATTTTTTAAGCCGATATATGATGAAAAGACGAATCTAAAAGTGCATTTGCCAAAACAGCCGCGGGGAAATTGCAAGGAAATATTGGCCGGACAGATGACGGAAACCTATTTTCCGGTGACTCCTGAAATGCTGCATGCCGATATTCGGTATATTACCCAACCGAAAACGTTACAGGAGTATGAAAATTTCAGCGTGGAGTTTATGCTGGCGAATCATCATACCAATACCGCTATTTATAAGTTTCATCTGGAGAATAAACAAGTCGTCTTTGCCCCGGATAATGAAATTGTCCCTCCCGATGAGGACGGAAATAGTGAGTTTAACGAAACCTTGAAGAATTATATCGACGGGGCCGATGTACTGATACATGATGGCCAATATAACCGGGATAGTTATAAAAACAAGAAGAATTGGGGCCATTCGGCGTGGGAGGTAGTGGTCGAGCTGGTCCGGGATATCGACTTGCCCCGCCTTGTTTTGACTCATCACGATCCGGAAGCGGGAGATTTTCTTTTATCGGAACGACAGGATTATATACAGGAAAAGTATGGGGATGATTTTGAATCGATTCAGCTTGCCTATGAGAAGCTGACCTTAAACGTATAACCTCTGAGAGACTCATCATCCACTACCGAGAACCGGAAAGAATGAGTTGCGTTGTTTAAAAGCTTCTCACTTAAAAGGTAACCCAATTCGGCTTTTTTGCAGTAGATTTGTAAAAGTAAGTCCGACAGACTTCTAGCCCGGATTTCTTCACTCCGTGGGTGACGCTTCGCTCTGAGCGCTTACGCGGGAATCGCTGACGCTCGGTGCACTTCGTGGGTAATGCATCGCTCTGTACTCACCAGGAACTTCAGACCAGGTAAAGCCTCGCTGCTATCAGAAATAGTAGCGAATACCTATTCCGCCATTGAAATCAGCTTCGGTTTCGGGGATAAGTTCCAGAACCGGAGCAACTTCAAAAAAGATTTCGAGTGGATCATTTTCGAAGTGATAATTTACACCGACCGGGATGCGTACCCCAAGATTTGAATGGTCACCGAGAAAAACCCGGCCGCCGATTCCAAAGTAAAAAGCTGCGAGTCCACGGTTGACCGTGAGATCTTCATCTATATCCTGGAAAAGGTTATAATTGTGCCACAGGTAATCAGCGTGAACATAAAGTCCGCCATCGTGCCGAAAAGTCCAGCCAAAGGCTGCGTCAACCGCATTCCTGGAGTTAATATAGTTTTTATAGCTGATTCCGGAGGGATCGCCCAGTAAAACGCCCAGTCCAATGTTGTCTTGCTGGTCATTTTGAGCTTGGACCGGGGTAGCTAGTAAACTGATTAGCACTGCAATTACGAGCGCGAATACCGACAGGTTACATAGTTTTTGCATAGATGGAGTGCAAATCATTTTTGTTTCGGTGGAATTTCAGTTTGATACCATTAACTGAATTAGTAATCCTGTTAAATTAAGGAATAAATGATACTTCGATGAAATATAGACGAGTGAAAGTGAGAAAAGTTACCTGAAATTTTTAAGTTTTCCAGTATATGTATAATAATGTATTAATTGTTTTCGCCAAAAATGTAATTCGAGGCCGGGTGAAGAGCCGGCTTGCCAGAGTTACCGGCGATCAAAAAGCTATGGAGGTATATCTGGATCTTTTGCATTATACGCATGACGTTACACAGCGAGTTGATGCGGATCGACAAATCTGGTACTCTTCCTACATCCCGGACCACCCGGTTTTTCCATCTCCTGCCTACATGCCCCGGGTACAACAGGGAAAAGATCTCGGAGCCCGTATGCAACATGCTTTAAAGAAGGCATTTCAAAATGGATATAAAAGAGTTGTGATCATCGGAACTGACTGTGCCTTTTTGACTGCTGATATAATTCGACGGGCTTTTCAGGCCCTGGAAGAGACCCGGGTGGTAATTGGACCGTCTGAGGATGGCGGCTACTATTTACTGGGTTTGACTCGGTTTTATCCCTTTCTTTTTGAACAGAAAAGCTGGAGTACGTCCGATCTCTATTCTGAAACGGTCCGCGATTTGGAATCGCAGGGGATAGACTGGAAATCGCTGCCGCAGCTCAATGATGTGGATACGTGGGAAGACTGGCAGCAAGCTCGACAAAGACTGAATAAAAAGGGTAAGGGAGACTGATCGAGGCATGGGAAGTCCCGGGAAAAATCGGCATTCCAAACCTTTTCTCAGTGTAATCATACCCGCCCTTAATGAGGAAGCATCCCTGCCCGGTTTGTTACATTATCTATTCCGGGAACTCGCGTCATCTCCCGCCGAGGTCATTGTAGTCGACGGACAAAGTACGGATGAAACGGTTGAGGTGGCGCGCAAAGCCGGGGCCAGGGTAACTACGGCTGCCAGGGTGGGACGGGCACCGCAGATGAATAAGGGAGCTCGCTTTGCCCGCGGACGGGTGCTCTATTTCCTGCATTCGGATACCTATCCACCACCTCGTTTCTTCCGGTGTATTGAAAAGGCCGTACAGTCAGGATATGAAGCAGGCTGTTTTCAGCTCGGGTTTGACCAGGACCATTGGTTGCTGCGTTTATACAGCTGGTTTACGCAATTTGATATAAATGCCTTTCGATTTGGAGACCAGAGCCTGTTCATTACTTCAACTTTGTTTCGGAGGATCAAAGGGTTTGATGAAGACTTGAAAGTGATGGAAGACAACGAGATTATTCATCGCCTGAAAAGGGAAACGTCGTTTAAAATAATGCCGGGACAGGTAATGACTTCGGCACGGCGTTACCGGGAGCATGGCGTCTTGCGGTTACAGCTTGTCTTTATCCTTATATATTCGTTATATCACCTCGGCGTTTCCCAGGAAATATTACTGGATATTTATCGGCAATGGATACGATGAAAAAGTCGGATGTCGGAGGCCGGAAGCCTATTCAGACCAGTAGCATTGTGGTGGATATTACACAATCTGGTTACGGGCTGGAATAGGCTTCCGTCCCGACAGCTGCCGGGATTCCGACATCCGACTTTAATAAATAAAACAGGGTCGGAAGACATGCCGTAATTCCATAATAATGTTGCATTTAAGGGTAATAGCCGAGATATTTACCGTAATCTGAAATCTATCAATTTTTAACTTAGACAATGGCTTATATTGTAGCAGAACCGTGCATTAATTGTAAGTACACTCACTGCGCGGCCGTATGTCCCGTAGATGCTTTTCGCGAAGGACCCAATTTTTTGACTATTGATCCGCTGGAGTGTATCGATTGTGACGCATGTGTTCCCGAATGTCCGGTCGAAGCAATATATCCGGATGATGAGTTGCCGGAAAAATGGGAGCATTATATTGAATTGAATGAGCGATTGGCCGAAGAATGGCAGGACCATATTATAAATGAAACGACCGAACCGCTGCCCGATGCGGATGAATGGGGAGAAGTGGAAGAGAAATTTGAACTTTTGCAGGAAGAATGGGACGAGGAGTAATTGTAACCGCGTGATACAAGCAGGGCCTGGTATATGGCTCATTCCGATTTTAAATCCCGACCCGAAAAATCCCGTCAAATCCAGATAAAGAATAAAACGTTGGACTTGGAATTCCCGGTTATCATGGGAATCTTGAATGCTACGCCCGATTCATTTTCTGACGGCGGTGCGTTCAATACCCTGGAGGATGCGTTGATGCGCATTGATACGATGATTCAACAGGGAGCTGCTATTATTGATATCGGAGGGGAATCAACGCGCCCCGGAGCTGAACCGGTTCCGGCGGAAATCGAGCTCGAACGGGTTATTCCTATCCTTGAAAAAGCGCTATCCCGGCATCCTGATCACTATTTTTCCGTTGACACGCGCACGTACAAAGTGGCTCAGAAAGCCCTTGAAAAGGGAGCTCATATCATCAATGATGTCAGTGGATTAGAGGACCCCGGAATAGCTGAACTTTGTGCTGAATACGGAGCAGGTTATATTTTAATGCATTCGCAGGGGGATCCACAAGATATGCAGGACGATCCCCGTTACAATAATGTAGTGGCTGATGTCAAGACGTTTTTTAAAAAACAACTTGACAGGGCGGCGGAGGCCGGACTGGATGAGGTGATAATAGATCCGGGGATTGGATTCGGCAAGACGTTGGCGCATAACCTGGAGCTGCTGGCCGGACTCGACTCATTTTTACCTCTGGGTAAACCGATAATGGTGGGTGTCTCCCGAAAGTCGATGCTGGATGAGATCCTGGAGGGGCGTGCTCCACAAGAGAGGGTTACGGCGACAGTCGCTGCACACTACGACGCCATGGTAAAAGGAGCTCGTATTCTCCGGGTGCACGATGTTCGGGAAGCAAATGACGCAGTGCGCGTGTTTAACGCTATTCACCATGAAAAAAAGGAAATCTAACGTTAATCTATGTAATAACCATTGATACCTGTCGGCTTTTTAGAATTCGGAATAAAGGACTTTGTAGAAACCCTGATTATCGCCCTGGTACTCTATTATTTGTACCGGTGGATCCGGGGAACGTTTGCTATTCAGGCCGGCGTCGGACTCCTGTTTGTTATTTTGATCAATGTGATTGTAAGTGCTCTGGGGCTGACGACAATAAACTTTATCCTGCGCAGTATCCTGGATGTGGGAGTGCTCGCTGTCTTTATCATCTTTCAACCGGAAATTCGAAAATTACTGTACCGGCTGGGACAAAATACCAATCTGGATCGTTTCTTTTCGCGAACCAATTCTGAAACCCTGATCGACGAGGTTATAGAAGCGGTTAAGAATATGGCACGAACCAAGACGGGAGCCCTGATCGTGTTTGCTCGCTCCTCTTCGCTTCAAGACCTGGTGGACGTCGGGGTGAATCTGGATGCCGAAGTTAATACGGAACTTCTTGAAACGATCTTTAATAAAGAGACTCCTCTCCATGACGGGGCGGTCATTATCCGGAATAATAGAATAGTGGCTGCGAGCTGTTATCTGCCCATATCCCAAAATCCCAATATTTCCTCCGTTTTCGGTACGCGACATCGGGCGGCTGTGGGGGTTAGTGAAAATAACAATGTGTTCGTAATTGTTGTTTCCGAAGAAACCGGTCGCATATCCGTGGCCCGAAACGGTTCGCTCAATAGTGGATTGACGATCCAGAAATTGCGGGCAGAGATGCAGCGCGTACTCGGCGAGGAGGGAATGGGAGAGAAAGACATGGATTTTTCTGCCGAAGGAGCTCTTAAGTGAACGGAATATTTTATGTAAATTACGATTTGTTCCGATTTCGAAATTCCTGCAGTAGCTCAAAAGCCGCATGAAAAGCACTTTTTTCTCTTTCCATAACGTCTTCCTCGGCTTGCTTTAATTGTTTTTTGATGGGGGGATCCCGGTAAAAATCTTCTTTGAGTTGTTGGTCGATAGTATCATACAACCACTGCCTTGCCTGTTGTCGTCGCTGTTGTTCAAAATAACCGTTGGATTGGATATGCTCGATGAAGGATTGGATGGTGTCCCACACCGTATCGATGCGCTCCCCTTCCAGCGCAGAGCATGTTAAGACTTCCGGTGACCAGCCGGAAGCAGATTCAGGAAGCATGCGAAGCGCACTGTTAAGGGAGGACACGGCTTGTCGAATATGTTTGCTGTCGGGTTGCTCGGCTTTGTTGATAACCACAAGATCAGCCATCTCGACTATGCCCCGTTTAATGCCTTGCAGCTCATCGCCGCTGCCGGGCAGGGCAAGTAGCAGAAAACAGTCGACCATCGATCGGACAGCCGTCTCGGATTGTCCCACTCCGACCGTTTCGATGAATATGTAGTCGAAGCCGGCCGCCTCGCAGAGTAACAGCGATTCCCGCGTTTTTCGGGCGACGCCGCCCAGCGATCCGCCGGTGGGTGAGGGACGAATAAAGACTTCTTCCAGGTTTGCCAGCTCTCCCATGCGCGTCTTATCGCCGAGTATACTGCCCCCGGAACGGGTACTGGAGGGGTCGACCGTAAGTACGGCCAACTGATGACCCTGCCTGATCACCTGTTTGCCGAGTCGGTCAATAAATGTGCTTTTTCCAACACCCGGGACTCCGGTGATGCCTAGTCGGACGGAATTCCCGGATTGAGGGAGACAGCGTTCCAAAATTTGAAGAGCCTGCTGCTGGTCTGCAGGTTTTCCGCTTTCCACCAGGGTGATTGCTTTGCTTAGAGCTTTCCGGTCTCCCTCCTGGAGCCGCTCCGCAAATGAAGTCCGTTCTTCACGTTGCCGGGCTATCCGGCGAAAGCGATCACGACTAGCAGTTCGTTTCGCGGAAGATTGCGGTTCCGGGTTGTCAGATGAATCGGTATGGACGTCACGGGTCACTTCGGGAAACAGTTTGGTTAATAAGTTAACGGATGAAACGGTCAGGATTCACGATATGCCTCGATCAACAGATCCATGATGTCACGGGCTGCCGACGGTATTTTGGAGCCGGGCCCGAAGATGGATACGACCCCCTGCTCGTATAAATCTTCATAGTCCTGCCGGGGTATCACTCCCCCAACGACAACCATTATATCTTCACGGTCTCCGTCTTTCAATCGATCAATAAGTTGGGGTACGAGGGTACTGTGGGCACCGGCCTGACTCGAAACACCGATGATATGCACGTCGTTTTCAACGGCCTGGCGGGCCACTTCCTGCGGAGTCTGGAAAAGCGGAGCTATATCTACGTCGAAGCCCAGATCTGCAAAGCTGCTCGCAATTACCTTGGCACCGCGGTCGTGGCCGTCCTGTCCCATTTTTGCGATCAGAATACGGGGACGCCGACCGTCGAGCGATTCGAATTGTTGTGTTAGCTCGAGTACTTGCTGAAATTCGGGATCCTGTTCCATTTCTTCGGAGTATATGCCTGATCTGATTTTATTTTCAACTTGATAGCGGCCGAACTCTTTTTCAAGCGCATCGGATATTTCTCCCAAAGTGGCCCCGGTTCGGGCGGCTTTTACGGATAAATCGAGTAAATTTCCCTCTCCGGAAGCGGCACAGCGGGTAAGGGCGTCGAGGGTGGACTGGACCTCTTCGTCGTTCCGTTCTTCTTTGAGTTTGGCAAGCCGTTTCAGTTGTGCCTGGCGGACCTCGGTATTATCGATCTTTAATATTTCAAGGGGTTCTTCCTCTTCGGCCCGGTATTTATTTACGCCGATGATGGCATCCTTGCCGGCATCGATGCGTGACTGTTTGCGGGCGGCGGCCTCCTCAATGCGCTGGTTGGGCAATCCCTTTTCGATTGCAGTCGCCATACCGCCATACTCTTCAACTTCCTGGATATGTTTCCAGGCTTTTCGGGCCAATTGGTCGGTAAGGTATTCCACGTAATACGATCCGGCCCAGGGATCGACGGCATGAATGACGTCAGATTCTTCCTGCAGGAAAAGCTGGGTGTTTCGTGCGATGCGGGCGGAAAAATCGGAGGGCAGGGCCATCGCCTCGTCCAGCGCGTTTGTATGGAGGGACTGGGTGTGACCGAAAACGGCCGCCATGGCCTCGATGGTGGTCCGGGCAATGTTATTGAACGGATCCTGTTCGGTCAGAGACCAGCCGGAGGTCTGCGAATGTGTGCGGAGCGACATCGATTTGGGATTTTCAGGGTCGAACTGTTTGATTAGCTTGGCCCACAGCATACGTCCCGCCCGCAATTTGGCTATTTCCATAAAGTGATTCATCCCAATCCCCCAGAAAAAGGAAATACGCGGGGCAAAGTCATCGATATCAAGACCGGCCTCCAGGCCGGTGCGGACGTATTCCAGTCCGTCGGCCAGGGTATAGGCCAATTCAATATCAGCGGTGGCTCCCGCTTCCTGCATATGATATCCGGAAACGCTGATGGAATTGAATTTGGGCATGTATCGCGAAGTATACTCAAAAATATCACTTATGATCCGAAGAGAGGGCCGGGGGGGATAAATATACGTATTGCGGACCATGAATTCCTTCAGGATGTCATTCTGAATCGTGCCCGCGAGTTGTTCGCGGTCAACTCCCTGATTTTCGGCAGCTACGATGTAAAATGCCATAATCGGGAGTACGGCCCCGTTCATGGTCATCGAGACGGAAACCTGGTCGAGGGGAATCTGGTCAAACAGAATATTCATATCCTTGATGGAGTCCACTGCGACGCCGGCTTTACCTACATCCCCGACCACCCGGTCGTTGTCCGAATCGTATCCCCGATGCGTAGCAAGATCAAACGCTACGGAGAGCCCCTTTTGTCCCGCTGCCAATGATCTACGGTAGAATGCGTTCGTTTCTTCGGCTGTCGAAAATCCGGCGTATTGGCGAATGGTCCACGGACGCACGGTGTACATGGTGGAATACGGACCGCGGAGATATGGGGGAAGACCCGCAGCATAGTCCAGGTGCTCCAGATTCAGCAAGTCCGATTCGTGGAAGGTGGACTTTACTACAATTTGTTCGGGGAATTTCCAGGAATTCCATTCCCCATTTTCGTGTTCGCGGCTGCGCTGGCGAACCGATTCCGCATCGGGTTTATAGTCGGTATTTGTAAAATCAACACGCATAGTATTACCGGTGCTTAGTGGATGTATTGATTGTCAGTTGCCTGAGTAGACTCGATACCCAATTCATGTTGAAAGGCCTGAAGTAATTCAAGCCGATTGCTTCCTTTGTGGATAAAGTACTGTATTCCGTGATTTCGCAGCGTTTCCACTTGTTTCTCCGGGTAGCCGGCAAGGGCCAGTAGAGAGGAGGCGGGCTGGCGGGCCAGCCAGGAACCGATTTTTTCCGCCATTGCCTCGTAATGCTCGTCGGGTGCACAGAGGACCGCTACTTCGGGTTTGACTTCCTCGATCCTGGTTTGTATCTCTTCGAGCGATTCAAATCCCAGCGGCTCGACGAGTTCGTACCCGGCACACCCGAGCAGGTTGGCGGCAAAATTCATTCGCTGGTTGCGTATCGCCGGTTTTCCCATGGGGATGAATAGAACCGTCGGTCGGGACCCGGTTTGCCGGGTATGGGCTTCCGTCTGCAGGCGAATATTTTCATATGGACTCGGACCGCGACCGGGATGAATAGTTTGCAGGTACTGTCGGGATGGTTGGATGAGATCCTGCATTACATCTCCCAGGCGGGCGCCTTCCCGGAAAGCTTGAGTCAGTGAAAAGAGAGGAGTTTTATTATTGAGGCTCCACGATTGATCGCTTTGCAACAGGGAAGACGAGGTAAAACGACTCTCTATTTCATCCCGCATGGTAGCATCCGGCTCCGGGTAATGGTTTATACCGACAAAAACAGTCTCTCCCCGAGCGGCGGCCTGCTCCCGTTTTTGACGGGTGCGGTTAATGGCTGATGCCAGAAATCCCTCTTCTACCGTTTTTACGAATCCGCCCTGCTTTTCAATTTCCTGGAAAAAGCTCCAGGCATGCCGGGCCAGCTCGTCGGTCAGTTTTTCGATATAGTATGACCCGCCGGCCGGGTCCGCCACTCTATCCAGGTGAGCTTCCGCTCGCATGATATGCTGGATATTTCGAACCATGCGACGGGAAAAAGTCCCCGGCCTGCGATAGGAGGCGTCGTGTGGGGTGACCGACAATGAGCTGCATCCTCCTATGACGGCGGACATGGCCTGACTGGTATTACGAACCGTATTGAGGTGCGAATCATAGATGGAATGCGACCACGTTCCGGTCGTAGCATGTATAACGGCCGCCCCGGGATCTTGATCCGCCGGCAGATAAGCATCCAGAATACGGGACCAGAGAAACCGGAGGGCCCTTAGTTTGGCAATTTCCAGGAAATAGCTGGTTCCGACGGGCACGGCAAAATGGAGATGTTGGGAAATTTCGGCGGGACTGCAGTTTCGTTCGGTAAGTCGGGCAAGGTATTCTTGTCCGATAGCCATGGCAATACCCAGCTCCTGGACGTTGGAGGCGCCGCCGATATGATAGGGATGCATATTAATGGCCAGGGGACGTACCCGGGAGAGGGACGAGGTGCAGAACCGGACCATTTTTCCTGCGATACGACAGAACACTTCCGGCTTGGACGGCCAATATCCATGGGCCACCGCAAAAGTGAAGGGATCGTAACGAAAAGCAGCCCGGACGCGTTCCGGAGATATCTGCCGCCGGTTGCATTCATTGGATAGCATGGCCAGATAGGCGGGGGTAGCCATCTCCGTGTTAAAGTAAAGTGTTATGCGCTCAAGATCGATCGATTGGTGCAAATCGGAAAAATCCTGTTGATCCTGGACCGAGGTGCCTTCCAGGTCGCCTCCCAGCATACCGTCTGAGGGATGCGGTATCATGGTGAACGACAGGCCCTCTACTCCTGAGTCGATAGCCTGGCGCGCTTTATGATTGGCGGTTTCAGGCGTGCGGGCAACGATGTTTTCGCGTATATGCCAGTTGTTACCGGTGGTATCGTCACCGCGGACGTACGGATAGCGGCCGGGCTCCTGTTTAAGATGATCAAGTGAATCGGTATCCTCCCGTCGGTAAAACGGGGATAAGCTGAACTCATCTATGGGTTCCCACGTCAGGTGTTTCCGGTAATCTTTTCCTCCCAGGTCGTCCCGAATCTGTTCTTCCCATTCCCGCAGGGATATCGGTGGGAACTCGTCAAATATGCGATCAGTTGAAAAACCTGAATCCGATTCGGAATTATTCATAGCTTAATAAGATGAATAGTTAAGCGTAAAATATGCATTGGAAAAACACTCTATCCTTGCTAATATAACATAACTGCATATCAAGAGGTTCGAGAAATTCTAATTTATGATTTTTTTATCAAAAAAGGTCCCCCGCACAAAAGCGGGAATTGCAGCAAGCAATCTCATGTCGTGCTCCGGTTGGTAAATATTCAGAGTGCTCGTACCAGTGAAGTCTCATTTTCACTACAAAATCATTGTTCCAATGGACGATAAAATAGAACATACCCTGCACCCACCCCTGACGCAACTATCCGAGGATGAAAAAATGCTTTCAGATGCGGCGGAGGAATTCGCTGAAAGCGTCCTTAAACCCAAGGTTCAGGAGATGGAGGAACAGGCTCAGCTAGATCCGGAGCTCATAGAGTCCTTTTTTGAGATGGGATTTATGGGTATAGAAGTACCTGCCGAATACGAGGGGGGCGACGGCACCTTTTTTATGTCCATTTTGGCCATTGAACAAATTTCGAAAGTGGATGCATCCGCTTCAGTGTTTATGGACGTACAAAACACGTTGGTGAATAATGCTTTTCTTCGTTTTGGTTCGGATGCGTTGAAAGAAAAATATCTGCCGTCCCTGGCCACCAGTAAGGTGGGGGCATATTGTCTGTCGGAGGCGGGAGCCGGAAGTGACGCATTTTCCCTGAAGACCCGTGCCGAAGAAGTGGACGGGACGTATGTACTTAACGGGTCTAAAATGTGGATTACAAACGCCAAAGAGGCGGATATCTTTGTGGTATTTGCCAACCTGGATCCAAGCCAGGGATACAAGGGAATTACGGCATTTGTGGCCGAACGGGATATGGAGGGACTTACCGTATCGAAAAAGGAAAACAAATTAGGTATCCGGGCCAGTTCTACGGCCGAGGTGCTGTTTGAAAATTGCCGAATACCGCAAGAAAATATCCTGGGTGAACTCGGTAAGGGATACCGGGTGGCGATGGAGATCCTGAATGAGGGACGAATAGGGATAGGCGCACAAATGGTGGGGATTGCCGAGGGTGCTTTTGAAGCGGCGCGAGCCTATACGCGAGAGCGGGAACAGTTCGGCCGGCCCGTAGCTGATTTTCAGGCGGTTCAATTTCAACTCGCGCGTATGGCCACCGAGATCGAAACGGCACGCCTGATGGTCTATAATGCGGCTCGAAAAAAAGAAAGCGGAGAAGAATTTAAAAAAGATTCGGCCATGGCAAAATACCACGCATCCGAGGTGGCCGAACGTGTGACGTCGCAGGCAGTCGAGCTTTTTGGAGGCTATGGGTACGTCAAGGAGTACCCGGTTGAAAAATTCTACCGGGATGCAAAAATTGGAAAGATCTACGAAGGAACCTCCAATATGCAGCTGCAGACTATAGCGAAAAATTTGTTGGACTAGGAGTCCGACAGACTCCCAGGAGTTTGGCAATTTAAGAGAGAAGAAAAACGGCGGGAAAAAATTTTAAATCGGGGGGAACGTCTTCTCGTACGGGTTTCCAAGAGCGGTACGATAGGTAGAGCTCAATAAAAGGCCAGCCTTGTCTCTTCCTCCTGAAACGCAATAGTATTGCATCTTGTTCAAGCTGAAGTCGGGTTCTCTATCAAGCCGGGAATGATTTTTACCGATGCGTGGTTAAAAAATTAGTTTGAATTCCCAAAACCGGTCGAAGTCACAAACAAAATAAAATGCAATCGGGTTATGGATCATAAGACACTTGAATCCATAGAACAATATAGCAAGGATGAAGAATCGTTTAAGGCCCTGCGAAGCATATTTGAGAAGATGGATCGAAAGCGACAGAATGCGGAGCAGCAGCTTGCTTTGCTGGAGGCGGCGATACGAAATGATTACGACGGTATCGTTATTACCGATCTTTCCCTGGAAAAACCTGGTCCCCGCATTGTTTACGTAAATGAAGGCTTTGAGAAAATTTCCGGTTATAGTCGCGAGGAGGTAGTGGGAAAATCGCCTCGTATTTTGCAAGGGGAGAAAACGGATCAGCGAACCCTTGAGCGTTTGCGGAACAAACTGGAAAGCGGACAGTCATTCTTTGGACGGCTTGTCAATTATCGGAAAGACGGTTCCGAATTTGTAAATCAATTTGACGTACATCCGCTTAATGATGAAGAAGGTAATATTACGCATTGGGTTTCCTATATGCACGATATAACGGAACGCAAACGGGCCGAACGGAATGTCGTGGATACGGAAATTGAGTTCGACGAGCTCAAGCAGGAATCCAAACGC
>CAYQXO010000026.1:22183-25941 GCA_964421495.1 uncultured Balneolaceae bacterium | reverse complement strand
TTTTCGTACCTCCCTATGCCATCGCGGGCAGGCGGTTCTGAAGCATTTGAATTATGCAGCCAGAAGCAATGTGAGATATCAATTCCGAAATAGCGAAGTATGGCAAATGTCCGGGTAAAGCAGCAAACGGCTGGATATTTCCAGCTTCAGAACCGCCTGCCCGCGATTGCATAGGGGTTCCCGACCTTTCTCAAAAAGACCAGACAGCTTCCCTTTTAGGCCGGTTGCCGGGTAAGATTGGCTTCGATATTATCGGCAATTTGCTTCGCATGAACGCGGGTATTTTCAATGAAAAGGCGGCTGGTGTCTTTGCCGCCGCAGATAACTCCCGCTACGTAAATGCCCTCTCTGTTGGTTTCAAGGCTGTCGTCATCGAAGACCGGGATGCACTCTTCCTCTACCCGATATTGGACGCCGAGTTGATCCAGAAGGTCAAAGTTCGGCTGGTAACCCGTCATGGCAAGTACGAAATCGTTGGAAATGGTTTTTTCGCCCCCGGGAGTGTCAAGGATCACTTCCCGTTCTTTTATCTGTTTTACTTCCGTGTTGAAATAAGCGGTAATGGAACCTTCCTCAATCCGATTTTCAATATCCGGCTTTACCCAGTATTTCACGGAGTCGTCCAATTTTTCCTTTCGAAGGGCCATCGTGACATTTGCACTGCAGCGATACGTTTCCAGGGCGGCATCAACTCCCGAATTACCCCCGCCTACGACTAAAATATCCTGAAAAGCGTAGGGATGGGGTTCGTCGTAGTAATGTTTGACTTTCGGCAGCTCTTCGCCCGGTACGCCCATCATTTTCGCCTGACCGTAAAAGCCCGTGGCAATCACGATTTTGCCGGCATCGTAGGTGTCCCGGTCGGTTTGAACGGTGAAATGACCGTCCCGTCCCGTCACGTCCCGGACTTCTTCGTACAGGTTGACGGACAGATCATAGCTTTCCGTCACTCGCCGGTAATATTCCAGGGCTTCTTTACGGGTCGGTTTGTGGTCGTGCGAGATAAACGGGACTCCACCGATTTCAAGTCGCTCCGACGTGGAGAAAAAAGTCATATTCGTGGGATAATTAAAAATCGAATTAACCAGGCACCCTCGCTCAATAATCCGGTGGGGTATCCCTTTTTTCTTGAGTTCTACGCCGGTTGCAATACCTATCGGCCCCGCTCCAATAATAATTACCATAGTACTAATTGTCGGTTTATCTGATATGTGGGTTCTTCAGGATGTATGTCCGGGAAGCTTCCCGTTCAGCTCTATAAACGACCCGGGTGCAATTTTGTTATAAAATCGTAAAACTGGGGTGTTGACATGGAAAACGATATTAATGTGTAGAGGTTGTTGGAAAAACAGGTACGTTATTTGACCAGGCTGACTTTCAGTGTTCGATGCGTGGTGGGGGTGCGGATATCGACGAAATATAGGCCGGTCGAAAGGCCGCTGCCGTCGAGCTGAAGCGTGTGAATACCGGATGAGAACTCTCTATTGGCCAGGGTTTTAACTTTTTGCCCGACTACATTGTACACTTCAACCCTGAGTTGCTGTCTTTCGGCCAGGTCAACCCGGATGTTCGTCTTGTTATTGAAGGGATTGGGATAATTCTGGTAGATGCGTGTACTTTCCGGTTTATCCCCGGTTTGCAAATGGAGGCCCGTGGAGGAGGTGGTGAAAAGGTTTCTTTGCCGGGCTGCATTAATTTGTGATCGGAGTTCCTCGAGTGAATTCCCGTAGGCGTAGATAAAGCCCACCGTTATATTGGAACGCGGACCGATGTGATAAGGTCCCGAGGCGACGACGGTGGAAATATCACTTCTACGTACCTCGGTTTTTTGGGTTCCGGCGGTCATCGAGGTATGTTTCTCACTATCGGTGAATCCGTCATAAAGACCAATATCCAGGGGTCCCCCGGTCGATGGGACGGTATTATCGATAGCGAAGAGGCTGGATATTTCATTTATGGGAGTCACTCCGACAAAATAAGGTACATTTCCGGCCTCGTCATATACGTAAAGCAAACTGTCTTCTTCGAAGAATGCCGTACTGTTATCCACCACGGATCCCAGATCCCAGTCATTAAACAATCCCACAAATACATCCCGCAGTTGTCGATTCTCATATGAGCGGTTGGTGATATCGTATTTAATGTAAACGGCGTTATTGATATCGGGATGATCAAAGGCGTAAGTCTGCAGATCGATGTGGATGTCGGACAGATTGGAGGTGCTGTCCTGTATTCCGAACTGCGTATTTCCGTCGATATCAGAAACCGTACCGGGTTCGGCAATTCGGAACGTACTTAGCGGTTTAAAGTCGCGGGATAACTCGCCGTCGACTGAACGCACTGCGTCTTTAACCGATCTGTCGAAAGAGATCATGAGTCCCCCTTCGAAAAGAAGATTGGGTCCGGATACAAAGGAGTCCGATTGGCGCCTGCGGGGTTGAAAACCGACTCCACCTGTTCCCTCGAAGGCGTTGGTAAAGCCGACTGTACCATTGGAGGCAAAAGAGGTAAGCACCCCCTCGGAGGAAATAACGTCGTAAAGCAGTTCTCTGTAGACGAAGCGATGGAAATCGGAATATGCGCCCTGTTTTCCCTCCATATCAAGGATGAAAGTGGGAGATTCCAGAAGGTTGAAGTCTGATTCTATCGTAAGTTCAAATGCGAATTCGGCTGTGTCATTGTGTGCTAGCGCAAGTCCCTGTTTTCGGGGACTCGGAAGGCTGATGTGGTCCTGTGGAGTCTGCAGTTGAAGCGTTAAGTCTGATATCGATTCGCCGTAGTTGGCAACTTTTAATCGCAAGGTCCCGGGTTGGTCAACATCCAGTTTTTGCTCTTCATTATTCAGGAATTGACTCGACAAGACTTGCAATCCGGGCATTGGGGTGGTCACGGCCCGTTGGGCATCGACATAACCGTGGCCCAACTGGTATTTACGGTCGTCGTTGCCATTGATATCGATACGACGGGAGGTGGACCGTATCTGTTGCTGTATGCGCTGCCCCGACCATTCGGGATATTTGCTTTTGATGAGCGCGGCCAGTCCCGCAACGATGGGACTGGACATGGAAGTGCCCCGAAACTTGAAGTAAAGCTCATCTCGTTCATCCAGATCACGTATGGAGCCCCAAATATTGGATCCGGCTGCGAGCACATCCAGGTTGTAGCCGTAGTTAGAGTAGGGCGTTATATCTTCGGCCGTATCCACTGCTCCCACGGCAAGCGTTTGCCGGAAAGCTGCGGGATAAAAGACTTCATCGACTCCGTTATTACCTGAGGCCGCAACTATTACCGGTCCCATGGCGGCTACGGTATTGAGGATATCTTCCTCGAATTCCGAAGCGGCCGTCCCGCCCCAGCTGGCATTAATAATGTCTGCCCCGTTTAAGGCGGCGTAGAGCATACCGTCGTAACCGAATCCGATAATATTTGATTCATTGGGACTGGTATCGGGATTATCTTTTATTCCCCCGGCTTTAACGGACATTAAGCGCGCTTTATACCCGGTACCGGATATTCCCTTGTTATTGTTGGTCGATGCGCCAGCAATTCCCCCCACGTGGGTTCCGTGATCCGAATAGTCACCAATCGGATTGTTGTCCTCCTCGCGATTTTGCCCGGGGTCACCGCTTTGCCAGTAATCCCATCCGTAGAGATCGTTAGCATACCCGTTGCCGTCGGTGTCGCTTCCGTCGGTAAGGGGAGAGGAAAGGGCGAGGGCGTCTTGCAGGTCGACTTTGCCGTTGTCGTCGTAGTCGCCG
>CAYQXO010000026.1:0-22173 GCA_964421495.1 uncultured Balneolaceae bacterium | reverse complement strand
AACTTCGCGGGCAAGAATGGTTCCGTCATTGTTACTATCCAGCGAGTCCTGCCAGTTGTCCGGAATCTCATCCTGGTTTATCCATATTTCATCCCGGAGATCCTCATGCGTGTAGTCGATGCCGCTGTCGATGATGCCGATGACGACTTCTTCACTACCGGTGGTTTCTTCCCATGCTTCATAAAAGCGATGAAAATCCAGATGATAGCCCTGCAGCGGGTCATTGGGAATTTCTTGGAGGTGTTGGTAGTAGCGGGGTTCGGCATACTCTATATCGGGACGTCTTTTAAGTTTTGCCGCCAGTAATTCCGGGGATAGGTCGCCGTTATACGTAACCCGGTAGATATTTTCCAGCGAGCGCAGTTGCTTGCGAACTCCGTCTCGCGGTTGTTGCCGGAGATAATGTTGAACGGCGGATTGCAGTTTTGAAGTGAGTATGGGGTTTACTTCCTGTATTTGCGCCTGCCGGATGATACTGCGGGTTCGGGAATCGCTTTTTAATTTTTGAAAGGGAGATACGGTGACGCCGGGTGAGCCTTCAAACTTCACGTATAATTGGCCGGGAAAATAGTTATTGTCGGAGGACGGAGAGGGAACATTCGATGATTGAGCATAACTATCAACCGAAATACCCGTGAAAAGGAGGGTTACCGTACAAAGTAAAAGAATGCGATTCATAAATTTACAACTTATAAAATGAAAAACGTAACTAGATATTAAGGGACTGTTATCTGATATAAAATCTACATTTTAAGTTAAGCATTTGAATGTCATGGACATAGCGTTACACATAAATTTCTATTGTGAGCTCAGAGCGAAGCGTAACCCACGAAGTGCACCGAGCGTTAGCGATTCCCGCGTCAGCGAAATCCGGGCTAGTAACCGACGGCGTGCCCGTCTTTCCTCGATTCGGACGCGCCAATGTAGATACCCCGTTCGGGATCGTATCGGATGGCCTGGTATCCCCCGTAACCACCGACGTTGTACTGAATATCGTGACCCTTTAACATGAGGTCGCGAATGGTTTGATAAGGAACCCCCGATTCCATATTAACGGTGCCGCCGTTCCGAAGTGTTGCGTTGTGGCCATCCGTTGGGGAACTCGACCCGGAATGGCGCCAGCGTGCGGCGTCTCCGGCTTCCTGCAGATTCATGCCAAAGTCGATTATATTGGTCAGCACCTGCACGTGTCCCTGGGGTTGCATGGCTCCTCCCATGACTCCGAGCGACATAAACGGTTCTCCGTCTTTCATGACAAAAGCGGGAATAATGGTGTGGAAAGGTCTTTTGCCCGGTTCGTATACATTGGCATGGGCCGTATCCATGGAAAATAGTTCTCCACGGTCCTGGAGACCGAAACCGAGTCCCGGGACGACAATGCCGGATCCCATCCCCCGGTAATTGCTTTGGATAAGCGATACCATGTTGCCTTCGTCGTCGGCCGTAGTCAGGTAAATGGTATCCCCCTCGTCTAACACGTCAGCCCCGGACTGTACGCGACGAGCCGCTCGCGTCGAGTCGATTGCCTTCAGTCTTTTGCGGGCCTACGATTTGGATATCAGTTTCTCGACGGGACTATCGCTGAAGGCCGGATCCGCGTAATATTTTGCGCGGTCCTCGAATACCCGCTTTTTTACCTCGATCATTCGATGCAGGGCTTCGGTACTTTGGACGCCCATCGAGGAAAGATCGTATTCCTCCAGCATTTGAAGCATCTGGAGGGCCGCAATCCCCTGTCCGTTCGGCGGGAGTTCATATACGTCGTATCCGCGATAATTGACCGAAACCGGATCGACCCAGGTGGATTCGTGATCTTCAAAATCTTTTTTGCGAAGGTATCCGCCGTTATCTCGCATGAATTGATCGATCTTTTCGGCAACGCGGCCTTCATAAAAAGCCTCGCGTCCCTTGTTGGCCAGCAATTCATAGGTGTCGGCGAGGTCGGGGTTTTTGAACAGGTCCCCTTTTTGCGGTCCCTTGCCGTCGATCGAAAATGTTTCTTTGAAGGCTCCCGGCCGGTCGCCGTGGATGCGCAACCCGATTCTCCAGTAGTAGGAAATGAGGGGACTGACCGGAAAGCCGGATCGTGCATACCGGATGGCCGGGTCCAGGATTTCCTGCATCGACAGATCGCCGAACCGCTGGTGGAGTTCAAACCAGCCGTCGACGGCTCCCGGCACGGTAATGGGCAGAACGCCGTAGGGAGGGATTTTATCCCGTCCCCGGTCGTCGAGCTCCTTTTTCAATTGCTCGTAGGACAAATTTTGAGGGGAGCGCCCGCTGGCGTTCAGGCCATGGAGTTTTTCCCCGGATGCGTCCCACACGATAGCGAATAAATCGCCCCCGATCCCATTTCCGGTCGGTTCCATCAGTCCGAGCGCCGCATTGGTGGCAATGGCCGCGTCAACGGCGGAGCCTCCTTTTTTCAATATCTGTAATCCCACTTGCGCGGCCAACGGTTGGCTGGTAGCTACCATCCCGTTCGAGGCGATTACCTCGGAGCGAGTCGAGAAGGTTTTATCGGTAAGGCGGTCGGGTTGAGCCATGGAGACGGAAAAACCGGCGGTTAAAAATACAATTAGGAACAAGAGCATCCCGGAACGGGTTTTATGCAAACAAGTCATTCTCCTGTAATTTGATTTGTAAGGTGCGAGGAGTCTGTCGGGCTTTTAAAATATACTGCAAAATCCGACAGCTGTCGGGATACCTTTTGACCGATTTCTCGTTAAATAGATCCACTATTTTACCTCAAAATCGGCCAAAATCTACCTCAAACCGGACTTTTTTTCGCTACGATCCAGAAAAGTCCGACAGGCTCCGTAACATCCCCATTCTTTTTATTGGGTCGCAGTAAATGATCCTGCGACTGAATTCATATACAACAGGTGTAGGTTACAGAATCGAGGGATAAATATAAAGGGGGGATGGCAAACGGCGGCGACTGGCTGCTCATTCGGTTGTATTTTTACCCGGTTTTGCTTACTTCCTTTTTGCTGTTCTGATGATAGTTTTTTGCAGTAAAGTTATATCGATCGAATAAAATTGGATCTCTGAAAGGCCGGTCGCCGTGGCATTGTCGTGCTTCAACCCCTGTAATTGAGCATTGAGCTTTATTGACCTTACATGCCGCCGGAATCCGGATCAGGAATTGCCGGATTCGGTCTGGGCTATCATGTCGGCGTGTCGTTTTTTAATACCGGACTTTATGCCAAAATAGGAACCGAGCAGGGCGGCAAACAACAGGATAAACAGAAAGAGGATCCTGTTTTGATAGAGTCCCACATCTTTAATATAGATCCAGAAGGCGGGCGGAATAAACAGCAGTACTCCCAGAAGATAGGAAAGGGTGTACCCCTTCATCTTTTTGCGGATAAAGCGGCGGTTCATGCCGTAACTTAGATTTAGATAAATTAATCCGTATCCCAGCAGCGTTACGTACCCGATCCAGTTTTCAGCGGCCACGTAGGGTATGAACTTTTCCGTAAATACGATGATAGCAAGTCCCAGGACCAGCGTACTTGTTGCGTAGGCAAAAAAACGTGCCCAGTTTTCCATAGTGATAATAATTTATACCGTTATAAAAGAGTTGTTTTCTTGCGGCAGCGCAAAGCAGATTGCTGTTTCGACAGAAACCCTCACCGTTCCGAAAGCCAGTTGGCCGGGTCAAGGTCGTTACTGTTCTCCCGTATCATGAAGAAAACCGTTTCGCCCTTGGGAGAATTTTCCGTACCAGAAAGGCCCACGATGTCGCCCTGTTGCAGGAAGGTGTCTCGGCGGACTTTCACGGAACTGAGGTTGCCATAAACGGTTTTAAATCGGCCGTGGTTGACAAACACCAGGTCGCCGTAGCCGGGTAGGGGTCGAACGGCAAAAACCTCCCCGTCATGGACGGCTCGTACGGGGGATTTAGGCTCGGTTGAGATATCGATTCCCAGGTTCATGGTCTGGGTCCCCAGTACGGGATCGGTACGCCGACCGAACTTTTCCGTGATGACTCCCTTTTCAACGGGCCAGGGAATTTGGCCTTTACTTTTGGCAAAGGTTGATTCGATTTCTTCAAGCCGCTCGTTGGAGACATAACTCGCCGTACGAGCGGATACGCCCTCACCGGATTCCGAATCACCGCGGCCGGCAGCGTTATTTCCCTTATTATTTTGCTCGGACCGGATACGCTTTTCCTCGCTGATTAAACGCGAGAGGGTCTGGCTTAACTGCTCTTTTTGTTCCCGTACCTGCTCGAGCTTTTGTTTGATTTTATTTCGATTCTGCTTGAGTATCGCAATGTTTCGCTCCAGCTTTTCTTGCTTTTGAGCATGTTCTTCCTTCTCGTTTCGAATTTCTTTCAATACCTCCGTTTTTTGCTGTCGCGACTCTACCAGCTGCTGTTTTAACGTTTCCAGCTCTTTTTTGGCTTCCCGGATTTTACGGGCCTGCTGTTCCCGGCGCTGTTCGAACCGGGAAAGATAGAAAGAACGAATCAGCATCTGGTTGATGGATTGCGAAGTCAGCAGCAAAGCAAGTTCGGAGGAGCGACCGTTTTTATAGAGATAAGAAAGCGACTCCCGGTAGTTTTTCAACAGGAGTTTGCGTTCGTATTCGTATTCCTGGATGGCGTTTTCCGTAACGGCAATTTCGTCATCGAAATGCTGTTTTTCCTGCTCCAGTTTCTCGATCTTTTTGTTCTGTAGTTTTATAACTTTCTGCAAATCCTGCGTCTGCCGATAGAGCTGGTCGTATTTTGTTTCGGTTTTGTTGAGTCGCTGTTGGTAATTGGTGATCTGTTGATTGAGATCCTCGATCTCGGTGCGCGTCTGTTTCTGTTTTTGATTGATCTCATTTCGAAGTTGATCAAAGTCCTGTCCGCGGACCGTCGTCGCGGTCATTAGGACGATGCCCAGGCTAATAAGCCCTGTCATCGGCAGTTTCCCTGATATGATGCGAAACAAGTACGTCATAAACGTTGAATGAGGATTGAATCAGGAATATCCACGGATAATGTCAGGTTTTCCGGATTAACCGTCAGCGATTGCACCAGCAACGTCACCCGGGATTGACGATCGGCACTGGTGATCGTCAATTTGCGAGGCAGATGGAATCCTTCCAGTTCCCTGTATTCTTCATATTGTATTTGATTATAGGGTTTTTTGCCATTTGGAGGAAGCTGGACGTTTCTGATATAATAATTTTTTCGATCAATGCGCACCTCTGTGTTATCAACCATAATCAGCAAATAGTATTGTGAATTGGCCAATATCCGGTCTATTCGGGAGGGGGTGATCCGATAATTCAGTACTTCAACCAGGTTGGCCGAGGCCAGGCTGTTTATCTGGGTTGCGTGGGCCTGGGCAAAGGATAACTTATGGGCTTCCTTGTCTATTTTGTTATAGACCAGGATCGAATCTCCCGTTGCCATAATTTCTCCGCCTTTTATACCCAACTGGTTCTGGACGGTAATCCGGCTGGTGTCGCGATTCCCATAGAAGTACAGGGTGGTCCGTTCGCTTTGTTCCGGAGAGCTGATCAGGGCCTTTCCTTTTCCCCGGATGCTGGACAAGTGATTTTCCGATTGCGGAATTTGCTGGATGATTTCCCGGGCAGTTATGTCTGCTTGCTCAAAGCCGGCCGGTATTTCGTCTTCAATGGGTTTGATCGTGCGACAGGCAGTCATGTAAAGCAGCAAAGTGCCCAGAAAAAGGCAGAGAAGCGTTGAAAATTTGAGGGAATGATCACCCATAGTCAAGGTTGTGTATTTTCCTCAATTTTTCGTTTCAAATAAGTTTTGCTCGTATCTTTTTGAAAGGCCTTCTCCCACCACTTTTTGGCTTTTTCCAGCTGGTCCAGTTTTTGATACACATTACCGAGGTGTTCCAGGATGGCCACACTTGGATCGTCGGACTGGGCCGCCTTTTCAATATATTCGAGGGCTTTTTCGTATGCTCCCAATTTATAGTAGACCCATCCCGCCGTATCCAGGTAGGAACTGTTGCCGGGCAAGTGCTCCAGTGCTTTCAAAGCCAATTTTTTGGCATATTCCAATCGCTCTTCCCGCTTGGACAGGTAATAGGCGTAATTATTCATGGCATTATGATTCGTCGAATCCAGCTCCAACGCTTTTTCATAGGCCTGGTCGGATTGCTCCCATTCCTCGACAGAGGCATAGGAATCTCCCAGCGACCCGTGAACCACCGACTTGAATGATTTTTTGGCTGGAAGTGAACTGGCTTCAGAGAGCCAATCGATCGCTTGCCTGTAATTTTGATTCATAAGATGGGAGCTGCCCACAAAAAATGAAATAAAGGGATCCTGGGGAGCATATTGACTGGCTTTCGGGGCCAGTTCGATAATACGGTCCTGTTTGCGCTGCACGTATAAGAGCCTGATTCGCTCCCGCCAGACCGCTGTATTGTTTGGATTCAATTCCAGGGAATTTTCCAGATGTTCAAGAGCTTTCTCATTTTGTCCCGTTTCCAGGTAAAAATCAGCCGCCAGTGATTGGGCCTTCTCCTGGTCGGGTTCATACTCGGTCAGCAGGGACAGAATGTCCTGGGTTTGCTCTTTAAGCTGGGGGGTATTTGGATTTTGCTTGAACTGGGCGAACATGAAACGGGCGATCTCCATTTTTCCGTAGGGGGCTATGAGGGTGTCCGTTACAATGTTCTGCAGCATAGTCCCGGCGCTGTCCCAGTGATTCTGCTGCATATAGGCCTCTGCCATCATGATGAGCGACTGGGGATTGCGAGGATTGTGATCCAGGGCGTTTTGCAGCGTTTTTTGGGCTTCGGCGGGTT
Source organism: uncultured Balneolaceae bacterium (assembly GCA_964421495.1). GTDB lineage: Bacteria > Bacteroidota > Rhodothermia > Balneolales > Balneolaceae > CAJXOW01. The sequence goes on along the minus strand of CAYQXO010000026.1, from coordinate 15,385 downwards.
GATCCTGGTCCAGGTAAAATTCGCCCAGCGTGTGCAGGGTGGATATGTTATCGGGGTCCAGGGCTCGAATACGCTTCAGCTCTTTCAAGGTGGAATCGCGCATGCCCAATTCCCGAAAGTTGCGAAATTTCTCAAGGTGAATGCGGATATTCGGTCCCCGCAAGTCCAGTATCTTGTTATAGGCCTGGACGGCCTCCATATGCTCCCCGTAATCGCTGTAGGTTTGAGCCAGCCGCCTGAGAATTTCGGTATCTTCAGGGTGGTACTGCAGGATGCGCTGCAGTTCATCGATGACCGCCTGATTTCGGCCGGCGCTGCGATAAATTTCAAAAAGCTTCTTGTGATACCATTTGCTGCGGGGGCGTAAATCAGCGGCTTTTTTACCGTATTCTGCGGCGTTGGCCAAATCATCAAGCTGAAGATAGGCATCCGCAAGGGCATAGTTTATCCCGGCCTTGTCGGGCATTTTAACATAGGCTGCGGTCAGGTGATCCAGGGCAGCTTCGTAATTTTCAAGTTCAAATTCTTTAATGCCCTGGAAGTATTCGGTTTGCGCATCCAGTATTTCGGGTTGGCTCAGCGTATCCGTACGGGTCGCCTGACCGGTATCCGGGGAATCACGGTTTGAACCCGATTCACGGGAAGCGCCACAACCTGAGAGTAATAAGAGTAACAGTGTGTAAAAAAGAAATCGTTGCATTAGGCCTTTAAAATACGAATTCTTACGGGTAATGTTATATTTTTTAAAATGTTGTTACGAGTGGAGAAAGAATGCAAGCGCACGCTGGAAACCCGGCGGCGGGTGCTCAGAAGCACTTGAATTATGCAGCTAAAAGCAGGTGTTTCTAAAAAGTCTGATAATATAGCGCATAAGGCACCATCGGGGTAGAGCTTGAGGCGGCTGGATATTTCTGTCCCGAAAGCTTTCGGGAACCCGCCGCCGGGTTTCCAGCGTGCGCTTGCATTCTTTCCTTAACGCTGTATTCTGTCATGAAATAGCTTTTCTCCACGTGTTTAGTTTCTCGAATGAGTGAGTCATGCGGGAGCCGTACCAGCTGAACCATCTGCCGTCGACCGTTAAAATACGGGCATCCGGAAAGTGGGGCGTAATTTCGTCGATATGTTTTTCCTTGAACGGAAAAGGCTCGCTGCTTAGCAAGATCAGTTCGGGTTGCAGGTTTTGCATCTCTTTAATGGAAAGGGTGGGATAGCGTTTGGCATATCCGGCGGCATTGGTGAGGTTCCACTGCTGCATGACATCGTGGATATAGGTGTCATGTCCCACGCTCATCCAGGGTTCCCGCCAGATCAGGTAGATGGTTTGAAGCGGTTTTTCGTCGGGCCGTTGCTCGATCAGCGTATTGATCTTGCCGTTTAGCTGTTTGGCCTGTTCTGATACGCCCAGCTTTGCTCCAAGTTGGTGAATGGTGATCATGGCGTCCTCAACCGAGCGTATGTCGGTCAGTTCCACGTCGGTCAGTCGACGCAAATAGGTGATATCCTCTTTTCGGTTTTCTTCCTTGTTGGCAATGACGAGGTCGGGATCGATTTCCTCGATTTTATCGAGCCGCGGATTTTTAGTGCCCCCGACGATGGGAATATCCTCGACTTCGTCCGCCGGCTCCACACAGAAGCGGGTCCTCCCCGCCAGGGCGCTCTTTAGCCCGAATTCGATGATCAGCTCGGTAAGGCTGGGAACGAGGCTGACAATTTTTTGATAGGTTTCGGGCATGGGACTAAAATTGACGTACGATTCGCTCGACTTGCCGGGCGTAGTGTCCCCCGAACATATTGGTGTGGGTCATCAGGTGGTACAAGTTATAGAGCTCGATTCGTTCGCTGAAATTCGGCTCCAGCGGCCATTCCGACTCGTATCCCTCATAGAACGCTCCCGGGAATCCGCCGAACATGTGCGTAAAGGAGAGTTCCATTTCCCGGCTGCCGTAGTAGGCGGCGGGATCGTAGATAGCAGCCACGCCGCTGGTATGGTACGTGTAGTTTCCGCCCCACAGATCACCGTGCAGCAGGCTCGGTGGTTCGTCGGGCATGAGATCCGGGAGCTGTTTGTACATGTTTTTAAAATATTGATGAAGTCCGGCGGGAAGAGCGTCGCGCTCCCGGGCGATTTGGAATTGGTATTCTATGCGCTCTTCAATGAAGAAATCCACCCACCGGTCGTGCCGGCTATTGGATTGGGGGAGGCGACCGATGTAATTATCGTGATCCAGTCCGTGTTGATCGGCTTGGTTGCGATGCATCCGGGCCAGCTCCCGGCCGAAGTGATGTGCGGCGTTTTGGCCGGGCGATCCCTCTTCGATGTAGTCCATCAAAAGGTATCCCGTCGAAGGGTCGTCAAGTTCTCCATGATCTATAACTTCCGGTATAAACAACTCGGTATCTCCGGAAGCCAGCAGTTGGAGTCCCCTGACCTCTTTCTTGAACATATCGGGATCATCCGACTGATTCCATTTCAGGAAGCAGCGACCTGTTTTTTCGGACGTCAAACGGGCGGCGCGGTTGATACTGCCGCCCGAAACCCGATGAGTATCCGAAAACTGCGTGTTCAAAGTGGATTCCAGGTGATCAAGCAGGTTTTGAGGAATAGCAGGCATAAAAAACTATTCAGATGAGTTTACCATCGGTTCCAGTTCGTCTAACAGGGTTTCGCAACTGCGTTTCACGATATCGAAAACGATCTGAAATCCGTCCATTCCGCCGGCATAGGGATCCGGGACGTCGCCCTGGCCTGGATCCGGATCAAAATCCCGCAGGCGTGCGGTTTTATCTTCAATATCGACGCCGTTGCGGCGGGCCAGGTCCATCATGTTGTTATAGTTGTCGGTATCCATGGCCAGCAGCAGGTCATAATATTCCAGGTCGGCACTTTTGAGCTGGCGGGAAGTGGAGTGAAGTTGAATGCCGTGCTCATTGGCCACCTTTTGGCTGTGGCGGTTTGCAGGTTCGCCGACGTGGTAGGAAGAGGTGCCGGCCGAGTCGATTTCAAAATAGTTTTCCAGTGATCGCTCGTTAACCAGGTGTTGAAAAATCCCCTCGGCCGTGGGACTCCGACAGATGTTGCCCAGGCAAACAAAACAAATCGAGTAAGGATCGTCGATGGTAACCGATCGTTTAGGTAGCGTAGTTGTTTCCGTATTGTTCATATCAATTAAACATGGTTAAAAATTTCACTATAAGAGCTCTTTGAAAAACCGTTCGCCCCGGTTTTCTAAAGATCTCTATAAAGGTACTGAGTACATTCTTTAACGTAAAGGGGGGCGAAGGATTACCTCAAATACCTGCACGTACACAGGCTGTATTTTACTTCGCTATGAGCGCCCGCCCGGGAGCTGGTGGGTGCGGTGATCTTTTAAAAAAACTAATGTGGATGGGACCCAACATATTTTTATTTTGGCCCAACATTTACCAGGCGGGGTTGATTAAGTCCCATATTTTTTCATCATGTATGAACAAATTGTGGGGTAGTCGTGTGAATTATTCGATTATAGTTTGTCCGAATACGGAATCCGGTTGGGATATGTGCCGGATCAAGCTCCGGTTATACGTTGGCGCGGGGGTAAGAGATAAACAACGCGAATTGCTTTCGCACGCGTGTTCAAAAAATGTTATATTGGTGGCTTAATTATTCAAATTAGTGGATTGGCAGAATTTATGAGTAATAAATTTTCAGAAGTAAAGAAATTAAACTTTCCCAAGAAGGAAGTCGAGATTCTCGACTGGTGGAAAGAGGACAATATATTTGAAAAGAGTCTGGAGACTCGTGAGGATGGTATTCCCTTCACCTTTTTTGAAGGTCCCCCGACCGCGAATGGAAAGCCCGGTATCCACCACGTATTGTCGCGCACCATCAAGGATCTGTTTTGCAGATACAAGACGTTGAAAGGCTATCGGGTGCTGCGAAAAGGAGGATGGGATACGCATGGATTGCCGGTTGAAATTGAAGTTGAAAAAGAGTTGGGACTGGAAGGCCGTGAAGAGGTTGAGGATTTTGGCGTTGCTGCGTATAACGAGCAGTGCAAAAAAAGCGTTTTGAAGTATAAGGACTTATGGGATGAGCTCACCGAACGCATGGCTTACTGGGTGGACCTCGACGACCCCTATATTACGTATGAGAACGATTATATCGAGTCGATCTGGTGGGCATTCAAGACGCTCTTTGAGAAGGGATTGGTGTACAAGGGACATAAAATTCAGTGGTATTCGCCCGGCAGCGGAACCGTCCTCTCCTCGCACGAGGTCAGCCTGGGCTATGAAGAAACCCAGGATCCGTCGATCTATATCAAATTTCCCGTCGAAGACGTGGAAAACACCTATTTCCTGGCCTGGACGACGACGCCGTGGACCGTAATTTCCAATATGGCATTGGCCGTGAATCCGACCCTGGACTACGTCAAAGTGAAAGTCGAGGAGAAGGGGCGAACGGAATTTTATATCATGGCCCGGGCCTGCCTGGACGAGACGCTCGACCATGAATATGAGATTATCGATGAGTACGAGGGTAAGGATCTGGTTGATTGGGACTACCGGCCGATTTTCGAATATGCCCTTGAGGAATTTGATGCGGAAAAGGCCTGGCGCGTGGTCCCGGCCGACTATGTTACGACCGAAGAGGGTACCGGGGTGGTGCATATCGCGCCCGCTTACGGAGCGGACGATAATGAAATCTGCCGCGAGCACGATATTCCCATGTTTAATCCGATCGACGAGGAAGGGCGGTTCACCGATCAAATAGAGGATTTTTCCGGCGAATGGTTCAAGGATGCCGACAAAGGGATAGCGAGAGCTATTAAGGAGAAGGGATTGATGTACAAGCATGAGACCTATGTCCACAATTATCCCTTTGACTGGCGCAAGGGGACGCCGTTGATGTCGTATCCGGTTGATTCCTGGTTTGTAAAAACCACGGAAGTGAAAGAAAAGATGGTGGAATACAACAAGCAGATTAACTGGAAGCCGCCCAGCACCGGGGAAGGTCGGTTTGGAGAATGGTTGGAAAACAACATCGACTGGGCTATTTCCCGTCAGCGGTACTGGGGGACACCGATTCCGTTGTGGGTCAGCGATAAAAACCCGGAGTATATTGAATGCATCGGCAGTGTGGAAGAGTTGAAGAAAAAAGCCGGTTTTTCGGAGGATGAAGAGATCGATCTGCACCGCCCCTATATTGACGAGGTGACGTGGAAAGGACCGGAAGGGGGAACCATGCGTCGTATTCCGGACTTGCTGGACGTCTGGTTTGACTCGGGCTCCATGCCGTTTGCCCAGTGGCACTATCCGTTTGAGAATAAGAAGAAGTTCAATGACAATTTCCCCGCCGATTTTATTGCGGAAGGTGTGGATCAGACCCGCGGGTGGTTTTACACCCTGCACGCCCTCGGTACGATGCTGTTTGATGAGCCGGCGTACAGGAATGTGGTATCCAACGGGCTGGTGCTCGACGAGAACGGGGAGAAAATGAGTAAGTCGAAGGGCAATACCGTTGAACCCTTTGATGTTATCCAGCGATACGGCGCCGATACGGTGCGGTGGTATATGATCAGCAATTCCAATCCGTGGGATAATCTGAAGTTCAGCGAAGACGGCCTCGACGAAACACAGCGAAAGTTCTTCAATACGATTGTCAACGTTTATTCGTTCTTCGCGATGTATGCGAATATTGATGAATTTACCTATACGGGATCTCCCATACCGGTGGCCGATCGGCAGGAAATGGATCGGTGGATAACCTCTCGACTGAACACCACGGTCAAAAAAGTTGACGAACACCTGGACGACTACGATGCCACCAAGGCGGCCCGTGAAATCGAGCAATTCGTCGACGAGCTCAGTAACTGGTACGTAAGACGCAACCGGCGGCGCTTCTGGAAGGAGGGCAAAACCCTGGATAAAACAGCCGCCTATCAAACGCTTTATGAATGTTTGTTTAATCTCAGTAAATTAATGAGTCCCGTTGCTCCCTATTTTGCGGAGTGGTTGTATCAACAATTGCACGATGTAACCGGGGAAGAGGAGCAGTCGGTACACCTGGCGTTTTATCCCACGGTGGAGGAAACCGCAATAAACAAATCGCTGGAATACCGGATGCGGATGGCCCGGCGCATTTCCTCGATGGTCTTGCGCGCCAGGAACCGTTCCGAAATCAACGTACGCCAGCCGTTGTCCAAGATTATTTTACCGATCAGCAACGAGGAGGAGCGGCAGGCGGTGGAATCCGTTAAGGATATCATACTGGACGAGGTAAACGTTAAGGCTATCAATTTTGTTGAGGACGATTCCGGAATTGTAGAAAAGAAAGCCAGGCCGAACTTCCCCGTTTTGGGCAAGAAGCTCGGTGAAAAGATGAAAAAGGTGAAGCCAAAGGTTGAGGAGTTGTCAACCGAGGAAATCACGCAGTTTGAAAAAGAGGGAACGCTTGAACTTGATTTGGGATCCGACGGAAAGGTTCGGCTGGATACCGAGGAAGTTGAAATTCGCCGAACCGGACTCGAGGGATGGTCGGTCGAGACCGAGGGAGACCTGACGGTTGCTCTCGATACGGATATTACGGAAGAGTTGGTCCATGAAGGATTGGCCCGCGAATTGATAAACCGTGTTCAGAATATGCGGAAAGAGGCCGGATTTGATGTGACGGATCGCATTGTGATTGGCTTTGACGGTTCGGAGAAATTGGAGCAGTCTGTTGACGAGATGAAAGATTACATTCAAAACGAGATACTTGCAGAGGAAATTGAATATGGTGAATTGGAAGTTTCCGATTTTGTGAAAGTGTGGGAAATTGACGACAAGGAATGCACTATTTCCATTCGCCGCAACACTAACGGATGAGGTGAAATAAAATATCATGGCTAGTACAAAGAACCAGGAAAAAAACGAAGAACAAGAGCGCGTAACTCCATACAGTGACGAAGAATTAGAGCATTTCCGCGAAATAATTCTGAAGAAAAAGAATGAAGCTGAAAAAGAGTTGAACAACCTGCATCAGCAGTTGCAGGAGAGTATGGAAAATTCGAATGACGAATCGGCCTATTCCTTTCATATGGCGGATGCGGGAACGGATGCCCAGGAGCGCGAGAAAACCTATATGTTATACAATCGCACCCGTAAATTCATCCGTTACCTGGAAGGAGCACTCGAGCGAATCGATAACAAAACCTATGGCATCTGCAAGGTGACGGGAAAGAAAATATCAAAAGGAAGGCTTGAAGCTGTTCCTCATACTCAGCTGAGTATAGAGGCAAAAATGAAAAGGAAATAGGCGGTACGTTGCGGATCCGAAAGCAAAAGTTTGCGACCTTACTGATTCCGACGGTGGTTGTTGTCATTATTGACCAGCTCAGCAAGCACTGGATACGCACGACCCCTTCCCTGCACGATTTCAGTGTAATCAAGGGACTCTTGTCTTTTCATTACACCCAGAATCCTGGCATGGCCCTGGGTATGCGGTGGGCTGATACACACGTTATCAGTGTTATCGCCATTGCGGCTACAGTATTTATTCTGCTTTATATTATCAGTTCGATGCCGCATGCCAACCGCTCCTACCTGGTGTGTATGGGATTAATCCTGGGAGGGGCGATCGGAAATATTCTCGACCGGCTCTTCATGGCCCGGATCGGCAATTACGGGACTTACCTGGAGGGACATGTCGTCGATTTCATTCATTTCACGCTTCGTATTAGTGACTGGCCCGTTTTTCCCTATATTTTCAATGTCGCCGATATGGCCATAAGCATATCGCTGATCCTGCTGTTGATATTCCATAAACGCCTTCTGCCCGAGCGTCAGATATTCGAGGAGGAATCGACGGAGAAAGAGGAAAAAAACGTTATTTCTGATCCCTGATCAGCGTATCGATGAATTCCGGGCTGTGGGGATCGATATTCCGCAGTTTGTGTCCCAGCTTATCGCGCTTGGTTTTCAGGTATTTCAGGTTTTCGGGATAGGCATTTACCTCGATCGGTACGCGTTCGGCCATCTCCAGTCCGTAGCCCTTCAGTCCCACGCGCTTGACGGGATTATTGGTCATCAGTTTCAGCTTTCTCACTCCCAGTGACCGCAGAATTTGGGCTCCGACCCCGTAATCCCGGTGATCGGGCTTGAAACCGAGGGCTTCATTGGCCTCAACCGTATCCATTCCCCGTTCCTGCAGCTTATAGGCTTTAAGCTTATTTATAAGTCCAATTCCCCGGCCTTCCTGATTCATGTACAGGACTACTCCCTGTCCCTCTTTATCCACTTTCATCAGGGCCTGGTGCAGTTGTTCGCCGCAGTCACAGCGTTTGGAGCCGAAAATGTCGCCCGTCATGCATGAAGAGTGAACGCGCACCAACACCGGATCGTCTTCCGACCAGCTTCCCTTGGTGAGGGCCAGGTGATTTCCGCCCGTCAGGCGCTCTTCAAAGGCATAAAGATCAAAATCGCCGTAGATAGTGGGCAGATTTACGTTGACGAGTTCCTGGACCAGCGATTCGTTCTGCATGCGATAGGCAATCAGGTCCTTGATCGTGATCAGCTTCATGTTAAACTTCTCCGCGATGTCGGCCAGATCCTCCAGCCGGGCCATTTCCCCGTTGTCTTTCATGATCTCGCAGATCACCCCGGCCGGTTTGAGACCGGCAAGCCGGGCAAGATCAACGGCGGCCTCCGTATGACCCGCTCGTCGAAGTACGCCCCCGGTGATACTGATCAGGGGGAAGATATGACCCGGTTTGCGAAAGTCCTTCGGACGGGCGTCGTCGCTGATGAGTTCCCGGATCGTATTGGCGCGATCGGAGGCCGAAATACCGGTTGAGGTGAGTTCCTTGTGATCCACCGATACCGTGAAGTTCGCTTCCTCGGGGTCCGCATCTTTGGACACCATGTAATCAAGATCCATGAAATAGGCTTTTTCACGGGTAATCGGCATACATATCAAGCCCCGGCCGTGCTTGGCCATGAGGTTGATGTGTTCAGCCGTAGCTTTTTCCGCCGCCATAACGAAATCGCCTTCATTTTCGCGGTCCTCGTCATCGGCTACAATTACTATACGGCCCTGCTTGATATCCTCGATAGCTTCTTCAATGCTATCGAATTCTATGTTGCGAGCTGACATATATTGAGGAATTAATCAGGAATTGTCGTCTTGCTGCGGGTTAACGTCGGATATGGCATTTTTCATAATGCGCGCCTTGACGTCTTTGTGGATTTCCATCAGAATCGAGTCGTCGTCTATGCTGTTAACTTTGCCCACCATACCGCCGGACGTAACCACTTTGTCCCCTTTTTCGAGGTTTTCGACTTTTTCGCGGATTTCTTTCTGTTTCTTGGTCTGCGGACGGATAATGAAGAAATAGAATACGGCAAAGATCAGACCGAGGAAAATAAGATTCAGATAAGCTCCATCGTCGGGACTACCCATTAAAAGGAAAAACAGTGCATTCATGATATAAATATTTAATATGGATTATTTTAAATTTCTGAATATTTGGGTCTACACCTTCTGTCAGTGCGTCAAAATTCATACCCTGATATGTTATCCAAAGATAGCATATTTATCAACGCACTACAACGGATAGATTGCTCCCTTCTTATTTCTCTGGAATATAGCTTTTTACGATGCCCCTCCCCGTTGGGAAACCGGGCGGGCGCCTCTTAAGCTGGAAATATCCAGCCGACTGTTGCTTTACCCGGGCTATTATCTCATGCTCTACTTTATAGCTTTATTACATTTATTGCTTCTGGCTGCATAATTCAAATGCTTAAGAGGCGCCCGCCCGGTTTCCCAACGGGGGGCAGGTGGCATGTACGTGCTTAATTTTGGCTTTTATTAAGAGTGGGAAAACGATCTTTAATGACGATAGGGAGGTGTGATCCTGTTTAGTATCCGTCTACTAACTGTTTCTTCATGCTTTCAAAGTCGAGGGAGGTCCAGACGATAACATGAATGATTTCATAGCCATTACCCCGCAATGTATGGTTTATATGGGTGTTGGACTGGTTCCAGTTCGATTCAAAACCGATGGCTCCGGCGGCCAGCTTGTCGGATTCCGTCAGGGAAGTGTTTTCAGCCTGGCTGGCATTGATGACGATGCGTGAATTCGCATCCTCGGGCGTGCCGTACTTGTTGTTGAGTTGTCGATTCACCCATTTAAAATCCTTGATATAGTTATTGTGATTCTCATACGGCTCCTTGAACAAAATGATCGCCCGGGCGAGTCGGTTGTCAATGAAGACATGCTTTTTCAGCACGTCACGTCCCTTTATGGTAGCTTTATAGATAAGCTGGTTGTCCTGTTTTGCAACCGGCTTTTGCTCGTTTTTCATGATCACCCTCTTCGGCGTATTCCAGTCGTAGGTGCGCAACTGGGCGGAACTTGATCCCGCGAATACGAATAAAAGCAGTATCAGACTCAGTTTCTTCATTTTGATCCCCATTTGGAGGTCATCCTGATTTAACTTCCCTATTATGACGAGTAAAGGTGGGGTCGGTTACAGATACGTAGAGTGAAGGCGGGCAGATTGCATGTAAAAGCCCGGGAATGCGGGAAGCAAGGGACTAGCTGGTTTGATGGGCAGCTTTTACAGAATATAGATCCTCCAGGATCATATAGAGGCAGGGGACGATAATGAGAATGATGGAGGTGGCGAATACAATTCCAAACCCGAGCGAGATGGCCATGGGAATAAGGTGATAGGCCTGGCGGGAAGTTTCCAGGATAATGGGGGTGAGTCCGCCGAACGTGGTAAGCGTGGTCAGGATTATGGGACGGAAACGGCGCAACCCGGCTTCGAGAATGGCGTTAAAGGTGGTATGGTCCGCCCGTTTTTTATTGGCGTAGTCGATCATGATAAGAGAGTCGTTCAGCACGACGCCCGACAGGGCGATAACGCCCATCATGCTGACGAGCGAGAGGTCGTATCCCAGCAGAATATGTCCGATAACAGCTCCCACAATGCCGAAGGGAATAGCGCCCATGACGATGAGGGGTTGCAGGTAGCTGCCGAAGGCGATGGCCAGAAGAGCGTAGATGATCAGCAGGGCCATGCCGAATCCTCCCCAGAGTGCCTCGGTGGACTCTCGCATCTCGGCCTGGCTTCCCTCGAAACTCCACGTTAGTCCGGGGTATTCTTCCCTGAGTTGCGGCAGAACCTCGGTATTGATGGACGCCAGAATCTGTGATACGGCACTGGCCGGTTCCGCGTCCATTCCCACCGATACCACCCGACGCCCGTCGCGTCGGTTTATGGAGGTAAATGCTTCGACCTGCTCCACCTGGACCACATCCATCAGGGGGACTTCCGTACCTTCGGGCGTCTGTATGACCAGATCTTCCAGGTGGTGGATATCCTTTCGCTGCTCGCGCGGAAGCTTAACCCGCACTTCGATTTCGTTGGTGCCTCGCAGTTGACGCATGGCGAGGGCCCCGTAAAACGCGTTGCGTATCTGTCGGCCGACATCCTCGGAGGTCAGGCCAAGTTTCCGGCCTTCCGGCAACAGCTTGAAATCGAACTGGGTTTTGCCCTTGTTGTAGTTGTCGTTGACGTCGCGGGTGGCCTCGAACTGCTCTACCCGGTCGAAGAACTCCTGGCTGGCTTCCTCCAGTACGTCGATGTCGGAGTGACTCAAGTCGACGCTGATATCCTGCCGGTAGCCGGCCGGACCCCGTTCGGCTTCGAAGGTGATCTGGTCGAGTCCCTCGATATCCCCGATTTCATTACGCCATAACTCAATAACCTGTCGGGCGGTCATGTCGCGCTGGTCCGGGGGTTTCATGACGATCTCGACGTCGATAAAATTCTGTCCGCGCACGTTGGTTTTAATGCCGTCGGCCACGCGATACAGGTCGTGTTCATCGAACATCTTGCGAGTGGAGTCCGTAATCTCGGTGGCGACCTTTCCGGCCTGGGCGGGTGTGGTGCCTACGGGCAGCGAGGCGCCGGCCTCAATCTCGTCGGCCGAAACCTCGGGCATCATGATCATTCCCATATGATCGCTGTAGCCGTAACCGCCGATAACCACCAGCAGTGCAATGGCGGTACTCAACGTAATATACCGGTAGCGAAGACACAGCTTGAGGAAACGACGATAATAGCGGTTTACAAAAACATTGAATCGTCGACCGAAATTTTGCTGTTTGCGGTGCACGAATTTCCCGATTCTGGAGCGGCTGCCTTCCGTACTGTGACCGAGGTGCGCGGGGAGGATAAACAGGGCTTCAAACAGGGAGACGGCCAGCACGATAATGACGACGGCGGGCAGCGGCCACCAGTATTTTCCGGTGGTTCCGGGGATGAACAGGAGCGGAATAAAAGCGATGATATTGGTCAGGATGCTGAAGGTGACCGGCTTGCTCATATCCCGTGCGCCCGCGATGGCCGCATCGAGAAAACTCATACCCTGTTGACGGAATTCATAGACATTCTCCCCCACCACGATGGCGTCGTCCACCACTATCCCGAGAACCACGAGGAAACCGAACATCGAGATCATGTTGATGCTCAGTCCGACGGCCGGCATGAATAGCATTCCGCCGACGAACGAGATACTCATTCCCATCATAACCCAGAAAGCCAGGCGGTATTCGAGAAACAGGGCCAGGATAAACAGGACGATCAGAATGGCGATCAGCCCGTTTTCGGTGAGCAGCGACATGCGTTCCCGGTAGTCGTCGGCGCTATTACTGTCCACTCGATATTGGATACCCGGCGGAAAGTTTTGGGAAGCCTCCTCCATAATACCTTTAACCGCTTCCGCGATGTCCAGCGGCGACTGATTTCCTATCCGGTATATTTCCAGGTCGACCGACGGCTGCTGGTTGAATTGTCCATGAAACCCGGTTTCCTCGAAGCCGTCGGTGATCTCAGCCAGGTCTGCCAGCGTGACCGATCCGCCCGACTGTGTCGAGATGATCTCAATGGTTCCGTATTCGTCGGACCACTGCTTTCGCTCTTTCATGCGCAGCAGTATTTCTTCGGCGCTGGTTTCCAGGGCCCCGGCCGGGATATCCTCGCTCGACTGAACGATGATATTGGCTATTTCGTCGAGGGTAAGGTCATATTCGCGAAGCCGGTTTCGCGGTATTTCCACGTGGGTGACGTAGTCGGGGACATTTCCGATTTCGACCTGGGTGATTTCACTGTGATTCAGCAACTGGTCGCGGAGTTGTTCGGCTTGTTTCCGGAGCGTCCAGATATCGGCTTCCCCGTATATACCTATCTGAATTACCTCGCGCTGGCGCGATTGCAGGCGGACTTCGGGCTCCTCGATATCGTCGGGAAACGTACGTATCCGGTTGACCGCCTGGTTGATATCCTGGAAAGCCTTCATCCGGTCCGTGCCGGCCACCAGTTCGATCGACACCTGTCCCCTGCCTTCATACGCCGTGGAAGTCACTTCCTTGATGCCCTGCACGCCGCGGATCGCCTCTTCGACCGGACGCAGAATGCCCTGCTCGACCTCCGCCGGGGCGGCGCCGGGATAGGTTACGCCGACTTCGACGATGTCAAGCTGATACTGGGGAAAGACCTCCTTCTGGATGGTAAACATCGACCAGATCCCCCCGCCGATCAGAATAATCATCAGGAGATTGGCGGCGATGGGATTACGGGCCATGTAATCGATCGGCCCTGAATATCCGCTGTCTGAGTTGTTATTTGAGTTGGATTGACTCATTCCACTTTCCGGTGGTTCAATTGAATTTTAATGGATTGTCGCAATCAGAGGGTATCCTGTTGCGCGGATTCATTGTTTTTTCGCAGGCGGAGGTCGGCTCCGTCGGTGACGGTGGACAGGTTGGTGGTGACCACCCGGTCCCGGTCTTTTAATCCTTCGGATATATAAGCATATTGCTCGTCTCGAAACTCAATATCGACATCACGAATACGAAGTTTACCCTCCTCCATTACCCAGACGGTTTCGTCTTTTCGGAGATAGTCGCGATTGACTCGCACGACGTTGGGCAGCGGATTGGTATGGATGCTGGCTTCCACGAATGATCCGATCATCAGGGAAGGCTGGTTTTTGTTATCCGCTCGATAGGCCAGGGGATCCGGGACGGTTATCAACACGCGCGCCATCCGCGTTTCCTCCTCGAGCGTGCCCACCATTTCATGCAGGTATCCGGTGCGATGCTCGTCCGGCTGCCAGGCTGTGCGATTTCGAATGCTGACTTTTGATCCTTTTTCCTTTTGATTTTCGGGAAAGGTCAGCCATCGAATTTTGGAAAGGGGGACCGTAGCCTCGACCCAGTAGGCATCCCGTCCGACCAGCCTGCCCAGGTTATCTCCCGGCGCCACCTGCGAGCCGATGTTTACATTCCGGTTAAGAATATGGGCATTAAAGGGAGCGGTAATGGTAGTTCGCTGCAATTCCAGTTCGGCCTGATCTACCGCCGCCCGGGCCGAAGCAACCTCTGATTCCACCGATTCGAGTTGAGGTTCGCGCAGAACGAGTGCCTTGTTCATGCCGGGGAGGGTATCTCCGATTAACTGAAACTCTTCCATGGCAACCTCTTGCCGTCCCCGTTCAATCTTCAGGTCGGCCATCGCCTGCTGCAGTTCGCTCTTCCGCTGCTGGAGGGTGTTCCGATAATCCGAGGGATCAATTTGCAGCAGGGTATCCCCCTCCTCGGCATATCCGCCCGGGGTAAACGAGTCGGCGCGGTCGATGACCTTGCCGGTGACCCGGGGACTCAGAATGATATCCTGCGAGGGCTGTACGGTTCCCATAACCTCGATGGTGGGACGGAAAGTATCCCGTTCCACCGTCGTTATATCCACGAGCATAGCCGTTTCCTTGGTGGCTCCGGTGCGTTGGGCCGTCGGTTCGGTGGAAAAAATGAATGTAGTTACGGCCCCGCCCGCAAGCAGGATGATGCAGCAAATAATAAGGGTTTTCTTCCAGTTCATAATGAGTCAGCTGTTTGTGTGGGATCAGTTTCGAAAGGTCCGGCCAGCGATCGGTATAGTGCGATTCGATATTCGACCAGCGTCAGCCTCGCCGTCAGCAGGTCACGTTGAAGCTGCTGGACATCGTCCAGCGCCGTGAGGACATCCAGGTAGTCGCTGATGCCGTTGAAATATTCCATCCGAAGCTGCCGGTACGTTTTTCGGGCCAGTTTAACCTGCTTTCGGATACTTTGAATCTGTTGCCGCTGCTTTTTCTCCCGCACCAGGGCGTTTTCGACTTCCTGGAAAGCGGTCAAAACGGACTGGCCGTATTCGTAAAGGCGCTGTTGTTTTACCGCTTCGGCGCGATCCACCTCGGCGCTGAGTTCGCCGCCGTAGAAAATCGGTGCGATCAGGTCGCCCGCGAACGAGAGGGCGCTGTGCTCGAACAGGCTGGCCGCGTTATCGGCTGTAGAGGAAAGGGAGGCCGAGAGGGTCTGCC
>CAYQXO010000025.1:0-26098 GCA_964421495.1 uncultured Balneolaceae bacterium | reverse complement strand
TCCCGATTGGCGGACTCAGGTTAATAACTTTTTGGCCGAATCAACGCTGAATCCCGTTTCCCGAATGGCCTCTGAAATTTTTATGACTCGCGATAGCGGTGATGTATCCACCAGATGGAGATTATCAGTAAAAGCGATAAAAGAAGGGAGCCTTCAAATCCAAATGAGCCCCCGGTAATATAAAAGGGACCGTCAATGTGATGATCCAGGATCGATTTTGAGCGAATTCCACTCACTTCGAAACCCAGAATAGGTCCCTGGAAGAAGTTCCAGCTCAAGTGAATCATGATAGGGAACCAGAGGTTGCGGCGATGGATGTAGTAGATGCCAAATAGTACGCCCGCCAAAAAGATGTTGAGAAAACCGATGATCGTGATGTTCGGGTTGATACCGTGCATGACGGAGAACAGGAAGGCGGTAACGCCCAGTGCATGGTAGGGATGATATTGCTTTAGCAGATTGTTCAGAACATATCCGCGCAACATAATCTCTTCGTTCAGGGATACCACCAGGAAGAAAACCAGGGATAGGAGAAGTGCGCCGGGATTAAAATGGATGGATTCGATGGAGAGGTATCCAGACAGCGAGAGAGTAAGAAAACCTGTTCCAATTAAAACGACTCCCAACAGAAACCCGACTCCTGCATCGCGATACCACCCTTTGATACGCAACCCGAGGGAGGCAACGCTCTGTCGATCCAGCTTTCGTCGAAATAGCGCTACCAGGATCAACGTGCCGATAAGGCCGGCGCTTTGTAAAACCAGCATGGGGGTCAGGGGTAAATCCGACCGTGCTACCTGTTTCTGAAAGGAGGTTGCATATTCGCTGAAGGGTAATTCGCTGAAAATACTCATGACATACAGGCCTCCCATCTGCATCAAGCTGTTGAAGATAAAATAGGAGACCAGGAACAAGAGAACCCGCACCCAGGCGCGATCCGTTATTTTTTGACGTTCTTCAGGAGATGAATTCATTGCTGGACAGGATATTTAAATACACGGTTATCGACTGTTATTGGGTTGGTTTTTGCATTCCTCCAGTTCATCTTTTGCATAGGAGTGGTCGGGGCGGATGGACAGGCATTCTCTGAAATATTCGGCGGCAGCTTCATGTTGTCCGGCGTGTTTGAGTACTACCCCGATATTGGCATAAGCATCGGCAAATTCCGGATCACACTGAATTGCTGCTTCGTAGGAGCGAATAGCTGAACGCCCCTCTCCTATACGCGCATAATGATTCCCCAGGTTGAAATGGCTCACGGGATCATCCGGGTTGACGTTGGAGGTGTATTCAAATAGCTCCGTTGCCTTTTCGGTTTCGCCGGCCTGTTCATATAAATCAGCAAGATGAGTGAGGGCGGGAATATAGTCCGGCTTTACGTCCAGCGCATCCAGGTAGCTGTTGATGGCAAATTCGACCTGCTCCAGTTCCATCAACGTATTCCCCAGGTTAAAATGGATACGGTGATCGCCCGGATTGTCTTCGAGGGCCTTCCGGTAGGTTTCCACCGCCTGTTGATAGGATCCCGTTTGATGATAGAGAATGCCCAGCTCATTGAGTAGATCCGCATTGCCGGGATCATCGGTCAACTCTTCTTTAATGAGTTCAATTTTTTCCTGGTATTCCTGCATACGAGTTTATGCTGTAAAAAATGTTTGTCGTTTGACGGAGTAGCATAGCTCTCCCCGCGTTTTACAAAGGGCTAGCAACGTAATGGAATACGTCCACTACGTTCAGGGAAAATACGCACTGGCGAAGTTTTTGCCCAATCATTTATATGATATACTGTAACGTTTTCTCAAATAAAAAAATCATTCATGAAATTTTAGGCAAAATCCGGACCCAGGGTTGAAAACGGGAATGATGTCGGTTTGAAGGTTGTTGGAATAGTTTATTGCGATCCGTCAGCGTAGGTGTGTATTTATATTTTTATTGGGTTTAAAGGCAGGGGTTTTTAGATTTACATGGATTGAAAAACTGTAATTTCATTTTTCATTTATCGAAATCGAATTTACGTGAACATGACGATAACTGAACCGGTTGGTCGAGGGAGTTATACCCGAACGAGGGGGGTAATCATGCTTTGTTTGGCGGTTTTGTTGGGAGGGGGAAGTCTTTCCTCTTCGGCTCAGACGAGTACCGCCGACGAAACCTTTATGTGGATGGGGGCTTCCCAGTTAATGGAGCGGGAATCCCGCATGTTTGACAATATGCTGGCCTTTGCCCGTCGGCACGAGATAATCCCTTATGAATCCGGGGTCAATCGACCCGGGGAGTTGAGAGCGTTTTTGGAACGGTGCCGGAAGCATGGGATTGAAAAGACCTGGATTGAAATCGGTCCCCGGGAAACCAACACGAACCAGGCCACGGCCAGAGAGTTTGTCCGGCAGCCAGAAAAGAGGGAAGCGACGCTGGAGCGTTTCAAAAAGTTGGCCCGGGTCTACAAAGAGATGTATCCGGAGTTTGCCCGCATCACGATATTCGATGAAGCTCCACTCGGGGCCTTTGCACGTACCGGGGGAAATTATCAGTCCGACCTC
Organism: uncultured Balneolaceae bacterium; assembly: GCA_964421495.1. GTDB lineage: Bacteria > Bacteroidota > Rhodothermia > Balneolales > Balneolaceae > CAJXOW01. The sequence continues at coordinate 23,558 of CAYQXO010000025.1, read as the reverse complement.
AGGGATTTCAAGCAGTTCGCTCCCCAAGCTTTTGCCTATATGTATCGTGCGTTTAAGTCGGTCATGCCCAACGCCGAAGTCGGAATTTTCCTGCATCATCCGCACAATGCCTCGCCTCAAATGGCCGGGGAGTACTCCTATATCAAAGCGTTTATGCAACAAACCGATTCGCTGGATGCGGCGCCCGATTTCATTTTTTCCGATGTGTACAGGGGATATTTCAACCGCGGTTACGGGGTGGAGGCTACGAACGACTATATCCGGGATGTGGTGGCCTATACCGGTGAAGTCGCCGGGCAATTCGGAGCCGATCACTTTCAACTCGGACAGGTGCATACCATCAAGTTGGGATATACGCCGAGTCGGCGCCAGATTGATACGAATATCCAGGCCATGCTCGACGGCAATCCCGACGGCATCGGGTGGTACTGGCCCAATTACGCATCGACCAACTATCGGAAGACGGGTCCCGACGGGCAACCCCGGCATGAAGGATACGATGTTTCCTTTGACCCGTTCGTTCCCAACGCCTGGGGACGTATCGGTCCGGCGGGATCGCTGTATGGCACCTCGCGCGACCGTTTTACCTACGCCTATCTTTCCATACTTGAATCGATCGGACAGTTGCAACAGGATCGCAAATTCGACGTCTGGATATACGGCCACGATTTTGATCACACCGAGCATGCGTTGCATCTGAAATCGCCCGAAGACAGCAGTTGGACATTTATCGGCTATTTTAATCCCCAGCAGGATCGCGATGCCTATATAGATTCGGCCCGGCCGGAGTATATCTATTCATACGACGATCAATGGCATGCGGTCGTGTTCCACGGATTGGAAAGGGATCGATTTATTAATGCAGCCGGGGAAAAATCCAGCTTGCAATTCAAGATAACCACGCCCGCAGGTACGGATACCTCCCGGTTGACGGCCGTATATGCCATGCCGTATCGGGCGACCCGGCATTATGCGACGGAGGACAAAGTTACGCGTCTTATTGAAGAGCATCCCCGGTGGAGTGAGATCAACAGTTTGGCAACGCATGTTCGATCGAGGCCGGTACATTTACACTCCGATACCGTATTTACCGGATCGGCGATCCATTAGAAAGGATATCACAATTTATTTTGTCCAAGGGGTCTGTCGGACTTTTCGGATCGCAGCGCAAATCCCGACAGCTGCCGGGATGAGGTAGATTTTGGCCGATTTTGAGGAAAAATGCTGGATGATAATTTATAAACAAACAGGAACTGATAATAATGGTTAACGACTATGATGGGTTACGAGGTTCATAAGGGCAGGGGGATATTTACGTATTGCCGAACAGGCCTGCTGATTCTGTTAATGGGAAGTATTTTCGGTTGCGAGGAACCGGCCGATCAACCTTCCGGCAGCGTGGTAGAGGCCGATTATTGGAGACACCAGGCTCTGAATGATATTATTCAACCCTGGACTTCACAGGCGCGAGACACGACGTACCAGACCTTTTTTGCCTACCTGGATCGCCGGTGGCAACCCTATCAAACACGTAATCGATATCCGGGTATGCTAGCCCGGCATATTTTCAGTTATTCTGCCGCTTATTTGATGAGCGGCAAACAGCGCCACCTGGACAGGGCCCGGCAAACGATGCAATACCTGATACGTCACGGGTGGGACGAAAAATACGGGTTATGGTACAATGAGATCGATTCGACGGGACAACCCGTGGATCGCCGGAAAGACTTGTTTATGCAAACCTATGCGGTCACCGGTCTGTCCATGTACTATATTGTCACCCACGACTCAACAGCCCTCCATTATCTGCAGCGCAGCAATGAGCTGCTGGAGAAACATGCGTGGGACGATCAGTTTGGGGGCTATTACCGGGTATTGAACCGGGATTTGTCAGTCGACAAGGAAAATATGTACAAAGATTTCACTTCCCAGCTGGCACCGCTCTCGGGTCACCTGCTCTACCTGTACGCAGCCACGCGCGATTCCAGTTACCTGCAGCAGGCCCGGCGCATATTCGACACCGCTTTGGATCATATGTTCGTGGGTCCCCAGAACTGGATCATGGAGCGATTCGGGCGCGACTGGAGATTTATGAGAGAAGCGGATAAAAACACATCCATGAACGTAGGTCACAATGTTGAAACATCCTGGCTGGGAATGCGCATGTATCGAATAACGGACGATGAAAGATATCTGGAAACGGCCCTGACTCTGGCAGACAGCCTGGATGCCTATGCACAGCGGAAAAATGGAGTGTGGCTGCACCGGGTCAATTTTGAAGATCCCACCCGCTATCCCGAAACTACGCCCTGGTGGATTCAGGCCTACGGGAATATGTATCAATTGTATTTGTATAAAATAACGGGGGTAAACCGGTATCTGAATCGGTTTAAGGACGGTGCGGAATTCTGGAATCAATATTTTGTAGACCGGGAATTTGGGGGATCGGTGCTGAGTACGTATTTGGATGGGGCCATCGAACGAGGGAATAAGGCAGTACGAAGCAAGACCTCCTACCATTCGATGGAGCATGCGTTGCTGAACTATATTTACTTGAATGTGTGGGTTCATAACGAGAGTGTGACGCTCCATTATCATATCCGGGCTGCTGATGAGGGCGAACGGCTTTATCCGTTGCCGATCGAGGAATTCAGCTATCAAATCGAGGAAGTCACGATTGACGGCCAATCCCGGGATCCAATCAACAGGGAGGCGGGGTATATTGAATTGCCCGGGGGCGAGGGAGTTCGCGTAACCGTGACACTCCGTGATGAACCGTAATAGAGACTGTATTGTAAACGTGTTAACCAAAAGGGAATATCTATGAAATCACTCTTGTTATATGTGATCATTTGTTGGATAGGAATTGCAGGTATGGAAGAAGGAGCGGGGCAGGCAGGCTCACCGTCTTCTCCCGGGACGATTGATCTTCTTCTTTTCGGGAAGGGATGGGAAGCGGAGGCTGTTGAGGTGTCGCTGTTGGAAAATCCCGGCGTGGACAAAAACTGGGTTAGCCTGACAAAAGGGGAGCCGTACGAAACAAAGAATTTCCGTACGAGCGATGCCACCTTGACGGTTATTCGAGATATGGATGCTCGGCGTTTTGTAGGGCAGGATATACGTGAAAATTATGTCGCTCTTCGTTTGAAGGCTCGTCAGGGGACGGGGGCCGGGCAGATTTATTTTCGAAGTGCCTGGGTGGTGGAACATGCCGGGGAGCTGGAGGAGGAAAAGCTGAAGAGATGGATGGAAAATATCCGCCAAAAACCTTTGAAGATGAAAGAGCAGTCAATAGCTACCCTCATCTATCCCCGCAGCAAGCGGCTGGAGCCGGGGCAATTCTATATAGATCATATTGAACTTCCGGTTCGACATTTAAAAGCCGGGGTACAGGAAGTTCGCTGGCTGGATATCCTGTTTGCCCCGTGACTTTAATGGTTTACGGGAAAGCAGAAGGGTACTCGAGACTGCTCACTTTACATAGTGCGGAATGCATTCTCAAGTTTTAAACTTTAGTTAATTGAATTATAAATAATATATTCTTTAAAAATTTACATAATTCATAAATATTTAGTAAATTACTATTGCGCTCTTTTACAGAGCGCCTCTCTTGATGAATGAAGGGCATCCCCACTTGAAAGGTGGGATGCCCTTTTTTATTTGTTTGAAGCTAAGGACTGCTAGCCCGGATTTCTTGGTGAGAAATCCGGGCTAGGAGGCTGTCGGGCTTGCCGAATTGTAGCGAAAAACAGGTTTTAGATAGGTTTTACAGTAGTTTTGTTAAATCTGCACCCCAGGCCCGAAAATCTCACCAAGAAATCCGGGCTAGATCGATTTAAACAGGTCCAGTTCGTCATCTTGGCTTTCATCCGGCTTTTTCAGGGAAGTTGTTTCGGGTATAATGCACACCCCGTTTTTGTTAAGGTAAAGATTCACATTCTCCCCGTCTCTTCGAAAGATGATCTGATCCCCCTCGACCTCATATTCATCGGCTTCAATCCGCAGTTTTTCCCCGTACGGTAAGTAAACGTTGAAGTAAGCCATAGCCACCCGGTTAGCCTTTAATTGCGATAAGAAATAAGTCTATCAGAGGAAAAGATAAATAGGCGAGCCGAAAACGCAAGAAAGTACCGGAGGCGGGACTTGAACCCGCACGTCCGCAAAGGGACATGTGATTTTGAGTCACACGCGTCTGCCAATTCCGCCACTCCGGCATGTGCTATAAGCTGTGGGCACGCTTAAAAAATAATACTATATCTATCTAAGAACGGAAACACAATATAAGAGTTGAATGATACTTCGACAACGTATTTTTAAGATAAGATTAACTTACTTGTCCCCGTACATAGTATCAATTTGTTGTTCAAGTCCCTCGATAGCATCAGGTAACGTTCTTCCCCGGGCCACCAGGTTGTTATGATCCGGGTGTACGGCCTCGAGTTCAACATATCCGCCCTGCCGGCGTGCTCCTTTCAGGGTAAAATCCTGGTATTGCCAATCTCGTATAGCCTCTTTGATCGAATGGTAATCTGTTGAAGACAATGGAAGCTCTTTCGTTTTCAAAATTTACGGGGTCTTAATATACTGAATGACGGTTGAATCCAATGATTTTTATCCGAACGGTGGTTTATGTAAATTGATACTTACGTAAATCATATTCAATCATTATCATGCAAACGGGGTCTGAAGGGCAGCAAAATTCCAAGTTGTCTATGTCGAGAATTTTCATAACGATAGGACTATTGCTGGTTGGAGTGGGGCTCTTGTGGCCTTACCTGCAAAAGTTGAATCTTTTTCATCTACCGGGAGATATTGTAGTAAAAAAAGAAAACTTTCAATTGTACTTTCCGATAACGACGTCCATTATCCTGAGTATCCTGCTGTCTGTGCTTTTTTGGTTTATAAGCCGATTTAAATAAAATTAGAGAAAAAGGAAGAAAAGTTACCAGAAATATTTATGAGGCCGGCGCGATTTTTCAGACATTAAAATATTGATCGAATAGTATTTTTTTACAATATGTTCGGCCATACACCAGGCACTATTTCTAATCAAACGACAGGAGATATATGAATAAAAAGCTACTGACGAGTTTTTTGGCTGTTTTTGTTATGATGTTTTGGGGATATAACCAGGCTTCAGCAGTATTCCAATCGCAGGATTCACTCGGGGGACCGTATTCGGTTGACTCGGCCACCGTGTTACTGCTTCATTTTGACGGGAATACCGAAAATGCCTCGGATTTGTCTGCAGATCCGGTGGAAAGCGGCAATTTGAGCTTTGTAAGTAACATGGAAGGGGCCGGATCGCTTAACCGGCAACTCCGTATCGATAATGACTCTCCCCAGGATAGCAGTTGGATGACGGTGGCAGACACCGCTGCGCTCGACTTGACGGGAAGTTGGACGCTGGAATTATGGATTAACGTGTTCACATATGGGAACACGGAGGACGACTGGCGTATCGGTCCGCGTCCGATTTTCAAACCGGGCGATCCCGATGAAGGCTGTTACTGCTACTCCAACTACTTCTTTAATATCTACGGAGTGGAGCAGAATTTTAATACGGGCTATTATGCCGATCAATCAACCACGTGGATCGAGGTACGTTCGGAGTCGAATCTTTTACGGGTCGGAGAATGGTATCATCTGACGTTTATCAGGGACACCTCGAAAAACGTAATCCTTCAGATGATTCATCAGACACCGGATAAAGGCATGACGGATAACTCGGAAGAGTTGGAATTAACCTATTTCGCAAGCCAGGGATACGATGGGGAAGAGGATCATCCCCCGCGCGTTAACGATCAGCCGCTTTATATTGGGGCTTCACCGCAAAATGATTTTTCAATCGGCATGCTGGACGGTTTTCTGGATGAAATTCGAATCAGTAACGTCGTACGTAATTTTACGGTTCCTCCCATTATAAAGGATGTAAGGAGAGTCGAAAATCAACAGTCTGGACAGGATATCGAGATTGAGGCAAACATTCAGACGATTGGAGAAGCGGCCATAGAAGATCCCAAACTATTTTACCGCGTAAATGAAAGTGCGTGGGATTCAACGGGGATGGTTGAAGATATAAACCAAACCTATTCAGCCACCATACCTTCCCAAAATGTCGGGGCGAATGTGGACTATTGGATTAAAGCGAGTACCGATCAAGGATTGACGGCAACAAATCCGACAGCAGCCCTTTCGGATTCGACTTATCATTCGTTTGGTGTTGAAATGGATAGCAGCCGGGTCCTGGGGATAGATTTTGACGGACTCAACGATGGTGAGATGCCGGTGGACAGTTCTCTGTATGAACTGGGAATTGAATATGGAGGCAGTGCTTCTCCGACCTACGAGTCAGGAGCGATGCAGTTTAGTGCGGCTGATTCCACGCTATTGGAGCTTGAAAGCCCGTTCCTTGCCCTGGATTCATTCGGAATCGAGACGACATTCATGTTCACTGATTCGGTGCCTGAAGTTACCGAGCCGCGTATTTATGCCAAACGCAACGGGGCTATCTATCAGAGTAACTACCAGATTTACTTCCGGAATGGTTCCGTCCGACCGGCTACGCGCATACCGCAAAACGATTGTGAGGGATTTCTGGGGGGTGCTTTGCATATGACGGAGGCGCAGCTGGAGCCCGGAAAGTGGTATACGGCCGGTTTTGGCCTTTCGGCCGAACGGGATACGGTTTTTGCGTGGGTCAAAGATACGGAAGCCGATACGCTTATGGCGATGCGGGGGACGTGTGCGACGGAACCGCCCTCGACCGGCGGCGGACCGCTGTATATTGGAGCCCAGGACGAGGGAGGTCCATATTTCAATGGGCAGATAGACCACATTGACATCTTCAACTACGCTCCGCCGAATCTGTATGTGGCAACATCCATAGATGACCGGTCAAGAACCACGCTGCCCCGCCGGGTTGCCCTGGACAAGAATTATCCAAATCCATTTAATCCCTCCACAAATATAACCTACACGTTGCCCCGAGCCACCGAAACAACACTGGCCGTTTACAATCTCCTCGGCCGCCGGGTGGCCACACTGGTTGACGAAACCCAAAAAGCCGGTACACATTCGGTCGAATTCGATGCCTCCAACCTGTCGAGTGGGGTTTATATCTATCGCCTGATGACCGATGAAGCCAATCTGTCCCGCAAAATGATGCTACTCAAATAGTGTCATATGCAGGCTTCCCGAATAAGGTAGTCGCATGGGAAAAAGCTACATTATTTCGATGAGGGCGTTTTTATCGAAGCGCCCTCATTTTTTTATTCCAATTTGATTCCAGGAGTCTGTCGGACTTTTAGGGGAGACGTATAGTTTTTCCGCTTAAATTCTCGTTCAACCGGTTATTTCTCCGATTAATTTGTAACGAACAATCAGACTGGTCGTCTTTAGTACTGAATTTAGATAAAACTGCAATCATTAATCTGCTATTACTGAATTAACACCAACTAAAATTATTATAATTTATGACATACTTAATGAAGGGAAGGTTACAGACATTGGTCATGGGACTATCCGTATTGCTGCTTTTGGGAGCTTGCGGAATTTTTGGCAGCGACGGCGATCAGGGAAATGTAGAAGTGAAAATGCATGATTTTCCCGTTTTATACCAGGAAGTGAACGTTGAAATAGAAAGAGTGGAGGCAAAATCTTCCGGAGAAGGGGAAGGCTGGGTGACCTTATCGAATGAACCGACCCGGGTTGATGTGACTACCCTCATCAATGGTAATTTTGCAACCCTTGCAAATGCAGATCTTGAAGCGGGAAGCTATAGTCAGTTGCGACTCATTTTCGGTGCCAATAATACGATGAAAATGTCTGGTGAAAATTACGACCTCGAGCTATCCAGCGAGGCGGAAGAAGGAGTGGTCTTGAATATTAACCTGAATGTCGATGCAGAATCACAGGCTACCCTGCTGCTCGATTTCAATCTGCGCAAATCCATTATTCGAGGTGCGTTGGATCTCGAAGGGACCGTCTTGATGAATCCCGTTATCGAGGTCCGCCGAGCTGAACAAACGGGTAGCGTCAGCGGAACGATTAAACCGGTAAGAGCCAATCCCTGGGTACATGCGCTGAATAACTCGGATACGGTAAGCAGTACGCTGGCCGACACCAGCAGTGGAGAGTTTCAACTCTCCGGACTGGAAGAGGACTCTTATGATATTTACATAGAGCCTACTGATAGCTTGTACAGGGATTCGACCCTGACCAACATTGAAGTGGAAGCCCGGGAGAACAACAACGTGGGTGAAATTGAGCTCAGTGTCAGGGATTCGACCAAAAGCGAACCCCTTAGATAGGACAAGGTTTAACATCGTAAAGCAAAATTTTAAAGCCGGTGCCTCCTTTTGTGAGGTACCGGCTTTTTTTTATTGAACGATTCTTGAGTTGATCTTGATTGAGCTGTAATATACACTAACTCAAAAGATCAATGCGCGGATTCCTGTCGATTTTCAAATAATGAAAGGTTGACAGATTTCAGCGAAAATTAACAACAGACAAAATCATGTCCCTGACATTGCTGGCATCTTCTGATCTTCACCTGGGGCGTCGAACCTCGGGGGTACCGGAGTCATCTATCCAGACGTCCGCCATTGCCACATGGGAACGTATCGTCGATACGGCAGTGGAGCGCCGCGTGGATGCGGTGTTGTTAGCGGGAGATATCATTGACCGGGAGAATGATTATTTTGAATCGATAGGTCCCTTGGTGAAAGGCTTCAAGACGTTGTCCGAAAATGGAATTTCGGTTTTTCTGGTTGCCGGCAACCATGACTTTGAAGTTTTGGCTGACGCCGTGGGACAGGTGAAATCGGAAAACATTCAACTATTGGGAAAGAACGGCCAGTGGCAGATTGAAAGATTGAATAGCGAGGGATCCGTCCTCCAGGTTGCAGGGCGCTCTTTTACCCGTTCCACTCAGACCTCGGATCCGCTGCTGGATTTTCCTCAAAAGCAAGTGGATGAGGATTTGCCTTCTGTGGGATTGGTGCATGGAGAAGTGAATGCTTCTAAAAGTGAATATGGTCCCATCGAGAAAAACAGATTGATCAATACCCGTTTTGATGCATGGGTGATAGGTCATATCCACAAACCCGGGTTGTTACGTAAGCAAAATCCGCTAATCTGCTATCCCGGATCGCCCCATGCATTCAGTGCGCGGGAACCGGGAACTCATGGTCCCTGGCTTCTCCATTTCAAGGAGGACCGCACGGTGGTGGCGGAAAAATTGCCGCTGTCTCCCGTGCGATTCGAAGCCATAGAACTGGACGTATCCGAAATCGGGGATAAGGCGCAATTCCGAAATCTTTTACGAACCCGCTTGATGGAGAACGCCAAAAAAAGGGAGATCAACACGGACAAGGTCCACTATTTGATTTTTGACGTATGGTTGGTGGGTTCGGTCAAAAATACCCGCCGGATGGAGAGCTGGGGAAAGGAGGTGACGAACTATTACGAGGAAGTCACCGGCACAGATTTGATGGTTTCGGTTCGTAAAGTCAGAACTCGTTTTACTACGGCATTGGACGGACTTGAAGAGTGGGCTCGGCAGAATAATCCGGCGGGTCTGTTGGCGGACACCCTGTTGAAGCTGCGGAATGGGGATAGCAACGAAATGATTGAGGAACTGATCGATCAATGGAAAATAGAAATGGAGCGGATAAACCGTTCGGATGTTTTCAGACCCTTGCTGCAAGAAGAAAGAAGGAAAGCTTCCAGCGATTCGGTAGCCCGGGAGCATCTCCGGCGGGAATGTGAAAGGCTGTTACATCAATTGGTTCAACAACAGGAAAATCAAGAGGGTAATTAGGATTTATGGACAAGCCGTCTTTGCGTTTCAGGTCACTTGATATACGGCAAATGCCGGGATTTCCGCGGGGACTGTTTAACTATACCGATTTTCACGATAGCATTAATATTATCGCGGGACCCAATGCCTCCGGTAAAAGTTCGACAGCCTATGCTTTGCAACAGGTTATTTGGCCCTCTTTAGGAAATGATCTGCAGGCCGTGGCACGGATTTTGATTGACGGGGAAGAGTGGAGGATTGAAAAGAAACTGAGTCGCACCACCATTCAGCGAGAGGGACAGAAAGCGGAATTGCCGTCCAGGCCCTCACAAAATGAGCGACGAAGATATGTGCTCTCATTGCACGATCTGGTCCAGGTGGAGGATAAAGAACTGGCCCAGTTGATTGTCAAGGAGTCGGTGGGGGGCTACGACTTGGAACAGGCGAGAGGGGAGCTGGAATATGACGACCAGATTTCCACCCGGAGCAGTAAAGCCTTTAAGCTGTATGAGGAAGCGGCTGATCGGTATGAGGATACCCGGAGGAAACAATCTGCCCTGAAAGAGCGATTCCGCCGGATTGAAGATCTGCGGGAACAAAAAGAGGAAGCGGAAAAGGCGGAAAAGGCAGCTGAGCTGTTTACATTATATCGGGAATATAAAGAAGCCGGACAACAACGGGAGCAGGCTCGGCAAAAGCTGGATAATTTTCCCGGGGGATTGGATCGGGCATCCGGCGACGAGGCTGAAAGGCTGGATCAAATCAAACAATCGATACGGGATAAAAAAAATGAAAATGTTTCACTGGAACAAAAAATAGAGGAAGCCCGCAATCAACTGGAATCGATTGATCTTCCGGAAGAGGGGTTAAGCAACCAGAAGCATGATCTACTGGACAAGTTTGCCAACCGTTTGCAGTCACTGCAGAATTCCCTGGATGAAACGGAACGTCGGATTAACGGGGAACGGGAAAAAGCCCGTGAGGCTCTTCGTTCTTTGGAGGCAGAGGTCGAAGAAGGAAGTTGGGAGGGGATTTCCTCTACGGAATTGTCCGATCTGGAGGAATGGGTTCAAAATGCGTTTCAGGTGACCGGAGAACGTCAACTGAAAAAGCGAGAGCTGAAACAGTTACGGGAGGAGAGTTCTTCAGAGAGACGCGATCGGCTTCGGGTTAAAGAGGGGATTGCGTTGCTGGCGGAATGGCTGGAGCGGAAATCGAGCGAAAGTGCTGCCGATTTTCCGGCCTGGAGTATAGGGCTGTTGATTGGGTTGGGAGCAGCGACGGGAATAGCGACGCATCTGGTGGGTGTCCATGGTCTATGGGGTATAGCGGGTATGATAGCGCTGGGAGGCTACCTGTGGTTGCGGCGATCAGGTACCTCTCAGGGACGGGAGGCAACGCAAGTGATTACGAAATATGAAAATACACAATTGCCTGCGCCGCAGCAGTGGTCGGTCGAACAGGTCGTGGAAACCATTGACCATTTAACCGGAGAGCTGGAAAAGAGCCGTCGGGAGGAACACCGACAAATGAGGATGGAGCAGCTGAAGGCTGATATTGACCGGATTGAGCAGGATAAATTACAGGAAGTGAAATCACAGCGTGATCAGTGGTTGAAACAACTGGGAACCGTTCCCGAGGTATTGGAGAGGGGGGAAGATGGATTCGCCCGTTTTTACTGGTTCGTAAATCGACTGAACCGGTGGCAGAATGCCCGCGAGGAAATTAAGGGCGGTGAACAGACTATAGCGGACCTCCGGAAGCAGAAGAATGAAGTATTGGAAAAAATAGATCAGGAGTTGAGTTTTTTGGATGAAGAAATTCCCGGGAAACCGGAAGAAGTTGGAGTCCTGGTGCGCGAGGTGGAACGTAGGGAGCAACGCCGACAAGAAGCAGCACGAAGTATTGAAACCAACCGACGCCAATTGCAAAATAATCAGCGCGAGATAGAACAGTTGCAGGCACAGGCTCAAAAAATAGCAGACCGGTTCGACCTTGAACAGCCGGAGTTGGAAGAGGTCAGGCGGCGGGTGAAACTGTTAGACGACTATAAAGATAGCAAAAAGGAATATGAACACGCTGAATTTAAACTTTCACAGAGACGACAGGCCCTGGAAACCCATCCGCTCTATGAACAATATGCCGAAAAACTGGAAAAGCTGGGACCGGATCAACTAAAGCGGGAACAGGAAGAGTTGAAGACCAAAGCCAGGGAGCGAGAAAAAAAGCAAAAAGAAATTCAGGAAATTCAAACGCTGGTGGATCAGGCCAGGAACGAACACGATCTTGAGGAAGCGCTCCAGGATAAGGAAGAGGCGGTAGAGTCGCTCGAGGAATTATATAATGAGAATATTTCGGCAATAACCGGGAATATTCTGGTGGGTAAGATTAAACGCATAACGCGTAATCAGAATCGTCCAGCCGTATTTACCCGGGCTTCACAATTATTTAACAGGATTACCGGGGGGCGCTACGACGTGCAAATCGAAGAAGAAAATCGTCGTTTTAACGCATATGACAATATTCGGGACCACGGACTTACGCTGGATCAGCTTTCCACCGGTACCCGTATTCAGTTGTTGCTCTCGGTGCGCCTGGCCTTTATTGAAACCCAGGAACAAGCAATGCAACTGCCGCTTATAGCGGATGAATTACTGGCAAACAGCGATGAGCAGAGGGCGCGGGCTATCATCCGGGCGCTGGTTGAGATGAGCAGGGAAGGGCGGCAAATATTCTATTTCACGGCCCAGGCGGATGAAGTGTATAAGTGGAAAACCTATCTGGACGAGCACAATCGGGAGTTTCAGTTATTTGAAATTGGTCAGGAAACCGGCGGAAGCTTTGCCTTTTATGAAACGTACCGTCCACCTGCCGATTCCATGAAAATGCTCAGCAATGTGCCGGAACCCGACGATAAGGACCACCAGCGCTACGGCGAGCAATTGAATGTGCCTTCCTTTGATTTGGTGTTGCATAAACCCGGGCAACTCCACCTGTGGTATCTTATAGAGGATGTAAACCTGTTATATGAATGTCTGCGCAGGGATATACGTTTTTGGGGTGGACTGCGAAGCTATCTGGAGCATGGAGGACGCATTCCGGGTCTTGAGGAGGATCATTGGGAGCGGGTCAGCGATCGGGTGAAGTGGCTCGACAGATTTCAGAATTTATATTGCCAGGGTCGCCCTGTTCCCATTGATCGCAGCGTTCTGGAGGAAACTGACGCCGTCACGGAAACCTTCCTGGAGGCGGTAGATCAAAAATTGCAGGAAGTCAAGGGAGATCCGAGGCGTTTACTTGACGCGCTCCGTGATGGAGAGGTTTCCCGCTTTCAAAAAGCAAAAATGGAAGAACTGAAGGAATACTTGCTGCGACATGATTATATAGATGAGCAAGAATCTCTTCCACTCGGGGAAATCCAATCCAGGCTGCAGGCCTATGTGGATCAACTGAGTATAAGCCGCGAAGAAACGCAGCGATTGGTTGATCGCATTCTGGATGAATAATACTTGCCACCCTTTTTAACGGCTTATTGTAAAGTATCGAAGATCGCTGGAATTTTTCTGTAACCATTCCCAATCTCGTCCGTCATACCTGTGTCAAACAGACAAAATTAGAATATCGAAGTTTTATAAATGAGGGAACTATGACGGAATTGTTTAGCAAGCGATGGATACTGCTCTTTAGTTTACTGCTTGTTACAGGAATCAGTTGCGATGTATCAGATTCGGATAAAAACGGATCGGGAACCCTGGATGTCAAGATGCACGACAGTCCCGTGCTTTATGACTCGGTAAATGTGCAGATCGAGCAGCTGCAGGTCAATGTAGATCAGGGATGGGAGTCGATTATGGACACCTCTCTTACCGTAAACCTGCTGGACTTGATTAACGGCACGTTTGCAGAATTGGGCAGTGTTGAGCTGGAGGCGGGCAATTACGAGCAAATACGCCTCATATTGGGTGGCAACAATTCGGTTACCATCGATGGAGAACAATATTCGCTCATCGTTCCCAGCGGACAGCAAACGGGACTAAAGCTTAACGTGGATTTTGAGATCGAAAGCGGAGCGACGACCGAGTTACTCCTTGATTTTGACGCCAACCGTTCCGTCCACAAGCGGGGAGCTAACAACGATTATATTTTACGTCCCGTTGTCCATGCCAGTGTTCGATCGTTGACGGGAGATATTGAAGGCACGATAGAACCGGCAGAAAGCCGACCCTGGATTATGGCTATGAGTGGATCGGACACGGTAAGCACCACCCTGGCTGATTCGACAAGTGGTGATTTCGAGTTAACCGGACTTGACGTCGGCCAGTATGAGGTTTTATTTCAGCCGACCGATACAACCAACTATGCCGATACGACGGTTTCGGATGTTGATGTAGAAGCCAATAGCACGAATGATCTTGGAACCATCCAGGTTCCGCAAAAGAATTAATGCATGAAGAAGTTCAGGGCTCGTAGCCCTGGATACGTCAACCAACCCCCTCCCGACCTCGGGCCTGTAGTTTTATGGGTCCGGGGTTCTTTTATTTTAATGGGTGATACAATATGCCGTAATCTGGCACGTAAAAAGATCAAGGGAATCAATAAAGAACAGCCGTTAACACTTATGGTAAATAGGAAAACCGACAAAAAACGCGTGGTATTGGGGATGTCCGGAGGAGTAGATTCCTCCGTGGCGGCTTTGTTGCTGAAACGACAGGGGTACGAGGTCGTGGGTCTCTTTATGAAGAACTGGGATGAATCTGACGAAAACGGGGATTGTATGGCGACGTACGAGTACCAGGACGTGGTTCGCGTGGCCGAACAGATCGGCATATCCTATTACAGCGTGAATTTCGTTGATGAATACTGGGATCGTGTGTTTACGTATTTCCTCGACGAATACCGCGCCGGACGGACGCCGAATCCGGATGTGATGTGCAATAAGGAAATTAAGTTTAAGGCCTTCCTGGATCATGCAAGGAAGATGGGTGCGGATTATATAGCCACGGGTCATTATGCCCGACTGGAGGAAGAAGGCGATTATCGGCGATTATTGAGAGGGGTGGATCCGGTCAAAGATCAGACGTACTTTCTGAATGCTTTGAGCCAGGAGCAGTTGCGGGATGTTATCTTTCCGCTCGGAAATATGCAAAAAGAGGAAGTCCGCCGAATAGCGAAAGAAGAGGGATTGGCTACGGCCGAAAAGAAGGATAGCGTGGGCATCTGTTTTATTGGGGATCGGGATCTAAAAAAATTTCTAAGCAAGTATCTGCCGGCCCGGCCGGGCGATATAAAACGGCTCAATGGCGAAGTTGTGGGCAGCCACGACGGTTTGATGTACTATACGCTCGGTCAGCGACGCGGGCTGGGTATCGGGGGTAATGGAGAGCCCTGGTATGTGGTCGGCAAAGACGTTGAGAATAATGTCCTTTTTGCCGAACAGGGCAATGATCATCCCGCCTTGTTTTGCTGGGGATTGAGTGCATCCGACGTAAATTGGATTCGGGAAGAAATTCCCTCATTGCCCTTGAATTGCGAGGTTCAATACCGGTATAACCAGGATGCGCTACCGGCTCGGGTTGAACAACATCCTTCGGGTAAGGGGCTGGTCGTTTGGTTTGAATCGCCGCAGCGAGCGGTGGCCCCGGGTCAGGCTATCGTATTTTACGACGGAGACGAATGCCTGGGAGGCGGTATCATTGAAGAGACTTTTGATCGCAGGGAAGATCTTGAAAAAGACGATAAGACCCGGGATGACCGCTATATCGGCACGGTTCAGCACTATGCCGTTCGCTCGTCAGAGTGATGTCGGGTTAACAGCCTGCCGACAATTCACCCGTTTTGCAAATTACAAAGGCGGGAAAAATCCAAAAAATCTATATTCCGCTTTATTGGAATATTTGTTACATTTGATTGACGCCGATCTGTTGGGAGCAAAAGCTTCCCATTAAGAGATATAACTTACCAGGTTGGAACATCACACCTATACTTAAAACCATACGAGAAAAGCTATGAATAACCTATTAACACGCCTGGGGAACGCCTTCCTGGTTATATTGGTGGCGGGATCCATGATCAGCTGCAGTGATAATCCATCGGGAAATGACGCGGGAGATCCCCCCAGCATTCCGCAGATTCAACAGCATCAACCCAAAATAACGTATTTCCAGGACAATTATCCGGCGAGTTCTGATGAGTCGGTAACTGCCGAATACTCAAATTTTAATTCGGCTGCAGCAATTGCCATTAGCAGTGCCGGTATTCTTACGCTCGGCCAGGGGATGGCAAATGGATTTATGTCGTTGGCACAAAATAATGATGCCGACTTTGAAGACGACACCTGGCAGTGGGAATACTCCTATTCTTATGATGGAGAATCGCTGAGTGTGAGACTGATTGCCGAAGCACAGGATAACGATGATATGAAATGGCAGATGTTCCTGAATTCTTCAGGCAGTGACGGAGAGAATTTCGAAAACTACAAATTCATGGAAGGAACGGTGTCGTCCGACGGGCAGTCGGGTAATTGGCATCTGTTTGACTTTGAACCGGATCAGGAGTCAAATCCGGCGATCACCTTTACCTGGGATGCAACCGGCGATACCGATAAAACCTTGACATTTACGGCCTATGACAATGATTCGTGGTCGATGAAGGTGGATTACATGGAAAATGGAAGTGAATTCGAAATGTCGATCGAAACGAGTGACAGTGAGTCCATAACCCAGGTATTCTGGAACACGGATACGGGTACCGGATCCATGATCGAGGATGGAACGGAAACCTGTTGGAATACCAACTTCGAAAACATTGCCTGCAGTTAATAAATAGTTCTATATGACGAGAAGTATGTACCAATGTAAAGCCGGGAAGACGTTTCTATTCCGGCTTTACATTGTTTTTTAATCTTGATCGGAAATATACCGCTTACGTCTTATAGCAATGCGTTCACTTATTAATGGGTAAAGTCCTTTTCCGATTAATTTAGTTCCGTGCTGCGGCTTTTTATTATCCGGGTTAACGCAGGGTTCAGGTATGGTTCAGAATCCGTAGGAGAACGTCATACGCGCCAGTACATCCGTTTCGGGTGACGAGGGATTATTGTATACAACAGTTTCAATGTTGGGCATTATATGTAAATTGATATCCTCTACGGGCTGAAAATCTACCGCTGCCAATAAGAAAGTGGCCTCGGCGCGAGGGTTGATTGGTAAATTGGTCAAGGCACTTCCATTCGGATTGTTATTAAAGGTATGATCTATCCGCAATACTCCGCGGAACCGATCGTCCAGCGGGAAATGACCAAATACGGAGGCCACGGTTTGGTCATCATTGCGGATATTGTTGTCACGGATTTGATGAGCCAACAGGCCGCCGAGTGTATATGAGTCGGTACGATATCCGAGGAATACTTGACTGGTGTACCATTTCGCATTCGCAATGCCGGGCCGATTGTTATAATCTCCGTATACCTCAAATACAAATGGGTTGTCGGGTTGATATCCCAGGGAAAGCATATATTTTTTGCCCCGATTACTCTCCGAACCGGTTCCGGCTCCGTTACCGTACATGGCGTGATAGGTAAAGGTGCCATCCTCGTCGAGCGGCCCTTTAACTCCCAGTCCGAAGTCACGTGAACTGCCATAACCCTGCAAATCAACAGGGGTTTCTTCCAGGGATCGGTATCCCCATACCTCTTCAACCAGGTTCCAGGTTGGCGTACCGGAAATACCGAGAAAAAAAGAGTGTCGGCCGGGTTTCCATTTTAGATAGGCGTCTTTTACCCCGGGCGTCATACTACTGGAGGTGTTGTAATTTCCCGCGTTGTCCATCTCCAGGCGCAGACGGGTTGAGAACTCGGCATTCAGTTGATAATCATGGGTGAAATAAATGCGCCGGAATTGAAAGCCGTGCGCTCCCTCGATATCCTGTTGATTTTGAGATCCATCCAGGTGATGGTTCGCCATCCAGTAATAGTCACCAAAGACCGTTCCGCTGAATTTACCGGCATCATCGAGTTGAGCATGACCGGTGACTGCAGAGGTGAGGAAAAGAGCTAACAGCGATACTATTTTTAGTTTAAACATGTGTTAACTTTATTTACCGGTTCGATTTTTACTTCGCTGATGTTTGAGAACTTTGGCTTCGACATAGAAGACGATCTCTTCGGCGGTATTTTTGGCCAGGTCCCCGATTCGCTCCAGCTTGCGGATTATGGAAAATAAATAGAGGTATGTTTGAAGATCATCAGGATCCTCGTCGATGAGCTTTGCTACCTTCTGGGCGGATTCACGGTTTATTTCGTTCAGAATCTTATCCCGTGAAAATATTTTCCGGGAGAGGTTGGAATCTTCCGCCTCAAAAGCGTTAAAGACCTCCTCGAGCATTCCGATGGTATTTTCAAACATTCGGTTTAGCTGGAGAGTTTCTATGTATTCCGGTGGAATGGGATGCTCAAAATCAAGCATATACCGCGCGATGCTCTGAGCGTTATCACCCATTCGTTCCAGGTCGCCGCTCAGCTTGAAAGAAGCGAGAACAAAGCGAAGATCTATAGCGACCGGGTTAAAAAGGGCCAGGATGTTTTCACAGTCCCGGTCAATCTTCAGCTCGAGGGAATTGACTCTTCGTTCATTGTTATCCACCTCGTTGGCCAACTCCTTGTCGAATTCGAAAACGGCTTGCTGTCCCTTTTTAAGCTGGGAACTGACCAGGCTCATCATTTCCAGAAGATCTTGCTTTAATAGCTTTAATTCGGTTTCTAAATGGTTCATATATGAAAAATGTAAATTGAGAGGTGCTGATAAGTGAACACTCTGTATATACCCTTAACTTAAAAACTTTATCCGAAACGCCCGGTGATGTATCTTTGCGTGCGATCCTTTTCCGGATTGGTAAACAGCTTGTTGGTCCGGTCGTACTCCTCCAGCGCACCCATGTAAAGAAAAGCTGTTAAATCGCTAACGCGACCTGCTTGCTGCATATTATGGGTAACAATGGCTATGGTGTAATTTTTTTTCAACTCGTAAATCAAGTCTTCCAGTTTACCGGTTGAGATCGGGTCAAGGGCGGAGGTGGGTTCATCCATCAACAAGATGGAGGGCTTGACGGCAAGAGTACGTGCAATACACAGGCGTTGTTGTTGTCCACCCGACAGGGAAAGGGCCTGACGGTCCAGGTTGTCATTGACTTCGTCCCACAATGTGGCCTGTTTCAACGACTCCACGACCCGTTCCTCAATTCGTTCTTTATCCTTTATTCCCTGGATGCGCATGCCGTAGGCAACATTTTCAAAGATCGATTTGGGAAAGGGATTTGGTTTCTGAAAGACCATGCCCACTTTTTTACGCAGCTCCTCCACCCGAATATGCGGGTCATATATATTTTCGCCGTCGATAAAGACCTCCCCGTCCATTGCATAATTGTCAATGTAATCGTTCATGCGATTGAAAACCCGTAAAAGGGTGGACTTACCACTCCCGGAGGGACCAATAAAAGCGGTGATCGTATTTTCCTTGATGGTCATGGTGATATCTTTAATGGCGTGAAAATCGCCATAAAAAATATCAAGGTTGCGGGTTCGAATTTTATCTTTTTTGTTGGCGGTATGAACCGTTTGACCCTTCTTTTGTTTATGTGCCTGAATGTTCAGTTCCATGAAGTTACAATGAAGTTTAACTTACTGTGATTAATATAACCCGCATTTCTTACCAGGAAATTCGGGCTAAGAGCCAATTTAGCCGAGTTTTTTCTGCCATCTATTGCGAAGATAAATTGCGATGCCGTTAATTGAAAATGTTAAAATGAGGAGTACGATAATAGCGGCGGCCGCATTGATGGTGAATTCGTGTTGCGGCCGGCTTACCCAGTTGAATATTTGAATGGGAAGGACGGTGAATTCGTCCATCGGTCCCTGCGGGACGAAAGGAACATATGCGAGTGCACCGATTACAATCAGGGGTGCAGTTTCACCAACCGCCCGGGATATGGCCAAAATGGTGCCGGTCAAAATACCTCCCATCGCGGCCGGCAGCGTTTGATTCCAGATCGTCTGCCATTTGGTGGCTCCGAGAGCCATCGAGGCTTCTTTTTGAGAGCTTGGCACGGCACTGATCGCTTCGCGGGTGGAAACGATAATAATGGGAAGTATCAGCAGCGACAGCGTCAGACTGCCTGCAAGAACACTGCTGCCCATTTTCATGATGCGGACAAAAACCTCCAGTCCCAAAAGACCGTATATCACCGAGGGAACGCCGGCCAGGTTGGATATATTGATTTCGAGGAACGTCGCCCATTTGGATTCCTTCGTATATTCCTCCAGGTACAGGCCCGCACCGACGCCGATGGGAAAAGAGATCAGCGTTGTAAGGACTAAAATCCAGAGCGTTCCGACCCATGCCGTATAAATACCGGACTGGTCGGCAAATCGCGAAGGAAGACTCGTCAAAAAATCCCAACTGAGTCGGCCGAATCCCATATAGAGAATAATCGATACAAAAATCGCCAGAAGTATCAGTCCGAAGAACGTGGCACTGATCCCCAGTACCTGAAAAGCCTGATCTTTTAATCGATTATATTGAGAGTTATTCATATTGTTCCTGGTATCTTCGCTTAATCCA
This sequence comes from uncultured Balneolaceae bacterium, assembly GCA_964421495.1. Taxonomy (GTDB): domain Bacteria; phylum Bacteroidota; class Rhodothermia; order Balneolales; family Balneolaceae; genus CAJXOW01. Next base: position 3,143 of record CAYQXO010000025.1, on the reverse strand, counting down.
GTAGCTGATGTTGTTTAGCAGAAATGTGAAAACAAACAGGGTTATTCCGGCAGCAAATATCGTGTTGTAGCCGATCGTACCGTGCGGGACATCCCCCATACTAACTTGTACGATGTAGGAAGTGATTGTCTGAATAGGGACGGTCGGATCCAGCGTCAAGCGGGGCTGGGAGCCTGCGGCAATGGCAACAATCATGGTTTCACCAATGGCTCGTGAAAATGCCAGAATCACGGAAACGCCAATGCCGGACGAAGCGGCCGGCACCATCACGCGAAAGGCGGTTTGCAGGCGCGTGGAACCCATTCCGTAGGAGGCCTCCCGGAGCTCGTCGGGTACCGCGCTCAGGGCATCCTCGCTCAGGGAGGAAACAAAAGGTATAATCATAATACCCATCACCAGTCCGGCCGACAATGCATTGAAACTGGACAGGTCGGCCATAAAATATTTTAGAAAAGGAGTTACAATCATCAAGGCGAAAAATCCGTACACCACGGTTGGAACGACGGCGAGAATTTCAAGGGCCGGCTTGATCACTTTTCGAAAGCGGGACGCGGCGTATTCATTCAGATATACGGCAATAGTCAGGCCGATGGGCAATGCCACAAACATGGCGATAACGGTGGTAAGGAAGGTGCCCGACAACAGGGGGAGAATACCGTAATGCTTGTCTGAGAATAGCGGCGTCCACTGCGTGTCGGTAAAAAATTCAATTACGGATACTTGCTGAAAGAAGTTTATCGCCTCTATAAGCAAGACCAGGATGATACCCAGGGTCGTTAAAACGGTTACCAGGGCACAAAAACCGAGCGCTCCTACGATGATCCGTTCTTTGGTCCTCATATTATATCTATAGCTTGCTTCAAACCATAAACAACCCGCAAAGGCAAGATGAATTTGGCGGGTTGTTCAAGATCAACTATGAGTCTTTGTCAGCCGTATTGTCTGATAGATCAGAGGAAGTGGAAGAAGCAGAATGAAATGCTTTGAACTTCTCCTTTTCTTTTTCATACAATGAATCGGGCATCGGAACATATCCCACATCTTTCGCAATTTTGCCGGCCTGATCCAGGTAGAAATCGATAAACTCCCGAACCTCTTCCCGCTGGACTGCCTTTTTGCGAACATAAATAGAGAGGGGACGGGAGAGAGGCTTGTAGGCATTACTGGCGACGGTCTCCAACGTGGGCTTTACAGGATTTCCATCACCGTCATCCACCGGTACAAGCCTGAGTTTGTCGCTGTTTTCCTCGTAATAGGCCAATCCGAAAAAACCGAGTGCATTCTTATCACCGGCCACGCCCTGAACAAGCACGTTGTCATCCTCGCTGGCCGTAAAGTCGCCGCGACTTGCCCCGCTTTCTCCCACGATGACTTCCGTGAAGTAGTCATAGGTGCCTGAAGCCACACCGGGACCGTAAAGCTGAAGGTTTCGATCCGGCCAGGAAGAGCGCACATCCTTCCAACGGTCAATGTTTTCCTGGGCTTCCGGCTCCCACATGGTTTTAAGTTCCCCGACGGTTACATAATCCGTCCAGTCATTTTCAGGGTGAGCCACAACGGCAATACCGTCGAAGGCTACCTTCAGCTCCAGGTACTCCACTCCGTTTTCCCGGGCCAGTTTTTGCTCGGAGGCCGAAATCTGTCGGGAGGCGTCATTAATATCGGTTTCTCCACGGGTAAATTTTTTGAATCCGCCTCCGGTGCCGGAAAGCCCGACGGTCACCCGAACCCCGGGAGCCTCGGCACGGAATTCCTCTGCAATGGCTTCACTAACAGGGTAGACGGTACTTGAGCCATCAATTTCGATGCGGCCGGAGAGCTGATCCTCACCGCCCCCTGATCCGCATGATAACGTTACTAAAGCACTTACGAATAAAACCAGCAATGATCTTGGTTGCATGCGTGGTAATTTTATTTAAAGGTAACTTCCGATTGAAAAACGGTATCTTGAATTCGTGACATCATGGCCAATATAATAATTGAAGGACGGCCTAATGTTAATACAGTGTTAACATTTTTAATGATCTTATACTAAACGACGAGCCCTTGAAAAAGCCGGGGATGGCTCTGAAGCACTTGAGTTGTTCGGCTTTAAGACTAAAAAAGAATATTCTCTACATACCGATATTTTGGGGCCACCCCTTTTTAAAGCAACGACCTGCCGAATTTCTCTGTCCCGACATCCCCGGCTTTTTCAAGGGCTCTTGCAGTATGTTGTTTATTGAAGCGGCTTAGAGTGAGTGTGGTTTGTTTTCAATTGATTAGATCAATATCCTGATGTTCACAGTGGATATGTTGCAAATAATGAGATACGTTGAAACAAGCAAAAAGAATTTGTTCAAATGAATTTACAATTGAAGGATAAAGTCATTGCCGTTACCGGGGGAACCGGTTCATTAGGGATGGATGTTGTGCGCCTGTTACTAGAAGAGGGGGCCTATTGTATCATCCCACGCCGAAAAACGGGTGAGGAGAATTCGTTTCCCTATGCCGATCATGATCAGGTGGCAATCATAGAGGGAATCGATCTGACAGATGAAAGCCAGGCAGAACGATTTTACGAGGAATTGGTTAATGAATACGGATCTTTGTGGGGAGCTGTAAATGCTGCCGGTGGATTCGGTATGGGAAAATTGCTGAAGACCCCTTTTGAGGAGTTCAGCCATCAGGTACGCATCAATTTGTATACGTGTTATAACAGTTGTCGCGCAGCGGTTCGGGCGATTCAAGATAATGGTTTCGGGGGACGAATTGTCAATGTGGCTTCCCGACCTGCGCTCGAGCCCCGCCAGGGAAGTGGTTTGTCGGCTTATACAAGCAGCAAAGCCGCGGTCGCCGCCCTGACGGAAGCGTTGGCTGCTGAATTAGTGGAGGAAAATATTCTGATTAATGCGGTGGCTCCCTCCATAATTGATACCGAACCCAACCGAAAGGCAATGCCGAATGCCGATCACAGCCAGTGGGTTAGTCCCGAGGCCATCGGATCGCAGATTCTTTATCTTATATCGCCCGTTAACCGGGCTACCCGCGGAGCAGTGATACCCGTATATGGAGCCAGTTAACAATGGGTAGATGATATTTTTTCGAAAGGAACCGTCAAAGATAAATCAGTTTGGTTTTACCCCAGTGAGTAAATGGAGATA
>CAYQXO010000024.1:0-26195 GCA_964421495.1 uncultured Balneolaceae bacterium | reverse complement strand
ACAAGGACGATCCGGAAAATATCCGGAACAAGCCGGAAACCGGAGGTGGAGGTATGATGGATATCGGTTGCTACGCCCTCTCCACCTCTCGCTTTATCTTCGATCAGGAGCCCGAAAAACTGGTGGCTTCCATCGACTACGACCCGACCTTTGATATCGATCGCCTCACCTCCGGCATTTTGCAATTCAACCGCGGCAAAGCAACGTTTACCTGCTCTACCCAGGCTTCGCATCAACAGTCCGTCGAAATCTATGGTACCGACGCCCTGCTGGAAGTTGAAATTCCCTTTAATCCTCCCTGGAACGTCCCCACGCATATTTACATGCATACCGGCGAAGGAACGGAAACGATCAACTTTGATCCCTGTAATCAGTTTACTATTCAGGCGGAACGATTTGCCCGGGCCATCCTTGAAGATACTCCCATTCCCACTCCATTATCCGATGCCGTTCAAAACATGAAGGTGCTGGACGCGGTATTTGAAAGCGCCGCCAAACAAAAATGGATAAAGCTGAAAGATTTTTGAAACCGGGGAGGGGTCTTCAGCCAGGGAAATTCAGCTGACCGGTGCTATAACAGGGCAAGTATCGAAAATATCAGTATTTAGAAATTATACTTTCCTGGCCGTTATGCTGAACAACCCAAGTGCTTCAGAGTCCTCCCCGGTTTCAAAAATCTCTCGAAATCAGTAATTCTTTTAGTATTGCTCGTATAACCGGAATTATAAACAGGGATTGACCATGAACTCGGCTCCTCACTTGCTTGGAATAGATGATGGTCCCTTTACCAAAGGTAAACAAAGTGAAGCCCCTTTAGTCGGGGTGATGATGGAGGGACATGCACTCGTAGAGGGTGTGTCGATGAGCTCTTTTCCGATCGACGGTGCTCATTTAACCCGTCACTACGCGGAATGGATCTGTGACATGAAGTGGTTTCCCTCTCTTCAGGGGATCGTCTGTGCAGGCATTACGGCAGCGGGACTGGGTATCATGGATATCGAATCCCTGCACCGGCAACTCGATTTACCCGTCATTTCCGTCACTCGCTCACCCACCACCGACCGGGAATTGATAAAGGCCCTAACGTCGGCCGGTTATGAAGACCGGATTCCAATCGTTGAGAAAACCCCGGCCTCCCAAAAAATGAAATCCGGCCTTCACCTTACGTGTGCCGGCGTGGACTTTAACGAGGCCCGGCAATTGATTTCGCTTTCCCTCAACAAGTCTTCAATGCCGGAACCTATTCGAATTGCCCATCTGATCGGCGCAGCGGTTGCCTGTGGCGAATCCAGGGGAAATGTGTAGTCAATTTATCCTTACTTTTTTAAAGAAGCAGGTATAAACATGGGTCCAAGTTCAAAACCAAAGAATCACACTCCGAATTTCTTGGTGAGTACAAAGTAGAGTGTCACCTGCGAAGTTAAGTTCGGGATATGCATATCTGCATTGGGCGACGCATAAAAGCATCTCTTCATTCAGTCACTTACGGGTAGCCAATCCGCCAATCGGCTACCCGTCTCCGACAAGATTTTCAATAATATAGCCACGAGGTTGGAATGAGCTGCTTTCGGATACCCGGTCCGTCCACCTTGATCTGAAGAGCCGAGGGACCGTACGCCTGGAAATACCGTATATCAATGGGATGAAATCCTTCTTCCAGCGGAATCATGGCCCGATCATAACTCGTGGCGGGCGATTGTCCCATTCGGTCAAATATGTCCTTACCGCTGACATACATGCGTGCGTTATCATCCGACTCGATATAGAATGTATAATTTCCGGATTCAGGCACCTTGATATAACCGTCAAATCTATAACCGAACAGCTCCGTTTGATTCGACGTACGAATATCGATTCCCTGGACCGTACCGCTGTCTGCAGATGATAGGGCATCGCCACCCCCCATAACATTACGAAGCGGCCAGTGCCTCATGTACCGGGGACGGTCGTTATCAGCGCGGTAGAACCGGTAAACAAGTCCTTTTTCGGGCTTCTCCAGCGCAGTAGCTTCTACAGGACTCTGCTCGGTGTAGGTTCGCTCCGTTACATAGCCAACCGGCTCTCCGTCCCGAAAAGCCCGCGCCTTGACGGTAGTGGATTGTTCAATTGAAAACGGCTCTTCATAGAGGGGCGACGCCAGGGTCGGTTCGCTGCCGTCCGTCGTATAATGGATGGTTAAACCGTCAGTTCCCGTATGTAAATGGATCGGTACTTGATCTGTAAAATGGGTACTTCGGGGACGAATATACACCGTACGTCCCTTGTTAATGGCAGTCATCTTACCAGGATCCAGTTTATTGACGGCCCGATCGTAAGTCATCAGACCATTCAATTCCGTTTCCAGGTCGGTGATCTGCGTATAGACTCCGGCACTCATATGATGTTCGTCTGCCAGCCATAACGCGCGGTTGATTACTTCCTCGTAACGCTTTAACAGGGTATCTTCATCTTTGACGAGTCCCTGGTAACCCCAGCCTTCTTTATCCTGCCAGGTATGACCTTCAACGGGAAATCCGATCCCGCCAAATTCTCCAATCGCCGACGCCCGATCCTGGTCGGGCTTAACGCCGGCCGGACCCGGATACCGGTGCACGTCAATCAAATCTCCCGCTCCACGGTGTTGCCAGCCGCTGACATCGGTGACTATCCGGGACGGATCATACGACTCCACCCACCGGGTCAGCCGTTCGGCGTCAAATTGTCCCCATCCCTCATTAAATACCATCCAGTTGACCAGCGAGGGGTGGTTGTAGAGCTCCCTGACCATCTCTTTCAACTCCACCTCAAACTGCCGGCGGCTCTCGGAGGTTTCGTTATCGGCCGACACCATATCCTGCCAGACCAATATCCCGAGCTTGTCGGCCCAGTAATACCAGCGCTGGGGCTCCCATTTCACGTGTTTACGAATCATGTTAAAGCCCATTTTTTTGGCCATCACCAGGTCATATTTCAGGGCTTCGTCGGTGGGAGCCGTATACAGGCCGCCGGGCCAATAGCCCTGATCAAGCGGACCGATCTGATACTGATACTCTCCATTCAGGAATATGCGCGCATGGCCGTCCTCGTCCCGCTTGACCTCGACACTTCGCATTCCCGCATAACTTTCAAGGGAATCCACGTGCACATCGTTAATCTTCAGGGATACTTTCAAATCGTAGAGAAACGGATCGTCGGGGGACCACAAATGGGGATCGGGAACAGGAATCTCAAACAGGCGGCCGGGCCCGCTTTCAACCTGGTTCACCTGTACGCCTTCTTCATATACTTTCGCAACGATAAAATCTTCCGAGCGGTCGGGTATATTAGCCGCCTCGGCTTTAAACAGGAAACGATTGTTGTCGGGATCCGGTATAATCTGCAGATCCGTAATATGCGCTTTGGGCACCGGCTCAAGCCAAACGGTCTGCCATATCCCGGTTACCGGCGTGTACCAGATGCCCCGGGGATTCAACACCTGTTTACCCCGCGGCTGATTACCCTCATCGGTCGGGTCTTCTACATAAACCAATACTTCCTGGGGACCGTCGTCCTTCAGATAAGAGGTAATATCAAAAGAAAACCGATCGTATCCTCCCTTGTGCGTACCCACTTTTTGCCCGTTCACGTAGACCGTGCTAGCCCAGTCGGCCGCACCGAAATGCAATTTCAAAAGCTGATCCTCCCCTCTCCAGTCATCCGGAACCTCAAAGGTCCGCCGATACCAGACATGATCGTTATGCTCCTTCACGCCGGAAAGAGCCGACTCGATGGCAAAAGGAACCAAAATGGAACTTTCAAAACTATTTCCATGCGGCGGACTCTCAAACTCCTCAAACGAATATCCCCATAAACCATTCAAATTTTTCCATCTATCCCGCTTCATCAGGGGACGCGGATACTCGGGCAGTGCATTGTCGGGACTTACCTCGTCGTACCATTTCGAAGCAAGGGGAGCTTCCTCTTTTTCCCAATCCTGCGCAAAGGCAGGTTGAGAATTTCCAAGCAGGAATAAAACTCCGACCAGTATTATTAAGATAAAATTAGGTATAGGAAAATATTGTAACTTCATGATTTCAATATATTTAGTTGTTTTATGCAGCGACAGACTCCAAAGACAGATAAACCGGAAGACTACCAGATTTTTCCATATTCATGTAGAGAAATTCCTCCCGTCTCCTCTCCCTTTAGCTATTTTTATAGTGTACCTCGGATAATTCCCTCAACTTGCCGGCACTCCATTCCGGGGTAATATCCCGTTGTGGATTGCCGAGCATTTCGTATCCGACCATGAACTTTTTAATGGTGGCAGACCGTAACAGGGGCGGATAAAAATGCATATGGAAATGCCAGTACGGATGATCATTACCGTCGGTAGGTTCCGGGTGAAATCCGGCCGAATAGGGAAACGAAACCTGGAAAAGATTGTCAAAACGGATCGTCATCCTGCGAATGATATCGGCCAGGGCATCTTTTTCCTCGTCCGACATATCCAGGAAACTCTGAAAATGGCGCTTGCTCATCAACAGTATTTCAAAAGGCCACATCGCCCAGAAGGGCACATAGACGATAAAATGCTCATTCTCAATCACTTTACGCCGATCTTCCCGCTGTTCCAGATCATGGTAGTCGCACAACAGGCAATTGCCGTGATTCTGCTGGTATTCCTTCTGTTTCTCCAGTTCCTTGCGGGGTTCGTCCGGAATCGTCTGCTCGGCCCAGATCTGTCCGTGAGGATGGGGATTGCTGCATCCCATCATCTCTCCTTTGTTCTCAAAGATCTGGACGAAGTTTATATTTTCGCGTTCACCAAGCGATTGGTACTCGTCGGTCCACAAATCCACCACCTCCCGAATCTGGTCGGTCTGCATCTCGGGAAGCGTTAGATCGTGCCGGGGTGAAAAACACAGCACCCGACAAATCCCCTGTTCCCCTTTTGCTATCAATAAATCCTCCTTGTTGTAATCGACCGTCGGCGTATCCAGTTTCAGCGCGCTGAAGTCGTTCGTAAATACGAAGGTGGAATCGTACTCCGGATTCTCTGCGTCGCCCGCCCTCGAATTGCCGGGACACAAATAGCACTCCGGATCATATTGCGGGCTCTCTTCTTCCGGCGTTTCCTCCTCCTGTCCCTGCCAGGGACGCTTGGACCGATGGGGTGAGACCTGCAGCCAGTCGCCTGTCAATGGATTGTATCTGCGATGAGGATGGTCCGAAAAACTAAAATCCATAATTAACCAAGAATTTGAAATTGAGATAAAATCTGTTTAACCCCTGTACTTATAATCAAAAAAAGCCAACGCGGCTTGCAGAATTTCGACTTTACCCGGCCGGCTCCTTTTTATCCTTCCACACTTCGGTGCCGGCATCGATCTGGGTCAGATATACACTGATTTCTTTGCCCGTTCGCTCTTTATAGTTCTGCTTTATCTGCTTTTTAAATTCATCGATCGCATGGTCTTCCACGAGGTTTATGGTGCAGCCGCCAAAGCCGCCTCCCATCATTCGTGCCCCCAGCACGCTGTCGAATTTGGAAGCCTCATCCACCAATACGTCCAACTCCTCGCAACTCACCTCATAATCATCCCGCAACCCCTCGTGCGATTGATACATGAGTTTTCCAAATTCCCCGAAGTTACCCTGCAACAGATTTTGACACGCCTTTAATACCCGTTGATTCTCCTCGATAACATAACGGGAGCGTTGATAAACGACCTCCTCCATATCACTTTTATACTTCTCCAGCATTTCAAGCGATACATCCCGCAGGCTTTGAATGCCATCTTCATGCCGGGAGATAACCTCTACGCCGCGGTTACACTGTTCGCGTCGCTTATTGTACTCGGAGCCCGCCAATTCGCGGCGGACCTGGGTGTCGCAGAGTACTATTTTTACATCATTTCGGTCAAAGGGATAATATTGATAGTCGAGCGATCGACAGTCGATCTGGAGCACGCGGTTGTCCCGGCCAAATATATTGATAAACTGATCCATGATGCCGCACTGTACGCCCACAAACTCATTTTCGGTTTTCTGTCCCATTTTAACCAGATCGATTTTGGCAATATTCAGATCGTTGATTTGGGACAATCCGTACAAAAGTCCTCCTTCTACAGCAGCCGAGGAGGATAATCCGGCCCCGATGGGAATATCGCCACCAAAAACGCAGTCAAAGCCTTTTACTTCGTGTCCGTTTTGTTTAAGCTGGTCAACCGCTCCCAAGATATAGTTGGGCCACCCTTTGTCGCTTTTATCATAGGGTCGATCCTCTATATCAAACGCAAACTCCTCGTCCAAATCGTGCGCATAGAGTCGCCCTTTGCCGGTTTCATTCGCAGCCAGTGCAAAAACGATTATCTTATCAATCGCTGCGGGAAGCACAAACCCCCCATTATAATCGGTATGTTCGCCGATGAGGTTCACGCGGCCCGGCGAACGAATGAGGGTGGGTTCAGTTTCGAATTTTTCCCGAAATGAGTATTCTACTTTATTGAATAATTCTTTCATAGATTTATATCGTTCTCCAATATGAATTCTATCATTAATACACGCGATCATCTTTGCTTACATACAGAAATAATCCGCCGGCAATGACCATTACCCCGCCCCACCAAATATTGGGGTGCAAGTGGGCCACGGCGGAGGCACTGGGAATGGGATTAATGGCATAGTAAATGCCCGTCACCACCAATACCGCCCCCATTATTAGCAGAACGAGTCCCACAAAATACCAAATGGGACGCATTCCTTTTACATCTGCCTGTTCTTCCGGACTCGTCGATTGTTTACTGTTATCTGTCATAATCAATTGCTCCTTTTAAATTCTTACCAGAAATAGATGTTTAGAATAACCAAAATGACTACCGAAATAATAGCCCAGACTTCAGGCTTCTTATAGGCCGGCAAGTCCCGTTCCACCTTCTCTTCCGTCAACCCTTTAACAAGGCCAACCAGCTCTTTTTCGTCGCGTTTCTTCGTAAAGAGGCTAATTATGATCGTCAGAGCGAAACATATAAGCCAGGCCCACCATGCTCTCCAGAAGTTGGCAGCCATGGCGCTGGCGGCGTCCGACATGGTTATGAAACTTTTGCTCAGGAGTTCAAATCTGACGCCGAGCCACAGCCCCAGGGATGAACCCATTCCGATGAGTAGCCCCCAGAACGCTCCGGCCGGAGTTATCCAGGTAACGAACATGCCGAGAAGCATGGTGGCAAACAGCGGGGCGTTAACCCAGGAGAATATCGCCTGCATATAATCCATGATAGTCGGCATGCTGCGAGCCCAGTAAGCCGTCAACACACTGATCAGGATAGCACCTATCGTGGCTACCCGTCCCATCCAGAGCAGATGCTTGCTCGAGGCATCCGGTTTTATTACAGCCTGGTAAATATCGTAGGTCCATACGGTATTGAACGCACTGATATTCCCGGCCTGTCCGGCCATGAAACCGGCCAACAGCGCCGTAACTCCCAATCCGATCAATCCGTGGGGGTAGTAGTACTTTATGAGTTGAGGAAGCGCCGAGTCGTAGTTAACCTTCCCGTCCGATTCCACCAGCAATTCGAAGCCACTGCCCGGTTCATTAACCAGGAATAAGGCCACAAATCCGCCGAGTACTACGATAAAGGGAAGTGCCATCTTAAAGAAAGAGGCAATAACAGGGGTCATCCGGGCCGACCGCAAGTCGGAGGCGGAAAAAGCACGCTGAACCACCAGGAAGTCGGTCGTCCAATACCCGAATGACAACACGAAACCGAGTCCCAGTGCAATACCTCCCCAGCTCACCATCATTTCATTGGCCGAGGCGCTGCCGGAGGTCGCCCAGAGAGATTCATAGGATTCGGGTACGCGGGACATGATCTCTCCCACGCCCCCGATGTCCACGATACCCAGAACCACCACCAGGAAGAGGCCGAACCAGATGAGAAAAAATTGAACAATTTCAGTAAATATGGCGGACATCAAACCGCTCATGGTTACGTACACCATCACGGTCAGGGCCGAAACCCACATGCTCACGGCCCATCCCCATCCGAGGAAGGTATGTAAAATCAATGCCATTGCATACAAATTGATACCCGCTACCAGGAGGGTCATCACGGCGAATGATATCGCGTTAAGCACGCGGGTTTTCTCATCGAATCGAAGTTTCAGATAACCTGGGACCGACTTGATCTTGCTGCTGTAGTAAAACGGCATCATGTAGATCGCCAGGAATAACATGGCGGGAATCGCTCCTATCCAGTAAAAGTGCGATACGAACATCCCGTACTTGACGGTATTACCGGCCATCCCCAATAGTTCCAGGGCACCCATGTTGGCCGATAAAAACGCCAGTCCCGCCACCCAGGAACTGTTTTTGCGTCCGGCCAGGAAAAAATCCTCGTCACTTTTGGTAAATTGCTTCAGATAGTATCCAATACCGATAATGAAGACGAAATAAATGGCTATGATAAGCCAGTCAGCAAATGTAAGCGCAATCTCTGAAGTCATTTGAGGGCTCCTGTTTTCTTTTGTTCATTTATTCAATTATAGGAGTATGTCGGGCTTTTTTCGCTACGATTCGAAATGTCCGACAGACTTCTAGCGGGAGTCAACCAGACTCCCGGCAATCGCAGGGTATTTCTTGAGTTCTAAAAACTTGCCTTTCCTTTTTCCACGTACATTTTCAACACCCAATTGGTGGTATCCCCCGCCTCAAGAACGGGACACTCTCCCCGTTTGACGGATTCATCCAGACCATCCGGCCGACCCGTGGTCGGTTCCAGTCCCACGGTCATGTGTTTCTGTTCGGAGGATACGTCCACGGGCCATCCGCCATAACACAGCCAAAGGCCGAGATAAGGCACCTCTTCCGTATCGAATTCGAAACAAATAGACTCATCGGCGTCTGCCCGGTATAAACCGACTCGTCCCTCCTGCAAACGCGGGGTGAATAATTTTGCCGTTCTTTCAAAACTTTGCCCGGGCACTTTGGCAAAATTCACCTCTTTGTCATCATCGAGCAAATAAGGCCATGATATCGTATCCCCGAAAGTTCCGATACGGGGATCAGACGCCCAGTTCACCAATACTTCATCAAACGTATCCGCAAACAAAATCTCGCTGTCCGGCGTAATTTGCAAAAGAGGATGAGCCGACCAGATGAAAGGTAAGGCCCCGTCATCCTCATTTACAAGCGTGTACCGTATTATAATGGTATTATCTTCGAACGTAATACGTTTGGCGAATGTGTAATCCCAGCGAACGCCTTCTATAGATAGAGTGATCGAATGACCTCGCTGCTCTACATCCCAGGAGCGAGACCATAATTCTCCATGATCGGGAAATAGGATCTTCTGTCCGTCTACGTCGATCTCCGCATCGGATACGGTGGGAAAGCACTCGTCAAAACCGCTCGTATCAAACTGCTCAAAGTCCCCGCCGTAATCAGGTTTCTTATACTTCCCATCCGAAGTCTGGGGAGGTAATAAAAAATCGGTACCCGTGGTTAAATGGGTCAATTGCGACATCTTTCCGCCCAATTCGGGAACAATATCCACTTCCAAAACCCCATTACCCAACGTTATATGTTTGAAATCATCGCGGTTAAATTCACTGTACCGTAACTCGTCTCTCATCTCAGTTTCCTAAATTGCTATTCATTTCTGTAAATACGGTGTTTGTTAAAATAGGAGAAACAATCCTCTGTTCAATAGTAATTCAAACCGGCAGTTTGCCTGAGACACGTATCTCATCTCAGAAAACAAATTTCATGCACGGCTATATTCGACTATCATCCATCTGTGCCGTGTAGATCATCATTGGTATAAAAGGTTATTGTAAAGCGTAACAATCATCCTACATCTGAAATAATGAAATCCAAATACACAAGGCAAGAATGTTATCGTTAACATCCAGCTAAACTCCATTATAATTACAACTCTTTCCCAATTTCAAGTTCATTACGCTTTTCTTTGGGCTTCGATATTCGTCCATCGCGATGGTACTCCCGGCAAATTCTGATTCTCCACGCTAATCCGCCAATTCCATATGCCCGGACATAACGTTCTTATCCTCCAACGCCGGGCAACCACAGGATTCCCGAACGACAAGTTCGGTCGGTACGACCAACTCTTCAATCTCTTCGTCGGAATCCTCAATAAGGGCAATAAGTTTATCGGAAGCTTTCTTTCCTACTTCGTAGGCGGGTTGACGAATGGTGGTCAGTGGGGTCGCCATCAATTTAGCCCGTATATCATCTGAGAACCCGGTCAGGGCAAAATCTTCAGGAATACTGAATCCCTCCTCATGGATGGCCTGCATAGCCCCAAACGCCGACGGGTCATTCACCGCCACGACAGCCCGGGGACGATCCCCCTTGGGTAAGTCCAGCAGTTTTTTCATCGCTCGATATCCCCCCTTCTCCTGCAGGGCCGAAGGAATGATCCATTCGTCCCGCACGGTCAAACCGTGATTGTTCATCGCTTCAACAAATCCATCCCGACGCTTCTTTCCGATGGAAATTTTCTCCGGTCCCTCCAAATGCGCTATTTTTTCATACCCGTGCTCAATCAAATGTTCCGTTATCTGGCGCGCACTTGTTCGGTCGTTGATGGTCACACAACTCGCCCCGATATCGAAAACGCACCGGTCAAAGAACACCAGCGGGTAATTCTGGTCAATCAATTGTTCATATTTCCGGTAGTTTTCAACCGTCTCAGCGGTCGAGATCAACAAACCGTCCACACGTTTGGATTCGAGGGTGGTGATCGCCTCCGCCTCTCGATCCTGGTTTTCCATCGTATGCATCAGGATAAGCTGGTAATCATTCCGATGAGCAACCTCCTCGATACCCCGTATAACCTCCGGAAAAAAGGAGTGGGTAATTTCCGGGACAATGACGCCAATCGTATTGGTTTTATTCATTACCAGGCTGCGGGCTATGTGATTGGGACGGTATCCCAATCTCTGCGCAGTTTCCAAGACCTCCTGGCGGGTAGAGTGATCTACATTGGTTCGGTTATTCAATGCCCGTGAAACGGTCATCACGGATACCCCCAACTCACGGGCAATCTGTTTTAAAGTGACCCTGGAAGACAAACGCACCCTTTTCTTATGTTAGATTTCCAGTCTATATACCATCAGCATGGCGTCATTGTGCAAGCGCTTACACAATCAATAAAATTCAAAATAAACTCATTGTCAATTTTTGCCTTCCCCGGGTATCCTTTGGATCTCCCACTTTTATTTAAGGAGCATCATTTTGCGTACAAGCATCTGTTCCGGCGTTTGTAGCCTATAGAGGTAAACGCCGCTGCTCAATCCCTTTCCGTTAAAGCTCACCGTATGAACACCGGCCGGTATTTTTCGATCAACCAAAGTCCGGACCTTCTGGCCGATCGCATTATAAATCGTCAAAGTGACGTCGGTAAGTCGGGGTACGGCAAATTCAATGTTTGTTTCCGGATTGAACGGGTTGGGATAATTGGGTTCCAGCCGATAGCGAAAGGGGTTTTCGCCCTCTCTGTCATGGATCGCGGTAACTACGATTTCACTCTGTCCGGGCTCGACCTGTATGGTGGTATCGACCCGGCCGTCATACAAATCCAGTTGAAACGATTCCGGCGTATCGATTATAAGTTCGGGGGGATCTTCCCTGGTTTCTCGTCTTTTAGCGCGTATCTCGGTGATAGTGAAATCGCCCATCTCCAGATTTCGCAGTCCCACTTCGCGCCGGGTTAGCAAATTCCATTGTATGGTGCGTTCGGGGACATCGGGGATTATACCGATGTAATTCTCGATAAGCTGGGCAATGGGACCCACGCCCGACCACCCCACAAAATCGCCTTGCGACGAACTGCCCGGAGAAGCGGATTCCGGAGCGTAATTTTCCCACACCGTTCCCGTATTATCAAATACCTCGCCCACCCTATTCAGGTGATTGACCACGATTTCCCGGGCCAGTTCTACCCGTCCCTGCGTCATCAATCCCTCCACGATCATATGATTCGTGGGAGGCCAGACGGAACCCTGCCAATAAATACCTCCCGCGCTGTAAGCCGGATCGTCGGCCGCCAACGTGGGAACGCGGTGCGGGCGGTTGAACTCCCGCTCGTTATTCAAATGAGAAACCAGACCCTCGACCTGTTCTTCTCCTGTGATGTCCGCCCACAACGGCCAGAAAGAGGCCACGGTCATGACTTTTCGCGTCGGTCCCGTATCCCCGTGTTGGATTTCCATAAAGGACCCATCCCGGTCCAGATCCCAGTAAAATTGATCCTGCTCGCTCCACATATCCCGGTTGACCAGCGTTTCCATGGTATCACGAAACCGGGTGAATTCATCAACGACCGGTTGATTTCCCGTCACCCGAGCCATTTTAACCAGGTAACGGGCAGCCATCGCCTCGTTGGCGTCGTAATCGACCCAGGAATGCGGGGGATAATCGCGGGTGGCCGTGGACCGTGGCGAGTTATCCATTCCGCTGCCGAATCCCGACCACCAGAAATGCCCGTTGTCGCGGCGCCGATTGTTTTGGATCCAACGGGCGTAGTCGGCCAGGATCGGAATGACGCGTTCAAAGCGGGAGGAATCGCCCGTAGCCTGGTAATACTCCCATTCGGCCCAGGAATAAAGGTTGTTGCGGGTGAAAAAGGGAGATGTTTTGGGCTCGTTGTCTTCTCCGTCCCACTCTTGCAAAACCCCGCAGATGGCCCCGTCGCTGTGCTGCTTCCGGTAGAAATTGTCCAGCGTCTCGATACTGGGCAAAGCGCCCTGGGCATACTTGGCGAACGTCATCATAAAGGCGACATCCCACTGGAACAGGCGATTATCGAACGCCTCGTCCAGATACCAGTCCACGAATCCACTGCCCGGCTGGGCACGCCTGGAATTCTGGAGGGCCAGCGACCAGGACTTGTCATACATATCCACCAGGATGGGTCGGGACGGGATGATGGGCCGGGGAACGGACGTCAGCAAACGGGTCTCTTGCGAGACGGGGCGTGAATGACCACTCCACGTGCCCGCCTCATTACGGGCGTAAACAATGTAGGTGTATTCCGTATCACTTTCCGGGGGATGATCGGTATGGGAGGTGGCCGTCAATCCCTCCGCCACCCGGACATACAGATTTCTCTTCTGTCCATCCGTCAACGTATCCGACCAGTCGCGCCGATACACCGTATAACGGTAGTCGCCCGCACTGTCCCATGATATTTGATAAGCGCCGTCTTCACGTTCATCTATTTGTATTCCTGCAGGTTTCGGAGGCAGCTCGCGTGAAGTCAGCTTTAATCGCTCGAGTTGACTCGGATCCCGCCACGGAAGCGTATCAACGTAGGCGCCGACCGATCCCTGCTGACCGAGGTCCACGTCCGTAAACCGCACCCGAATGCTGTCTCCCGTCGTTAAATCGGGAAAATTGCCGAACTGGACCGTAAAATGGCCCGACCCCGTAATATTGTCGCCTCCCCCGTCCCATCGCGGAACATTTTCAATCAGTATTTTGGACCGATCATCATTTAAAAAGGCGGTATAAGTGGCGGTCGGCGGAGCATGATCATTGGTCGAACCATCCTCGTTTTCAACGATTCGGGTAAGCTTGACAGATCGATCGTCGGATTGCCCCGAGGCCCATGTGGGCAAACATATGAAACCAAGCACCATCAGCAGAGTACCTAATAGGAGACCTTGCCTCTTCCGGCGTCCCGTCATTGATAATCGCTCAATTTGCATGATAAAAGAATAACTTTGTTAAAGGCTATAAGTAATTATCATTTCGGAGCAAACTATTCCAACATCACCGGAAACACCATTCGTAACCGGCTATCCCTGCGGGCGGTTGACACGTTTATATCTATAAATTCACTTGTGCCGTCCCATAACAAAATGCTTCAACCTCCCTGCCCGGTTATTTGTTTTCACTACGGGACAGCTTTTTACAATAGCCTGCCCTCTTTTTAAAACATACCCTATGTACCTTACTGTATCAGCGTCATTTTCTCACTAAACACGCCGCCGGGCGTCTTCAGTTGGTAAATATAGATGCCGCTGGCCAACCCGTCGGCATCAAAATACTCCCGGTGTAATCCGGCTGATCGTTTTTCCTCGTTCAATATAGTGGCCACCTTCTGTCCCAACAGGTTATATACCTCCATAGTTACCTCTTGTGCAGCCGGCAGCTCATATCGCAGGGTAGTGCCCGGGTTGAATGGATTCGGAGTGTTAGGCTTCAATTTCACCCGCCTGGGCAGCTCATCCCGGGCTTTATTCGAATTATCCCCGATACCCGTAGCCTCCCGCTCCAGGTCAATCATCATACGAGCCACAATGCCGGTCCATATATAGGTTTGATGATGACCGGCCCAATCCGTATCGGGACTGTACATCTCCCAGAAGGTGTGATCGCGCTTGAGATGAAAAATCACTTTATCAAAAACCTTTTGTGCCAGTTCCCGGGCAAGCTCATCATACCCGTAATTCAAAAGGCCGCGGAATATTAGATATTCCCACTGCACCCAGACGGGACCGTTCCAATAGCCGGCGTGATTATAATAGGGATCATCGGCCGCCAGCGAAGGTACGCCGTGTTCGCGCCAGAACTTATCCGTATCGGTCAGCGTCTCGACCAGTTTGTCGGCCTGCTCCTGCGTGGCGGTCTCCGACCAGAGCGGCAAAAAACCGATAATCTCCTGCCGTTTCAAGTCATTGTGATCATTGAACGTAAAGTCGTGATCGTCCCGGTCCACCATGTAGTAGAAGCCGGTCTGCTCATCCCAGAAGGTTTCATTAATGCGCCGGCTCATGCTGTCGGCCCGGTTGTTCCAGTTTTCGGCTGATCCCGTGTCTCCCATCGCTTCGGCCATTCGGGCGATAGATCGCGCCTCTTTTACCAGCATGGTGTTCAGCGCCAGGGCCTCAAAATTCTCGGGTGCGCCAACCTGCCAGGCCGCCACCTGGCCGTCCCTCACCGCTTCCAGAAACGCCACGCCTCCCCACTCCATCAGTTCGTCCCCGTCCTTGTCCCGGTTTTCGAGCCAGAAATCGTAAAATTTCTCTCCCGACTGGTATGCCTCTTCCAAAAACTTGTCGTCTTTCGTCTCCCGGTAGATCATCCAGTTCTCCCAGCTAAACCAGGGAGCGGACGTGGTCAGTTCGCCGTTCGAGGGAATCTGCTCGCTTAAATATCCGCCGCTGCGATAATCGATATAGCCGTTCTCGTGCTGGCGTTCCATATACACGCGTTGGGAATTCTGCGCGCTTTCCCCGTCCATAAACACATAGGCCAGCATCGCCAGGCTTTCGTGAAATACCTGTCCCCCGTGTCCCCACCCCCACGTTGGCTCGCGGGAAAAAACATAATAATTGTAGCTGCTCAGGTTGGCAGGGGGATAAAAAACCTGTCGCATCAGGGTGTAGGCCGACCAATACATCATCTTCTCGTCCGGATGGTCGGAGGGCGACGGTGGGATCGACTGGTATAGCTGCTCATTACGTGTTATATCCGGGCTCCAATCGTAGGTAAGCAAATCCCGGCTTGCGGTCAGCATGGTGTCGGTTTCCGTTCCCGCTTCTTCGACGGCCCGTATTAACCGAACAGACTGACTCTGCCCGGCCTGCAAGGTCCATCGATACTGAAAGGCCGTTACGTTCCCCTTTCCATTCGTCACGTGCGAGGCGAGCGTGTCGCCCTGCATGTCGGTAAATAAATCAGTCTGAATCCGTTCTCCCCGGGGTTGGGTGTGGGGACTCCGCCGGCCGGTACTGTCCCGGGCAATCAGGGTGTACATATAGGTGGAATCGGGCGTCAAATTGAAATCGCCATAATTACCCACGGTCAATCCCTCTGCAATGCGGCCGAACCGACCTTTTCGCGCATCCGTACGCCGGTAGAGATCATAGGTCAATCCGTCGTCCGCCTGCCAATTGATATCGGCCGAGGACTCATTTTCCGAAAAGCTCACTTCAAATCCCCCGGGTACGGCCGGGTAGGTTTGGTCGGACAGGTGCATCTCCCCGACATTGATTCCGCCTTCCACCGGCAAAGCCGGAATGTCACCGGCTATACTTCCCCGCTGCCCGGTAACCAGATCCGTAAACAGAACGGTAAAGGAATCTCCCTCCTTGATTTCCGGATGTTGAAAATTGCCGAGTTCGGCGCCCTGCCAGCCGTTGCCGGGTATATTGGGATCTGCATCCCCCCATTTGGGCGCCATTTCGGTAAGAATTTCTTCTCCGCTTCCATTGAGTAAAACAAGCTGCCGGACCTGCGGGGGCGTTTTCGTATTTCCGGATCCGTCTGCATTATATACTCTGCCATACTCCACCGCATAATTCTGATCGGGCAGGTGGTCGGAATCAGGCTGGTTATAACCTGTTTGCCGGGTGGGACTTCCCAACCCCGCGTAGCTTCCGATTGACGCCGGTACGCGACTCATGAGCAATAAATTCTTCACATCTTCTACAAAAGGCACATCGTGACTGCGCGTCCACCCGTCGGGAGGCTCCCGGTGTCCAAACGTGAAATGATCCCGACCGGAGGCGGCAGAGATCGAATGAAGTCCCCCCTCATGATGCAAAAAGGGATACGCATCGATGGTAATGGCTGAATCCCGCCGATTTATAACCCTCACGTCCTGCAACGCCTTGCGGGAACTGTACACCTGGAAAGTGACCTCCACTTCGACGCCGGCAAACGGCTCATACCGGTACTGCAAGATGTCGGGATACGAGGTCGCGATTTCCGGTTCCCGTTCCATCTGCTCCCGATAATACCGAATGCGACCGTCCAATTTAAAAGCCCACCCGATCTCGCCGGCATTATCCGTTTCGAAATCGATCCCGTTCAGCGCTTCGTAGAATCTAAACTGGTATCCTTCATCCAGCACAAACTGGGAACGATGCATGGGAGCGGCATACGTCGTGTAGAGTGGATCATCGGCCCTCGCCGAAAGATCCGACAGATAATTTTGTCCCATAAGCAGGGAAGGCAGCAGCAGAAAAATCAGGATGCCGGGAATGTATCGTAGCAAAGTATAGGTATTTAGGTAATGGGTATAGAGAAGCTACCGGCATTGCGAGTAACCTCTCCGTTTAAGTTGTAAGCGACCCAGTCCGAATTTCGCTAACGCGGGAATCGCTAACGCTCGGTGCACTGCGAGTGAATCTCACCGGCAGGATCGCTTGGATTGCCGGCGCAGTTGACGCTTCGCTCTGAGCGCAGCGCTGACAGGCTTCGTGGATTACTTCATGAGCATCATCTTTCGCGTCTTCGTTTGGCCGGCGGACTCCAACCGGTAGAGGTAGACACCGTTCGACAAGTGGGCGGCATCAAACGTTGCCGTATGGCGACCCGCTTCCCTGAATCCATCCACCAGCGTTGCCACTTCTCTGCCCAGCACGTCATACACCTTCAGACTGACTTCCTGTCCCTTCGGAACGGCGTATTGTATTTGCGTTGTCGGGTTGAACGGATTCGGATAGTTTTGGTTCAGGGTAAACGAACGCGCCAATTCCGGCTCTTTGTCAGCCGGAGTAGCCATCCGATCTATCAGGTTAAAGTACACAAAACGATACTGGTCAAAGGTGGTCGCCCAGTTCCCCGGCTTGTCATTCACTTTGCCGTAATTGATATTCCAGCCCAGCGAGTCGCCGGCCACCAAGTTCAAACCGGCCGTCGAGTTGCGCGGTATACTCATCTCGAGCTGAACCCTGGGAAAGTCGAGATTCACTTCCAGATCAACTCCACCTTCATGAAAAACCCGGCGCTGAAATTCCTCTTGGTAATCCGGATTATTATCCCACATTCCGCCCCCCGGATGATCGTCGTCCGGGTTATTGTCGCTGAATTCCCGCACCTCTTCCCGGGCGTCCCAGCTACGAAACTGGCTGAACGTTCCCTGGGAAAGGTTCACGCTCATGCGGGTATTTCCGGCACCGTGCCACCGACCGTCGCCCTCAAACTCGAATCGAAATTCAGGAATTCCGATATCCTCCAGGTTCATACCGATATACAAACGATCCTCGTTCCATGCCATCTGGACTTCCGGCTCGTACTGATCGCCGTTCTCCACATAGGATACCCCCGAGCTCACCCGGGTATCCAGCCCATTCCAGTCGTCCAGCTCACCATCCACCTGGATGGAAACACTGTCCGGCAGCTTTTTGATATAGCTTTTAATATTATAGCGGGGATAGGGATCTTCACCGTCAGCCAGCGAATCGGAATCACTGTGAGCCTGCAGCGGGTCACTTCCCCCATAGATACCGTTAATCGCCTCGGCCCGGTCACTCAGACCGTCCCCGTCAGAATCCGGATCATGCGGATCGGTACCAAATTGCTGCTCGTCCAGCGGCACGCGGGAGTCGTCATCCGGCATTCCGTCTCCGTCGGCATCGGCCACTTCTATAATATCTCCCCACCTGTTTCCAAGCCCCAGATAATTGTCAAACACACGAAACATACGTGCCTGGAAATCAAGATGAGAACCGGCCGGTTCGTTAAATATCTGCGGCAGGTCACCGTGTGCCATCTCGGGATGTCCGTTACGGCGATACATATCGTCAATGGTGTGCTGATTTTCATGGATAAAGATCCAGGTAAAGCAGTAATCCAGGTCAGGCTCACCCGGCCACACCACCCCGGTACCGCAAGGATGCTGGGTCTGCGCGAAGCCGGTGGTTCTATCCGGACCCGGAAGACTCAAATTCGCCCCCGTCCCGATCGACCAGTACCCCGATTGTATGGGCCAGGCCGAAAAAACAAGGTCATACTGCGTATTATAGACTCCCCGCTGCTTCAGTTGGTCAGCCACATTATTGACGTTGGGTTCGCTGAAACTCTGATTGGACTCAATTATGTAATAATCGATCTCTACGTTGAACCTCATTTCCGAGTTGCGCCAGTAAAATTCGCGCGCCACTTCATACTGGCGTTTAATGTCTTCCACCTTTTCGTCTGTAATCGTATTTCCATTGATATTCTTATAGATCATGGCCGCCATTTTGACGTTGGCGTATTGATAATAACCGTCAACGGAGGACTCGGTGGTAACTGACGTTTCGGACGAGGACCCGAAGAAATTCTGGCGTTGATCCCGCGCTTCAATTTTATAAAAATAGGTGGTTCCCGGTTCCAGGCGGGTATCCCGGTACTCCGTCTCCGGCCCGGTATAGGCAATTGGGTTTCCGAAGCTTCCATCTTCCGTGCGGCGATAGACCTGGTATCCCCCCAGTTGTCCGACCGCGGGATCGTACGGGTCCCAATCCAGTGCTATGTTGGTGGCCGTTCTCTCGCTGACGGTAAGGTTGCTAACCCGGGGGAGCTGGAATACTTCCGGAGAATGGGAACTCAATATTCCCTGGTTATTTCGTGCATATACGATATACGCATAATTTTCAGCTTGATCGGTGTCGGTGTCGGTAAACGAACTCCCATCCAGAAACCCGGAAACGCGGGCGTATAAATTCCTTGACTGTCCATCCTCAAGCGTGTCCTGGAGCGTGCGGCGGAAAACCACATACTCGAGTCCGGATTCCGCGTTCCAGCTTATGGTGTGGTCGTTACCATCATTAATGGAGAGCGATACATTAACCGGACGAGCGGGAAGATCCACCTGCTGCAGGTCAATGGATGCGAAAGGGTTCTTTTCCTGGCTGTCCCACGGCAAGGTGTCGACTTTCGCACTATAGGTCGCCTGCTCCCCGACCTCATTATCGGTAAAACGCAAATGAACCGAATCACCCGGTGTCAGGCCTGGGAAATTACCAACCTGTAACCGAAAAGAGCCCTGACCCTCAATGTTCTCTTCACCGCCGTCCCAGCGAGGAGCATTTTCGATTAAGACCGTATCCGCATTCTCATTCAGAAAAGCGGTAAATGTTACTTGCGGAGGTGTTTTTTCATTTACATTACCGTCCGAATCGTAGACGAGTCCTCTCAATACTGCCGACTCCGAATCGTCCTGGGCCAGGACCTGCTCCGGTCCACCGAGCCATCCTAAAAGTATTACTGCGACAAAAATTCCGAGATAACCGGCCTGAAATGCTGTATAATTGTTCATATAAAACTAGTGTTATAAAAGGTTTAGTGAAGGTGCGTCTTCTTCTTGATTATATTTAATTTTTAATGCGCTAAAATACATATTCTTATTTAATGATTACAAATTTTCCGGTCTGGGTATTTCCATTCTCATGATTTTTCACGGTAAACAAATAAATGCCGCTGGCAACTGCCTGGTTGACGTTACTGGTTAAATTCCAGTTCTCAAATCCCTTTTGCGGATCGTTGTGCTCCAGGGTTTCCACCAGCCGACCCGAAAGCGTATAAATCTTGATCGTGCATTCGGTGGGAAGGCGAATAAACTGAATGCGGCGATCCTGCTCCAGCCAACGCTCTCGCGTCTCGGGCGGTCGCTCCCACGGCGGGGCCATCGAATTGTAATCCATATCTCCGCGATAGGGATTCGGCACGACCGCCACTTCTCCCACGTCATCCGGAGGTTCCGTTCCGGGTACCACTTCGATGGAGTTGGAACGCGTGCTGGTTTCCTGGGAAGGAAAACCCAACACGGTATCCGGCTTTGAAAACGCGGTCACCGCATAATAGTATTCCACGTTATTCATCAAACCGCTATCCAGATAATCTCGTTTAATCCCCGTATTCTGTCCAAACTCGTTCCCCTCCCTATCATATTCCGCCAGGAGCGTCCACGGTCCGGATCGACTATTCGTACTCTTGTAAACCCGGTATCCTTCAAAAGGTTGCTCCACGCTGTCCGAGCGATTGGGATCGCGATAGGATTCGGCCCGGTTTCCCCACTTAATTTCCACCTCGCGGTTTCTCGTTGTTATTTCCACCCGGGGAGAAGGCGGAGCCGAGGGGAGCTGAAAATCGCGTTCGATCACAAAATCAGCCAGGTCCAGATTATTTTGCATTCTTTCCTCGCCCTCCCCATAAACCTGTGCCATAAAGAAATCGAGGGTATCGCCCACGGCTACTGAAACGGGTCCGAAACTAATGGAATACTGGGCTCCTACCGGCCTTTGCTGGTCCGATTGAATAATGCCGCTCGACATATTCTGGAATCGCTGGGCATCGCGTCCCGGTACGCCGCCTGTACCCTGACCCGAATACCAATAAAATCTCCAGTCAAGCTGCTCTTCATCGACATTTTCCGGCAGGTATATGCGATTGGCAATATCGCTGACAGCGTTGCCGTCGGGTCCCCCCTCTGCATCCCGTCCGTACCCGGTATGGGTATCCGCGTCGTAGGTGGAGTAGTCGTCCAGGGCGAAATCCCATCCCTGCGTACGCCAACCTACATTGGCGTCCATAAAGAAATTGACATAGGCGCTGTCCAGGTCATTTTTCACGGGCATCACCTGGTATCGAAATAGAATAAATTCATCCAGCGGCGGCGAACTCCAGGCATAGCTGCGTTCAATGATTTCCAGGTACAAGGGGTTGTGATTGGCTACCTGCAGGCTGGCGGAGCCATAATCGTTATAGCGAACGATGAAATCCTGGTCGGACAACGCCGTATATTCATCCGTCGTCAAATAAGGAATATCCACGGTATCTCCCTGTCGGACGACCTGAACCGTATCCCAGGGCGCCCCGGTCGGGTAAAATTCAAACGGAGAACTCCAACTGTCCGCCACCGAGACGAGAGTATCTCCCCGTGCGGTAACATCCCCGATCCACAGGCCGGCTTCCCCGATATGCTCCTCGAAACTGCCGGGCGGAAACTCGCTGTACAGGAGTCCCGGATAACTCGTCGCCCCTCGCCACAAAGCCCCGTGGTTGGTAACAACCTGTCGTACCTTGCCTACATCGTGTACCTTCCAGTCAAGGCTAACCTGTTCCTGGGCCTGCATATCGGAATGGAAAAAAACAAGGAAGAAAATTCCCGTTAATAGAATTATTATTGAACGTACAGAATCCCTGACTGCCCGAAAATTGATATGTACCAGAGGCAGTTTGCCGATAAATTGTTTCATACTTGTGACATCATTTTCTTTTGTGCAATACGTAAACCACCGCAGACGCTAATATAAATTCGGCTGTGCCATGGCAGACACAGCCGAAAAAGAAATCTGTGGCGTATTTGTGAATCGCCCGGAAAAATGCAGTTTTTACTATACAATCAGTTCAAACCACCCTTTAAAGCCCCCTTTTCAACACGCGGGGAGGGGTCTTTAGCCAGAGAAATTCAGCGGGTCGTTGCTTTAAAAAGGACAAGTCCAAGATACCGGCATGTAGAGCATATACATTTTTGGCCTTTATGCCGAACAACTCAAGTGCTTCAGACCCCTCCCCGCGTGTTGAAAAGGGGGCTTTAATGCCTGCATCCCGGGAGTCTGTCGGACTCCCGGCGTCATACGATAGACCATGCTTGTTATTTAACAAGCAACATTTTCCTGGTTCGGGTTTGATTTTGCGTTTCCAGCTTGTAGAGGTAGACGCCGCTTGACATACCGTGCGCCTCAAAGGTCACCTGGTGGCTGCCCGGCTGTCTGACCCCGTCGACCAGGGTAGCTACCTCGCGACCAAGTACATCGTACACGGTCAAGGTTACATCCTGTGCGGCCGGGAGACTGAAGTGAATAGTCGTAGTCGGGTTAAACGGATTCGGATAGTTTTCGCCGAGATATACCTGCCTCGGTCGATCATCGGTCCGATCCTCAATAGAAGTCCCGACGGACAGATCATCTTTTGCGTAGTTGTATACCCGCACATTATCTATAAGCCCGTCGAAATAAGGCGTGTCACTCGTCGGCACACCGCCAATATAGAGCGGGCCCTGCGTCAGAACCGGTAAGTTTCCGTCACCCAGCTGGAAAACCATCCCGTCCACGAATTCCTCATTCCTGTTATACAGTTGTACGGTAGCCGAATCCGTGCTTACCTGGTATACAATTTTGTTCCACTCATTCGGCGTGGCCGCACTGTCCAGGATCATCTCATCCATAATATAAGGGGTGGGATCCTCTATACCGGGGACGTACGATCCGCCCGACATCAAACCGGTACTGCGGAACTTGATCTCGAAATTGGACTGCCACCAGGGATCTCCCACGTTAATAGCCAGTCGCGTTTCATTGTCTTGCAGCGAATCGGGTTTGAACCACATTTCAACCTGCATCGTTTCGCTGGAATAATAGGGCGATTCAGAAACCACATAACTCGAATCGCCATCCAATTCAAGCGCAAAACCGCCGGCCATGGCATCTTCACTATAGGTTGCATTCCCCGCCAGTTCAACCGTATTCCCGTATTGGGAACTATCCGCCGGAGCGCCGCTTCCCTCTTCAAACGACAGGCTCAACGTTTGCGATTGCGGGTCTACGACGCCAAACGATATATAGGAGGAATCCTCCACCGCCGTATTGGGAAAATACGCCGTCAACCCGTCCGTTCCGGTAGCCGAATAGTAATAGTCAACCATGGATCCGATACTTTGCTGTGGAATCGATCCGCCGTAGGCACGATCGCCTTCGTCGGCGAGCACTGTTTCCTGCCAGTCGCCGTCATCAACGCTATAATGCACCTTAACTTCCTCAACCTGCTGATTCTGACCCAGCTTGTACGCCTCTACGTTCACCGGGTAGTCAGATCCCGTTTCCCGATTACCCAATTCCGTCACCGACGTAAATACGGGGGGAATCTCAAAGTTTCGAACCACATTGCTGATTCGAATTTCATCCACCCAGCCATCCAGGAAGGAATCAGTTCCGCCGCCGGCAAAACCGATATGCAAATCGTTGGTATTGGTCAGCGGAGGACTTTCCGATATGGGGTCATACGGATTGACGCCGAAAAATTTACGCTCCATGCTGCCATCCCCCTGCAGCTCATGAATCACGGAAATGAGAACGTTATTGTCGTGATCCCGGATATAGGCCCAGTGATACCATTTGCCCACTTCCATCAGGTTGGAGGGCGAATCCACCTCTATCCAATCCCCGCTTCCGGAGGCCGTCGTGTGGTACCCTTGTTTGAAATAACGGGAACTGCCCCACATCTCCATGTAATAGTTTCCCGTAAAAAATGCATCCTCTCCCGGTTTATTCAGCAGGCGGGGCACCCACTTGTAGCTGTCCGACCCGGTACCAAAGGTAAAAATATTGATCCAACCCTCGATCGTCCAATTCTCCGTCAGGCTGAGATGCTCTGTATGCGGTACGGTTATAAAGGAAGAGTCGGACGGCGCATCATTTTCTATTCGCGCCGACTGACCCAACGTTTCCTTCGGCGGCTGAGAAAAACTGACATTCCCGAATGAGGTACCGTTATCCGAAGAATCCGACACATTTTCCAGATTGCCGTCGAAGTGCATCAAAAGCATGGTCGCCGAATCCGCTTCGTAGGGACCACCGATCTGTTCCTGCGCACTCGCGAGTTGCAGTGAAAAGAAGCTAAACACCATCAGCGTAGCCAACGCCATTTTAAAATTCAGTATCTCGATACGCATAAATAGTTCCCGTGGTTTAGAAGTGAGTATTTTGGGATCCAGGATATAGATTGCTGAATCTATCCAGTGTATAAATTAAAGTTCTTACATTTTAGAATATTAAATATTAATCAAAATAAGTGTAAATATCATTGAAAATATCATATATTTTCTTTTGATAACAGCAATTTAAATAAAATATCCGGTATATGATGCAGCCATATACCGGATAAATGATTTTTAACCGTTAGATGTATCACGTACGTCTTATCCAGGTACCATCCACTACTCAATGACGGTCTCCTCGTGCATTTTCTTAAAACGGCTGTAATGGTCGCTAAGGGTAATCCCCCAGCCGGGTTCATCGGGGGCATACCATTTGCCGTCACGGAGTAAATATTGACCCGATTCAATGGCAAAGTTCTCATATCGATCATCTTCCACCCATTCTACATTGGGATGCGCTTTACACAGGTGAATATTCATTAATTTCCCCATCTCGCACTGCCAGTTATGGGGAACCAGTGACACGTTGGACTCCTGGGCCATATCCGCAATTTTCATGCAGTTGGTAAAGCCCACCGAACGCAGGTCCGGTTGAATAAAGTCAAATAAATCCTGCTCGAACCAGGGCTGGTATTCCTCTATCGTACCAATCGCGGCATTTCCCGACCATACGGAATTCTCCCCTTCCGCAATGGGAACTCCGTCATTAACGGCATTTAACTCTTTAAACAGCTTCTTGTAGCGTTGTTCATCTTCCGGGA
Source organism: uncultured Balneolaceae bacterium (assembly GCA_964421495.1). GTDB lineage: Bacteria > Bacteroidota > Rhodothermia > Balneolales > Balneolaceae > CAJXOW01. The sequence goes on along the minus strand of CAYQXO010000024.1, from coordinate 1,015 downwards.
ACAACTCCTCCATCCAATACATATCGTGGGGGATTGTCGCTTTTAAAAATTCAACACCCCAGTCAAAGTGATCTCCATAACCGTTATTGGCGTCCGTCATCAGATTATAATTTTCGCCCACGGCCTCCCGGGCAGCGACAAAAGAGGAAATATCCCGTTCAAGTCCCTTGCGTCCTTTCATCCACTTGTTGGGTCGGCCGACTTTCATCTTGATCGCCTTGTACCCATCTTCCTTGATGCGGTGGGCCAGCTCCCCGATGATTTCAGGTCCTGTTTCCAGCTCAACATCCTTGAAATACAGGGTTCCGTCATACGCATCGATTCCCTCTCGCCGGGAATCGCCAAACAGGGCCCATACCGGTTTTTGCTTTATTTTACCGATAACGTCCAGCAAGGCGGTTTCGAAAAAGGCATAATCCACATCAGAGAGTATCGACTTATACGAATCGGCCACGCCGGTGATGGTATCGCCCTGCCAGTCGTAAAATTTTAAGGGATTGGTTCCGATCAACTCTTTCAGGCCTTTTTTCACTTTATCATCCATCCCTCCAAATTGCGTATATCCCAACACCGACAGACCGTACGTGCCGTCGGATAGTACAATGCGTGCGAGTCGCGAGGTACCCGCCTGCCCTTTTGGCCGCTTATCATACGCGTTCATGGCAATGGACCGGTAAAATTGTCCCGGCACCCTTAACACCGTGATCTTTTCTATGATTGGTGCGTCTTTATACGAAAAGCTGGAAAATGCTTTGCCGGGTTGCAGCATGGAAAAGGCTGCAGTACCGGCCGAAATCTTTAGAAATGATTTTCTGGATATGGACATAGCGAGAAATCTTTTTTTCAGAGTTATAAAATTGTTTCGGGAGTTTCACCCTCCTTCATAGAAAGTAACAAAAATATAGTCACTAAGATATGGGACTTTCTATTCAAAATTTTTTGACTATTGAATCACAATCTATAAAAAAACCTCCCCCCGCCTTGCGGCAGGAGGAGGCTTGTATTATATCGTCGC